>NZ_LGUG01000004.1:424286-760775 GCF_001274715.1 Aneurinibacillus migulanus | reverse complement strand
CACCCTTTTTATAGGATAATATCGTATTCGCGGTCCTTGATAACGGCGGCTAGAATTTTAGCGATACTGTATTCATCCGTCTCGATGTCTTCATCATCGACGATGACAGCTTTGTCTGCACCCATAGCAAGTGCGGTCCGCAGCGCGCTCTCGGCACGTTCCGGTCCGACCGTAATAACGGTGACTTCGCCGCCGTGCTCGTCGCGTAGCGTAATCGCTTCTTCCACTGCGTACTCATCGTACGGATTCATGATGAATTCGACCCCATCTTCGCTGATCGCGCCATTTTCGAGCACGATTTTCTCTTCCGTATCAAACGTTTGCTTCAAGCATACAAGAATGTTCATATATATCCTCCTTTGGCTTCAGTGCGGATTTATTTAAGAGGTTCAGCGCATTGCCGTGATTTTCAGCATAAACGCGAACGAAACTTGCAATCATTATTACTTGTCGGTAAATTGGGCTTTACGTTTCTCGATAAAAGCGTTAACTCCCTCTTTCATATCATCTGATGTAAACAATTCCCCGAACAGAACCGCTTCTTTCTCCATACCGTTTCCCTGTCCTTCCCGCAGTCCGTATGTAACCGCTTTAAGAGTAGCACTTACGGAAACGGCGCTTTTTTGAAGCGCGATAAGTTCAGCGATATTTTTCACCTCATCCATCAGTGAAGCCAGCGGAATTGCACGATTAACCAGACCGATACGTTCCGCTTCCTTACCATCGATGAATTGACTTGTCAGAATTAATTCCAACGCTTTCGCTTGATTGGTTAAGCGGGCTAAACGTTGTGTACCCCCGAAACCAGGGATAAGACCTAGATTAAGTTCAGGCAGTCCTAACTTGGCATCTTCAGCCGCGTACCTCATATGGCATGCCATCGCCAGCTCTAATCCTCCGCCTAGCGCCGCTCCGTTTACAGCAGCAATTACCGGCTTGGAGAAGCCTTCAATTCTGTCTAACAGCTTCTGACCGGTACGAGCCATCTGTTCGGCTACTTCCGCATTATCGAATGCATTTGTGAACTCTTTGATGTCCGCGCCGGCAACAAAAAACTTCCCAGCTCCGGTCACTACGATTACCTTTACATCACTGTTTCCTTCCACGTAATCGAAAGCTTCACCCAATCCCGAAAGCGTATCGGAACTAAGCGTATTTGCAGGAGGCACATCAATACTGATATACGCCACCCTGTTTTCCACTTCAAGTTTGACATTGGTAAACTCCATTAGTTCTCTCCCTCCATAACCTGAAATGTAAACGGACAATTTTCATTATACTTATTTTCAGCAAATTGCCTGTCTGCTAAATTATAATAATTTTCTCTTTAATTAGTCGCTATATTTTGTGCAAATTCACTGTTTTGCCACTTTCAGTCCATTAATGAAAAGGTTATGGATGGATTCGACAAGGGTGACAAGGTTATAATCCCGCTCGTTCATAACCCATGAAGTGACAACTTCATCCAATGTACCAAAAATCATCTTGCGCGCTACCCGGTGGTCTACGTCTGCTCCAAACATTCCCTGTTTTTTACCCAGGAAAACCACTTCATCAATCAAATTCAAATAATGTTTAAGCACCTCATAAATCCCCGCTCTAAGAACCGGATTGGATTGTCGCGTTTCAATCTGAGTTACAATGGCTAAATCGCGATCTTGCGACATCTGCCATAGGTGCATATAGATGAGTTCACGCAAACGGTCATCCGCCCTGTCCAGCGGTTCGATTCGCGTTCGGGCTGTATCGATGAAAGCACCTATCTTCTCCTTAAATAGCGAGATTAATATGTCATCCTTATTATTGAAATAAAGATAAATTGTCCCGTCTGCAACTGAAGCCTCCCGGGCGATTTTTGATACTTGTGCCTGGTGATAGCCATAACGGGCAATTACTTTCACAGCTGCCTCAATAATGTTTTGATATTTCTCCCCTGTCTTTTTCGCCATACCAATTCCCTCAAATCCCAAATAATGAATGAGCATTCACTCGTGTTAAGTTTATTCAAAAAAATCAGGATTGTCAATATGTATCGAAAAAGATGTTTGGCTTGTATATATATTTCGACATTTCTCCTCATTCTCCTTCTCTTAGAATAATTTTCTTTGCTCAGGAAATACTTAACATGATTTTATTCCGAAGCTTATGAAAGGAGTCTGTTATGACAGCCATTACACACAATGAAAACAGAGTAGTCCGTCTATTCTTCTACTCTTCCATTACATGGCTTCTGATTGGAATGACGATCGGGCTTATTCTCGCCATTAAATATGTATGGCCTGATTTCTTAGTATGGGGGGAATTTCTTCAAAAGTACCTTTCTTACGGCCGGATTCGCCCCGCACACACGCATATTTTGCTATTCGGATGGCTGTCGATGGCATACGCGGGAGGATTGTTCTATATTATTCCGCAACTAACACGTAAATCACTTGAACATCCTCGCCTCGCCCATGCGATCGGCATCCTATGGAATATCTACATCGTGGCGGCACTCGTTACTTTATGTATGGGTTATACGACCACAATAGAATATGCAGAGCCGACCTGGCCTCTGGATGTGTATTTCATCGTGCTGGTAGCAGGAGCGGCTTACATTTGCTTTAAGACGATCGCAAAACGGAATGAAAGCCAGCTTTATGTCAGTCTATGGTATTTCATGGGCTCTCTCATTTGGCTGCCGTTTCTCTATATCATCGGCAACATTGTCACCTATTTCATTACAGGTGTTCCACAGGCGCTGGCGGGATGGTTTTATGGCCATAACGTTATCGGTCTCTGGTTTACGACAGTCGGGGTCGGATTCATCTATTACCTGCTCCCGCTACTTTCCAAAAACCCGCTCTACAGCCATAAGCTCTCGTTGATAGGATTCTGGACGATCGCTACATTCTATGTATGGAACGGTCCTCATCACTTACAGAATGGTCCCATTCCCGCCTGGTTAATGAAAGCAGGTGTTATTCCATCTGTACTGCTCATCATCCCGGTATGGACCGTACTAGCTAACGTATTCGGCACGATGAAAGGGAAATGGCACAGGATATCTGAAAGCGTGCCGTTGAAATTCGTTGTAACTGGCGCTATTTTTTATCTCATCACCTGTCTGCAAGGTCCCTTTCAATCCTTAATGCAGCCGAGCGCGATTCTCAAGTTCACCAACTGGATAATTGGACATGCGCATATGGCGTTATTCGGCGCTTTCTCCTTCGTACTGTTTGCACTATTCTACCATACGCTACCGTCGCTGACCGGACGTAAGATTTACAGCGAGGCCTTAATGAACTGGCATTTCTGGCTATCCATTATTGGCTTTCTTATTTTCGCTTTTACCACCTGGACCGCAGGAGTCATGCAAGGGTTCGCCTGGACAGAAGGCAAACAGTACGGCGTGCCATTTCTTGAGGTAGTTGTCTCCCTGCAACCGTTTGCCATTGCCCGCGCCATTGGGGGCGTGCTGATGTTTATCGGGCAAATCGTGTTCGCTTACAATGTTCGTCGCTCGATTAAAGACGGACAACTTTTATCGGTCGAAGAGAAATCCACATCCACTGCGTAAGCTTGAGTAAAGGAGCGAGACCATGAGCGGACAAAGCAAAGAAAGATTTATGAAACCTTTTATCATCGGCGCGTCCCTACTCTTCTTCATCGGGGTCACCGCCACCGTGGTGCTCCCTTTCTACGACGAAGTCATGCAGCGGGAGAACGCAAACGCCAAGATAAAAAACTATGCGATCGATTCTCCTGAATACCGCGGACGCCAGGTTTACATCCGGGAAGGCTGCCATGTATGCCACACGCAATTCGTACGCCCGGTAAAAGCCGATTCCTCCTTGGGTCCGGTCTCCGTACCAGAAGATTATCGTCATGATTATCCGCATATGTTAGGAACCGTGCGCACTGGCTCTGATTTAACCTGGGTGGGTACCCGCTGGAATGAACAATGGCACCGCGTGCACTTGAACAATCCACGCCAAGTGTTTCCAGGTAGTACCATGCCAAGATACGACTATTTATCCGACCAGGACACCGAAGATTTAATCGCTTATTTGATGAGCTTAAAACCGGCACCTTCTACTGAAGGACGCTAGGAGGTAGGGTTAATGGATGAAGAACGCCGCGAGAAGAAGGAAGCAACGTATGAAGAACCTCTTGAAGAAGTTGCGGGGATACGGATGGCAAATGCCAAGGTGCCGCGCTTTCTCATCATTACGTACATCGTGCTGGCTGCCTGGGCGATCGGCTACTCGGTTTGGGCCCAACCGGTAAATGAACGCACAAAAGATACGACAGGCAATAAACCCGTAAATGGAGAAACCATTGTTCAGCAGCATTGCCTCGGATGTCATAATCTGAGTAAGGAAAGACTGGTCGGCCCGGGACTTCAAGGAGTCGGACAACGCCTTCCAGGCGATAAGCTGACCGATGTGCTATTGAATGGCCGGGGCGCTATGCCCTCCCTTCCGAATCAAGGGCTTGACAATGAACAGATTAAAGCTGTAGAAAAATACTTGCGCACCTTGTAAGGAGGATGATTATGAACCCTCACATTGTAGCTGTATTTAGCCTTCCTGAAGAAGCTGAACGTGCATTTCATGCCTTACAGGAATACGTTAAAAAAGAAGAAATTTCTTTCTTACGCAAAACAGATACCCCTGACACATTTACAGGCGACGCCAGCGCTGATCCGGTCGTTGATGGCATGGCTATTGGCTCCGTTGTCGGTGGCGCTGCAGGGCTCGCTTTTGGCATGGGAACCCTACTCATTCCCGGTATCGGTCCCATCATCGCCGCTGGTCCTCTCCTCTCCCTGCTGGCTGGCGCTACATCCGGTGGTATCATAGGCGGATTTGCCGATCTCGGCATAAACCGGTATACGTCGGAGCATATTAGTCAACACCTTACAGATGGACAAGTTGTGCTTGTCGTCGGAGTCAGCAAACCCGAACTTCGCGGACCGATTACCCATCTGCTGGAAAAGCACGGGGCTGTCGATATTCACGAGGAACCGGTTATAGAAAATTAAGCACATAAAAAGGATGGGATAACGCCCACCCTTTTTATTTTGTCTGCAACTTATTCCTCTCTTCCTCGATAAGCGTCCGCCGCAGAATCTTGCCGACCGCCGTCTTGGGAAGTTCGTCCCGAAATTCGTATAGGTGAGGCACCTTAAAAGAGGCCAATTTTTGCCGACAGTATTTATCCAGTTCCTCGTTGGTAACTTCTTCATCCTTACGCATAACAATATAAGCTTTCACCGTCTCGCCTCGGTATTCATCGGGCACACCAATTACGACCGCTTCTTTGACGGCAGGATGTTCATACAATACCTCTTCGATTTCGCGCGGATAAATATTAAAACCACTCGCAATAATCATATCTTTCTTGCGATCAACGATATAGAAATAACCATTTTCATCCATTGATCCTATATCGCCGGTGAAAAACCATCCATCCTGTAGAGAAGCATGCGTCTCTTCTTCACAGTTCCAATACCCTTTCATTACCTGAGGCCCACGTACACATAATTCACCTACACTGCCCGGCAGTACGTCTTCACCCGTTTCAATGTCAACCACCCTACATTCGGTATCAGGCCATGGAAGCCCGATACTGCCGTTAACACGCCGTCCCCAAATCGGATTTGCATGCGTAACCGGAGAACATTCTGTTAATCCGTATCCTTCCACCAACTTTCCGTTTGTAATGGCTTCAAATTTCTGCTGTACTTCGACAGGTAACGGAGCAGAACCGCTCAGACAGGCTTCAATAGAAGAGATATTATATTTCGAGAGCTCAGGATGACTCAACAATCCGATATACATAGTTGGAGCACCAGGAAAAACAGTCGGTTTCTGGTTATCGATAAGCTTCAGCATCATACTTACATCAAAACGAGGCACAAGAATTAACTTGGCCCCCATGTAAATGCCGAAATTCATGGCGACCGTCATACCATATACGTGAAAAAAAGGAATAGCTGCCAATATCCGTTCTTCTCCCTGTCTTGCCTTATAAAACCAGGCTCCACACTGGATGACATTGGCGATAAGATTAGCGTGCGTCAGCATGGCTCCCTTCGCTTTTCCTGTCGTTCCTCCTGTATATTGAATAAGAGCAACGTCATGTCTAACATCAGCCGGAGTCCGTACTGGAGCCGAGATGCTACGTGCAAGCAAGGAAGTAAACGCATATACACCAGCATCCTCACCTTCCTTTACTTGTACACGCTGTCTCTGCTTCCATTGCACAAACGGGTAAAATAATTTTTTTGCCAGCGGCAAATAATCCTTAATCCCTGTCACAATAAGATGTTGAAGCATGGTATCTTGCTTAATACGCTTCACCCGGGGATACAGTAAATCGAGACAGACAATCACCTTCGCTCCGGAATCTGACATCTGGTGCAACAATTCACGTTCTGTATACAATGGATTGGTCTGTACGACAATCGCCCCTACAAGCAAAGCTCCATAATAAGCAATTACGCTCTGCGGAATATTCGGCAGCATAATAGCAATCCGATCACCCTTTGTTACCCCAAGCTGCTGCAAGGCATTGGCGAATCGGTAACAATCCTCCAGCAGTTGCGCATATGTCATTTCCTTTCCCATGAAGAATATAGCAGGAGTGTCAGGATGTGCTTGTGCTGTCTGAAGAAGTAGTTCATAGAGCGGAATATCAGGATAAGAAAGCTTATGGGACACTTCCACTGGATAACTCGCCAGCCATGGACAAGACGTTGTCGACATGAGAGTCACTCCTTTACCTTTAACTTACATTAATCATTTCAATGAATGAATACTCATCCCTTCCCTTTTATTTAAATTAATAAAAAATTCAGATTACTAGTCCCGCATATCTATTTTATTCACAACAGGTAACAAAAATCCCCTTTTGCCATGAGACAAAAGGGGGTGATAAAACTTATGCTGAACGGGTGCCTTGTTCAAACTGCTCTTCCAGCTTCGTGGACGGCTTGGCCGTCATCATACTTACAACTACGATAGCCAGAAGACTTGCCGCAAAACCAGGTACCATTTCATATAACATCTTTGATAGCTCAGGAAAACGGGTCCAAATAATAACGGTGGCTGAACCAGCAATCATCCCAGCTAATGCGCCCCACTTATTCATCCGTTTCCAGTACAAGCTCAGAAGAATTACCGGACCGAATGATGCACCGAATCCTGCCCATGCATATCCAACAAGCGAAAGAATTGTACTGTTTTTACTGAATGCGAGCACGAGTGCAATCAAAGCAACGACAAGTACTGAGAGACGTCCAATAAGCACAAGCTCTTTATCAGTAGCTGAACGGCGGAAGAATGTTTTGTATATATCTTCCGTCAGTGAGCTCGAAGTAACGAGTAACTGTGAAGAAATCGTGCTCATTACAGCTGCCAGGATGGCTGCCAACAAGAAGCCCGTAATTAATGGGTGGAACAGAATATGCCCTAATTCCATAAACACTGTTTCTGGGTCAGCCAATTTCAACCCATTATTTGCAAAGTAAGCGATTCCAACAAAGCCGGTAAACATTGCCCCACCAACCGAGAAAATCATCCAGCCCATTCCGATACGGCGAGCTTTCTTTATTTCCTTTACTGACGAAATAGCCATAAAGCGAACGATAATATGAGGCTGACCGAAATAACCTAGTCCCCATGCGAATAAAGAAATAATGCCTAGCAGCGTCGTCCCCTGAAACATATCCATCAGTTTCGGATCAATTTCACGAATGGTCGTGAATGATTCACCGATCCCTCCTGTATTGAAGATGGTAACAGCCGGAACCATAATTAATGCGATAACCATAATAAGTCCTTGTACGAAATCGGTCCAGCTTACCGCAAGAAAACCACCGAACAGCGTATACGCTACGACGACACCTGCAACAATCCACAAGCCGACATGGTAACTGATGCCAAATGAATTCTCGAACAGTACGGCACCGGAAACAAGCCCGGAAGAAACATAAAATGTAAAGAAGACCATAATAACTAAACCGGATACAATACGTAGAATTTTCGCCCCGTCATCAAAGCGTTTCTCCAAAAATTCTGGTATCGTAATCGCATTGGCTACCTCTGTATACGAGCGTAACCGAGGTGCTACATATAACCAGTTCGCATACGCTCCAAGCGTAAGGCCGATAGCGATCCAGGAAGCGCTCAGACCCTGGGAAAACATGGCACCCGGAAGACCGAGCATAAGCCAGCCACTCATATCAGAAGCACCTGCGCTAAGCGCGGTTACCGCAGGTCCCAGCGTACGGCCGCCAAGCATATAATCCGTTAAGTTCGAAGTACGCTTGTAAGCATAATAACCAATTAACAGCATGCCAAGCATATAAACGGTAATGGAAATCAGTAACTGCATATCCATTGTTGAACCCCCTCAACTTTTTATTCTTCTCTTGTCTTAAAGCTTTTTGGCCTTCAAACCTTTTTATTTTAAAACATTTGCTTTATTTTGTAACCATGCCTTTTAATACAAATCCTACATTAGCGGGACGTTCAGCCAATCGACGCATGAAATAGCCGTACCAATCATTGCCGTAAGGAACATACACACGCATTTTGTACCCCTGCTGTGCAAGCTCGATTTGAGACTGTGTGCGAATGCCGTATAGCATCTGGAACTCGAATTGTTCACGCGGAATACTATACTTGTCCGCTAAACGCTTCGTATACTCGATAATCTCATCATCATGGGATGCAATAGCAGTATAACTTCCGCTCAATAGGTGCATCTTGATAATTTTTTTGTAGTTCTCATCCACATCTTTCTTTTCAGGATAAGCCACTTCTGAAGATTCTTTGTATGCCCCTTTTACCAGACGCAATGAAACCCCTTTCAAATCTTCGATATCTTTTTCTGTCCGATACAGATAAGCTTGGATAACAGTGCCCACATTATCATAATCACGACGTAGCTCAGCAAGCAAATCGAGCGTTTGCTGACAATGACTGTAATCTTCCATATCAATGCGGACAAAATTACCATACTTCTTTGCAGTGTCCAGGATACGTCGCATGTTCTGACGGCACAAATCGACGTCAATATCAAGACCGAGTTGAGTTAGCTTGAGCGAGAGGTTGCTGTTCACACCCGTCTGGTGAATCGCATCCAGCGTTTTTACACAATAGTCCGCCGATTCAATCGCTTCTTCACGACTAAATACAAACTCACCAAGGTGATCTAGCGTACACACAAGCCCCTGATTGTTTAAGTTCTGCACCTTCTGCATTGCTTCCCGAATCGTCTCTCCGGCAACAAAACGGCTAGCGCCGAAACGCAACCCCCATTTCTTCGCTGCCTGATTCATCGATTTATTCTGAGAAAGAAACAAGAAAAAATTTTTCATCGTTGTTTCCATAATCGCCATTGTCTTCTCATCCTTTCATTAAACACAAAGTAAAATGCTGTCCCTCTCTTCATTACAGAGAGGATGAATGAAGGAAAGAAAGGGAGAGAAGGCGCCCGGCATAAAAACCGGGTGCTTCTCCGTTTTTTCCTGCGTTGTATCCTTACAAAATCTCGGACGACAGCTTCGGCTGTGTGAATTGCAGCAAGTAATCTGGTCCGCCTGCTTTGGAATCCGTACCTGACATGTTAAATCCACCAAACGGATGCACCCCAACGATGGCTCCAGTACACTTGCGGTTGAAGTACAGGTTGCCCACATGGAACTCGGTACGGGCACGCTCGATGTACTCGCGGTTGCGGGTAAACACCGACCCGGTCAAGCCGTATTCTGTATTGTTCGCTACTTCCATCGCATGGTCAAAGTCACGCACTTTCGTAAATGCTACGAACGGTCCGAACACTTCCTCCTGCATAATGCGCGCATCCGGGTCTACATCGGCGAAAATCGTCGGTTCTACGAAGAAGCCTTCGTCGCCAGCTGGCTTGCCGCCTGCCACGAGCTTGCCTTCACGCTTGCCGATTTCTACGTATTCCATTACTTTGTTCAATGCTTTCTCGTCAATGACCGGACCGGTGTAGTTGGACGCATCACGCACGTCGCCTACTTTCAATCCTTTTGTGATGTCCACGACTCGGCTTAATACCTCATCGTACACCGCCTCATGAATAATCGCACGCGAGCACGCGGAGCATTTCTGACCGGAGAAGCTGAACGCTGATGCGACGATGTTTTGTGCCGCCAGTTCCACATCTGCATCATCCAGCACGACGATGGCGTCTTTGCCGCCCATCTCAGCAACGAGACGTTTCATCCAGATTTGGCCTGGAGCCACTTTGGAAGAACGCTCATGAATGCGCAAACCGACTGCACGGGAACCAGTGAAGCTGATAAAACGGGTCAACTTGTGATCAACCAGGTAGTCTCCGATCACATCCGGACGACCCGGCAAGAAGTTCACCACACCCGCTGGAAGACCCGCTTCGACTAACAGCTCATAAAATTTGTAGGCGATGACTGGCGTCTGGCTAGCCGGTTTCAGAATAACGGTATTCCCGGTCACCATCGCAGACGTCACCATGCCAACTACGATCGCCAGCGCGAAGTTCCATGGCGGAATGACAACACCGACCCCCAGTGGAATGTATTCCAGGTGGTTGTCTTCGCCCGGCAGGCGGACGAGTGTTTGCTGACCACGGTCTTTGAGTTCCAGCGCCTGGCGCGCATAATATTCCATAAAGTCAATCGCTTCTGCCGTATCTGCATCTGCTTCTGCGCGGCTTTTACCTGCTTCCAGCATCAGCCAGGCAGAGAATTCGTGCTTGCGGCGGCGCATCATGGCCGACGCCTTGAATAAATAGCCGGCACGATGTTCAACGGGGACACGGGACCATGTCTTGAACGTAGCGGCTGCGTTGTGCATCGCTTTATCAGCCAGCGCTTGATCCGCACTGGATACGCTTCCAACTACTTCTTTTTTCGCGGACGGGTTCACAGAAACGAGACGCTCTTCAGTCATCACTTCTTCGCCACCGATAACCAGCGGATAATCGCGGCCCAGCTCAGCGGCTACTTTCTCCAGTGCCTCATTAATCGCGTTCATATTTTTCTCTTCAGCAAAGTTTGTAAACGGTTCGGGACGGTATGGAATCATGTAGAAAACCTCCTCATATTTTATAATCCTGAATTTGTTATTTTTATATCAAATGACAGATAAGTGCTGTATGCTTTTTATCCATTGCAAAGAGCATGCCAACCTTGCAATCGCTTTCTTATTCACTTTTTCGACAAATTATTGTCGAATTTGTGTAAAGATATATACATATTTGTAAAATAACCTTTTCACTCTATACACTTTTGTAAAACTTATGCATGTTTGATTTATATATAGTTCGTAAAACCTTCCTCCAAAGGCAACAACTTTCTTTCTGAATGGCAACCTGCTATACTAAAGTGTACACGTTTTAGTTCGGTTCGAAAGAAGGTCGCTTTCATGGCAAGAATACTGATTTCTGGATACTATGGATTCGACAACGCCGGGGACGACACGGTGCTGTATGGAATCATCTCTTCGCTCACTAAACATATGCCAGACGCGGAACTCGCGGTCTTATCGAATACACCTGCCGAAACGCAAGCCCTATTCGGCATTCCTGCGTTTAATCGCTGGCGAATGGGCGCTATTGTTAACCAACTTCAAAAATCCGACCTTCTTGTCATGGGAGGCGGCAGCCTGCTTCAGGATGCGACAAGCCCACGCAGCGTGATTTATTATCTCGGTATCGTCATGATAGCGAAAATGCTGGGTAAACCGGTTATTTTCTATGCCCAGGGGATCGGTCCGATTACCAAGGCGATTAGTAAGCGGCTCATCCGTATGATTGTCAACCGCGTCGATGTAATTACAGTACGTGATGAACAGTCAGGAGAAGATTTGAAATCGTTGGGGGTCAAAAATGCGCCAATTTACGTAACGGCAGATCCGGCGGTTACCATTAATTCTAATCAAGTAGATATTTCCTTCGGACAAGGTGTCATTCAAAAGTACAAGCCTGACACAAAAAAACCGATTATGGCTATCTCAGTGCGTGCATGGAAAAATGAACAACAATATAAGAAGATTATTGCTCAATTTGCAGATGAAGCACTGCGTAGAGGTTGGGAAGTTTTCTTCTTACCGATGCAGAATCCGGCCGATCTTGCTCCTTCCCTCGATATTGTTAAACAAATGAGCGAACCGGGAGCGGTCGTCATTGAGGAGAAGATGAATTTCAAACAGATTTTCAGCTTCATCGGCGCCTCCCAATTTATTCTTGGTATGCGCCTGCACTCGGTCATTCTGGCAGCAGTGATGAACATTCCGTTTGCTGGCATTTCTTATGATCCAAAAATGGACCGGTTCGTACAGCGCCTTGATATGACATCTGCAGGACATATTAAGGATTTGGAGTACAATTCACTGCTGGCTAATATAGAGCCATTGCTCGCCGATCTCCCTGGAGCACAGGAGAAAATCCGCCGTAACATCGGCACACTTGTGCAAGAAGCGGAGAAAAGCAGTCTGCTGGCGATCGAGCTACTTAAAAGTAGTCAGCAGAACAACAAAACATAAAGTAAAACTTCCATCAGCTTAAGGGTCTTCCTCCCTCTGGTGGTTCGTTGCACTTCCCGGGCTCTTACTGCCCGTTAAACCGAGATAAAACTTTGTCGAATACAAACTCGAAATAGCACTTCTTTTGCCTGTTTAACACTAGTTTTGTAAGGTGGGCAGGAGATAGTAAGGAAATAAAGAATTCCCCCTTCACACGGATTTTTCTACCTGTGAAGGGGGAATTTTTTTGAAAAAGTATGACCAGGCTAATGTGCAGATCCTGTTCGACTTGTTTTCGTGGAAAAAACGGGCTGGCGAAATCATTCGTTTTGAAATCGCCGAACGCGACCGTTACTGGGTTATCTCCTTTATTTCGTATAGCATGTCTTCGTCGCACGAGCATCTATTCGCCAGCTTCACCGGCGATAGCCACGATGAACTATACAACTGGGCTCTTACTCTTCTGACCGACTTCACTCTGACGTACGATAGAAATGCAACGTCTTTTCCAGCCCCTGTCGCAGAGAATACCGAGGTGTCCAACCAAGCTTTTCTATAGCGTTCGCATTGTCAAGATAACTATGAAGAATATCGCCTTCACGTGGAGCATCATATCTTACCTTCAACTCCGTGCCGAGCGCGTCGTTCATAAGTGCAATAAGTTGATTTATGCTTGTCTTCTCATTGGTACTAATATTAAAGATTTCATTGTCTCCGCTAGTCAGGGCCATAATGTTGGCTCTGGCTACATCTTTTACATAGACGAAATCGCGCGTCTGCTGCCCGTCACCGAAAACGGTCAGCTCTTCCTCGGCCAGTGCACGGTCTACAAAGATGGACACCACGCCGCCTTCTCCTTTTGGATCCTGTCTTTCTCCAAATACATTCGCATAACGAAAAGCCGTATAATTCAATCCATAAAGATGATGGTATGCATTTAGATAGAACTCCGGCACATATTTCGAAATTCCATACGGCGACAGCGGCTGCTTCGGATGAACCTCGTCAATACCCATATACTGCGGTTCGCCATATACTGCTGCGGAAGAAGCATATACTACTTTGCGTACGCCGTGTTTACGGGCTGCCTCTAGCAGATTAATCGTTCCTACAATATTAATTTTGGCATCGTGCACAGGATTCTGCACGGACACCGGTACAGAGCTTTGGGCCGCCTGATGGATAACGAAATCTGGTCTTTCTGCCTGAAATACACGCTCGATATCCGGTGATTCAATATCCATCTCATAAAACGACGCCTGCGGATTCACCTGTCCCCGCTTGCCTGTCGATAAATCATCAACAATACACACTTCATACCCGGCTTCAAGCGCCTGGTCCACAATGTGGGAGCCGATGAAACCGGCTCCGCCTGTTACCAATACTTTCATGGTTTGTTATCCCCTTTTTCTTTTTAGTAGTTTTCCAGCAAAACGCTCAATAATCTGCAAAGCAAGTGGCTCACGCAGCAGGACAAGCACGGCGAAGAAAAGACCTGCTCCTGCCCCGATTAAAAAGACAGTATATATCTTCTGTATCCAAACTCCCTGTAAGGAAACAAATGCGGTCGCTGCATACAAAACCGCCCCCATTACAATTGCCCCCGCTACGGTCTTTACAGCGGTAACCCAGAAGGAGCGCTGGATGAACGGACCGATATGCCTGCGAAGGAAGAAGCTTAGCACAAGCATATTCACCAATGAGCCGACCGTCGTGCCGAGCGCCACGCCACCATGGCTCAGATACGGCATAAATACGAGGCTGGAGGCGATATTAACAAGAATACCTATGACTGCCGCAATAACAGTAATTTTTGTATTTTCCATTGCATAAAAAGCACGAGTTAACAAATCGCGCGCCGCAAGAAAGAACAGCCCCAGTCCTAGGAACATAAGTGCTGTAGCTGTCAATGTAACAGCTTCAAGGTCAAATTTCCCAGCTCCCCCCCTGTAAAACAGCAGTGAAACCAACTGTTCCGGAATAACAGCTAACGCTACAATTACCGGCACCATCAAGATGAATAAATACTGCATACCTTCAGTAATTGCCCGCTTCATCTTGTCCATCTCATTTTTCGTAAAATACTCAACAAGATAAGGGTAAATCGGCAGCGTAAACGCCGCAACAAAAATTGCCATCGGAAGCTGGTAAATAATATTGGCATATCCGAGCGCCGCTACTCTCCCTTCCCCCAGACCGGACGCGAGCACCGGATGAATAAAGCTATATACCTGGGTGACCAGCGACCCAAGCATAATTGGAATAAAGCGTTCTCCTATTTTTCTCATTTCAACAGTATTCCAGGCAAAGTCAAGCTTCAATGAATACTGTTCTTTTCTTATGGAATATACCATAGACGCTGCCGCAAATAAAAAGCCAAGCGTCGTGCCAATCGCAACACCGTAGATGTCGTAAAAAGGAACAAAGAGCGGATACGCTATGCATACGACAATCGCATTGATTACCGTGCTTACTTGCGGTATAAAAAATTGCTGGTGCGCATTCAGAGTCGCCTGAAATACGCCGATAAGCCCGATAAATACCGCAGATGGCCACATGATTTGTAGCATGCGAGTGCCCATTTCCAGCTGCTCGGCGCGTTGCTGAGGCGTAATCGCTTCAGATCCTTGCTGCATAAATGTCATTGCCTGCATAATTTCCCTTGAAAATACCATCCCAAGCACCATAATAATAAAGTAAATGATGGTAATTACGGTTAGCATTTTACGGAATAACGTACGTGCCTCTTCCTGCCGGTTTTCAACCAGCATACTTTTAATAGACGGAACAAAAATCGCATTCAGCGCTCCAGGTACAAATAAAAAAATCGTATTCGGAATCGCAAATGCGTAGCGGTAGACGTCTGCCTCAAAGCCAACTGCAAAGCTATTCGCAAGCAACATCTCGCGCAGCAGGCCCACAACCCGCCCGACGAGTGTTACAATCATAATTACTACCGCTGAACGAAGTACGGTTTGTGCCATATGTACATAATCTCCTTACTACCCAGCAATGCTCTACTATGAAATTTAGACCCGCGTAAAAACACGGCTTCTTTCATACTATACCTGAAATAAGAAAAATCAACCCTCTCGCATTGAACATATCGGCACAGATGCGATATAATTGTTACGATTTGATTGTTTAGTACGATTTGTTTTTTAGTTGCTCTAGGGTCAGGAAGTGAACAGAGGATGTCCAAAATGAAAATATTACATGCAATCGGCGGGGGCGAGTTTGGCGGCGCGGAGCAACATATTCTTGAACTGCTCGAAATTCTGTCCAGGCATGCGGTTGACCCTGTCGTCGTATGTTTCTATAACTCCACTTTTGCCGAAGAATTACGCAAACGGAACATTCGCGTCATCGTGCTCGATACATACGGACGATTCGATTTTCGTCTTGTGAAGGGGCTTGCCCGCGTATTTCAGGAAGAGAAGCCCGATCTTATTCATTCGCATGGCGTGAAGGCGAATTTTTTCTGCCGTCTTGCTGTGCGCTCTCTTCCCCGTATCCCTATCGTAACAACGATACACAGCGTGCTACGGTACGATTACCCGAATCCGCTGGCCTACTTCCTCGCTTCCCGTATGGAGCTATGGACACGCAAGTGGAACGACCACTATATCGCCATCTCGAACTCTATCAAGCAATCGCTTGAATCGGATGGGGTAACAGCAAAAAATATTACCCTCATCCATCACGGGATTCCAATCGAAGAATTTAAGGCGGATGAAGATACGGGTGATATCCGGCGCTCTCTCGGACTTCCAGAGGATGCATTTGTTATCGGTACCGTCTCCCGGCTTGTTGCGGTCAAAGGATTGACAGACTTGATGCAGGCGTTTATCCTGCTTGCCGCAGATAACCCCCGTATTCACTGGCTGGTTATCGGGGATGGACCGGAAAAAGAAGCGCTACAGAACACGGCCAACAGCGCTGGCGTGAGCGAGCGTATACATTTCGCTGGCTTTCGTCAGGACGTGCCACGCTGCCTGCAGGCGATGGATTTGTTTGTGAGTCCGTCCTACTCGGAAGGGCTTGGTCTCTCCCTTCTTGAAGCGATGGCGGCGAAGAAACCTGTCGTCTCAACAATGGTGGGAGGCATCTCAGATTTTCTCATCGATTACTTGAACGGCATCGTCATTCCGACGAAAAATCCGGAAGAAATCAAGCAGAACATTCTTATCCTGATGGAGAACGAAGACTTGCGCATAAAGCTTGCTGAAGCCGGGTACCGTACCGTCAAGGAAGAGTATACGCTGACGCATATGGCAATGAAAACAAAAGAGCTGTATCGTCAGCTCATTCGTACACACGTGAAGTGAACCCGCTTGCCACAAGCGGGTTTTTTTCAATGAATAAGAAACGATATGTCGCTGTAAAGCAAGAAAGCGGCTGTTTGGCTTCGTTGTGGAAAAAGGACAAGCGACAACGCTTGCGAGTTTTTCCATATGGGCATGGTCTGTTGTACGAAAGAATACATGTATGATATTCTAGGAAAGGCTATGCAAGAATGATTTTTTGCTAGATGAAATAGGAGGAAAAGGATTTCATGAAAGCTATTGATCAAAAAGGAAGAGTCTTTGGCGCAATTAATATTCTCGACTTGTTTTTAATTCTGCTGTTAATTGGCGCATTGGTTTTTGCCGGAATTAAATTCACACAAGGCCAGGACGTGGGTACAGGTCCGAAAACGCAAAAGGAATTAACATACGTACTGTATAACAGTGCCGAGCATCCATTTGTCGTGGATCAAATTAAGAAAGGTGACGTATTGCGGAACAAAGATAACAACCAAAAAATCGGCGAAGTTGTCTCCATAGATAAACAGCCGGGAAAAGTTGCCGTAACAACGGCTGACGGCCGCATGGTCATGTCTACTGTACCTGAGAAATTTTCCGTTTTTATTACTGTAAAAACGAAAGGTAGCGTCGCAGGGGAAACTGCCGTCGGTGAAGACGGAAGCGCACTCTTGACAGGTACTAAAGTGTCCGTTAAAGGACCAAAATATATGATTGAAACCTTGATATCCGAAGTTAACGCGGGTGAGAAGTAATGAGTCAGCGCTCTTTTTCTTTCACATTAAAAGACGCGCTGATTACCCTGCTGCTTATTGGCGCGGTGATTATTATCGCGCTTAAAGCTTCCATGACAGGCAAACTGGTAATGCCGCACAAAGAAATGACCGTAACGATCGCTATTGAAGGACAGCTACCATCTTTCCACAAATCTATCCATCCGGGAGATAAAATCTTTCAAAAAGGAACTTTCGGAGTAACTCCGCCCTTCGGCGAGGTAGTGGACGTCAAAGCGGTCCCGGCAAAAAAATACCTTCCAGACGCTACAACCGGATCGTATAAGCTGCAGCATTTTAAAGGGGAAGAAGATGTGTATCTGACAATAAAAGCTACCGGCTTCGTTTCTTTAGACGGAAGCCCGATTATCGATAATACATTCTTCTATCCGAACCTGTACTTGCCCGCAAGAACGGACGGAGCCATATTCGCGTCCAGGGTAATCAGCGTGGAATAAGAAGGTGAAAACAATGAAGAAACCATCATTTTATGATTGGCTTGCCCATAAAACGGTAGACGGAGCCATGGCGCTAATACAACTGTTCTCGGAGAAGGTCGGGCAGCACTCCTTGCTGTCACGCCTGCGTAGCCGATGGCAGTCCATCCAGTGGCAGTATGTGTTCTGGATATTATTCATTATGGTTTTTGTACATGCGTATGTTCTGTTATTCATGCATAAGCTCGTACTTATCATCGCCATCGACCTCGTCGCCGGAGGACTGCTTCTGTTTTTGGGGCCGGAACGTCTCTGGCTTGCAATTCGGACAAGCATTCCCGGCAGGCTGCTCACGCAATTGTTCGACGCAAATAAGTAGGACCGGGAGTTCGATACTATGACGAAAACACGTCCGATGATGCTACTGGTAGCCGTAGCGCTACTGGCGATAGGCATCATACAATACAAAGTAGGAATGGCCGGGGAATTCGTATTGATGGGGGCGTTTCTTGCAATTACGCTATACCGGACGGAGTACGGATTATACTTAATCGCTTTGTCCCTTCCCATCCTTACGTACCGGCCGCTGCTGGCTTTAATTCTTTTGTTTGTGCTTGTATTGTTCGTTACGGCACAAAATTACGAAAAGCTAAAGGCCAACCTAAAAAATCATTTGAATCTGGCTGTATTTTTATTTTTAGCAATTCTGCTAATTACAGCCCTTACTTCAGTCAATGTAATAGAAAGCTTGAAACAATTTATGCTTTACTACTTTATTAGCTTTCTTCTTTATCTTCTGCTGGTAATGAAATTGGATACACGTGAAACGCTCTATCGTTTTATCGTCTGTCTCGTTCTATCCGCCAGCCTGGTATCACTGTATGGTGTATATCAATATTTTACGCTGCAATATACATCAGCAGCGTGGGTAGATGCGAGCCAGAATCCGGGGCTAAGTAAGCGGATTTTTGCTACATTTGAGAATCCGAACTTGTTCGTTCAATATTTAATTATGATTCTGCCATTGAATTTCGCCTTGATTTTCTATTCAAAATCACTTGGCAACCGTGTGCTGTTCGCATTACAATTCGCCCTTATTTCGCTTGCGGTTGTACTCACATTCTCCCGTAGCGGATGGGTAGCCCTGTTCTTAGGATTGGGCATACTGGCAACGATGATCAGTCGCCGCTTGCTTGTCGTTGGACTTATCGTGGCAGCCGTCAGCGTGAATTTCCTGCCAGATACGATTATGACCCGAATTCTATCTATCTTCAGTCCGCAGACCGATTCTTCCAGCGCATACCGCCTGGAAATGTGGCCATCCGCATTTGCCATGATTCGCGATTTCTGGGTAACAGGAATCGGTTCGGATTTGACGACATTCAAAAAAGTATACACTGATTATATGATGCCCGGTGTACGCATTAACCATTTCCATAATATTTATCTGATGAACTTCGTAACAGGCGGAATTCTGGCTATTTTGCTGCTGTTGTACATGTTCTATCAAAGCCTGCGTACAGCTATCGTTAGCTTATTCATGAACGATAAAAAAGACAAACTGCTCTCCTATATGGCCAAAGCTGGCATCGGATCCTTGATTGCAATTGCCAGTGCCGGAATGTTTGAAGATGTATGGCACCAATATCGAGTAGACTTTATGTTCTGGATTCTGCTTGCTATTCTGTCTGTCGTCTATAACCTGGCCCGTGCAAGGAAGGAGCAAGTACAAGAATGAGAAAAACGAAATCCGTAGCTGAAATCGGCGTCTATCCCCCCCCAGCCGGGGGGATTTCTGTTCATGTGGAACGTTTATGCGACCGTCTAGAACAGAAACAAGTCCCCTTTATTATCTATGACGGCAATGGAGAGGGCGGAGAAAAGAATCGGGCTGTCGTGCCGATTCCGGAAATCGAGAAGTGGTCATGGAAATATATATGGCAAAAAAACGAAGATATTATTCATAACCACTTTCTTCGCTGGCAAATGCGTTTTACATTGTCTCTGCTTAAATTGAAGGGGAAGAAAGTTGTTCACACAGTACACAGCCTGCGCAACGACAGCGAACAGCTGGGGCTTGCACAGCGAATAATGGTCTATCTCACCGGTCTGCTTTCAGACCACTTTGTAGCTGTGAGCGACGAGATCAAAGAAAAGCTGCTGGAGCTGCGCATTCCTGAACGTAAAATTTCTGTTATTCCCGCATTCATTCCGCCAACAGTCGATATGGAAACCGACATAAAACGGATTCCTGCTTATATTCTTGAAGTATTCGACCGGTATTCTCACGTAATTGTAGCAAATGGCGGTGTAGGCAACCTGTACAATGGAGATGAATTGTACGGTCTGGATTTATGTATTGATATGTTCAGCAAGCTGGCTCGGGAAAATAAACAACTCGGATTCGTATACTGTATCACTCATGTGGTTGATCAAGACTTGCTGGAACGCTATGAGGAGCGGATTGCGGCACACGGGCTGGAAGAGAGGTTCTTGCTTGTGTATGAGAAGATTCCATTCTATCCACTCATTCAGAAAGCCGCACTGTTCGTCCGGCCTACGGTCAGTGACGGGGATGCCGTATCGATTCGGGAAGCGCTCTATTTTGGAACGCCGACCGTGTCCAGCGATGTGGTGAAACGACCTAACGGGGTTGTAACGTTCGCGAACCGGGATGCGGAAGATTTCACGAAGGCGTGCCGGGAAGTGCTCTATGCACCGCCAGAGGACTTGCAGCAGTATAAGAAGGAACAAGAGCAGTATATAGAAAAACTGTTAGAAATCTTACTATAAGAAAAAAACTCGCGGGCGTTGTCGCTCGTCCTTTTTCTACACACTCCGCAGGATAAAGAAAACTTGGCGGGTGCCTGCGCTGTAGCTTGGCACCCGCCTTAATCGTTCCTGGATTAAGAAGGATGCCATGCCGCAACGCTTCATCAAACAGCCTTGGAAGAGAAACGTCGGAAAGTAGTCGTAGCCAGATGTAAAAGCCACCCTTCAGCATTTTCCATTCCGCTCCCTCCGTCCTTCAATTAACCCTTCCGCGGCTAATTCAGCAAATGCGGCGGCAACTGTGCCTCGATTTACGCCAAGCTGCTTTGCAAATGTACGTTCCGTTGGAAGCTTATACCCGACGGCCCATTCTCCATATGCAATTCTCCCCTTTATATATGCGCCGCTCTGTTCATAGATAGGAACATCACTATGCGATACCCTTCTCATCGCGTTGGCGGTACTCGGTGTCTCACTCGTTGTACTTACGTTCGCCTGGCTAAAAACGATGCTATTCTCGATACGATCGGTGTTATTGGCACAAGCTCACTCACCTACAGCGGAGGAGAAAAATGGTCGTTCACCATCTCCTGCATTCTTATCTCCTATCTGTGGTTCTTTGGGCTTGCTCTCGCAGGCCGTGCGCTTGGAACGCTGGACCCGTCAGGACGCTGGATGAAAGCCATTAACCGCATATCTGCACTGCTCATCTGGATCGTTGCCTGCTATATGGCAGTCCAGTTGATTATCGGGTTGTCGTAAGCAGCTCTTCCATCAATTGACCCAGCATTTGAGCCTGCTTCTGACGATTGTAGATGGCCAAATCGCCGTCTGCTGCACGCTGCAGAATCTCTCCCGCACGGTCCGCCTGACTTGCGGGATTATCTTTCCACTGTTCATACATATCGTGAAAAGCTTGCTTAATCTCTTCTTTGTTCAACGGGTCCACTACTTCACCAAGGTTAAACGTACGAATAATCTTGGTGGACTCCCCTTCTACGGATAGCGCCAGAATCGGATGGCCGATCGCCATATATTCATACAGTTTACCTGGAATATAAACGCCGGAGCCAGGCGCCGTATCCCCAATAAGCATCAGTACGTCTGCCCCCTTCATCATTACAAGTGCGTCCTTATGAGGAAGATTCCCCATAATCTCGACCACATCCTCCAATCCGAGGCGCCTTACACAATCGATGTTATCACTGTAGCCCGGATAATCGAACACACCAGCAAAACGAAGTAAGATACGGTCGCGCGCTATCTTTCCTTCCTCGATTAGCTCGGCCACTGACTGCAGTAGCAACCGGGGATTGCGCTCTTTATAGAAAATCCCCGGATACGCGAGCGTAAACTTCCCGTCTTCCGCAGGCTCTGTGATATTCTTGTAATCTTCAGGGTCGAAACCGTTATGAATGACTTCAATCCGCTTGATTTCCTTTCCGAACTTTTGTGTAAAGTTCTCGGCGAATCCATATGTAACTGTTGTTATCGCATCCGATTCTGCCATCACGCTGCGCTCCATCCGCTCTTCCCAAGCCTCTCGCCAAGCCACACCTGAGCGGTGCATATTCTGCGTCCACGGATCACGGAAATCGGCAATCCATGAAATGCCCGTTTTTCGCTTAATACGGCGGGCTACCAGATGGTTCGTGTACGGTCCCGATGTGGAAAATAGGATAGGAATCTCATGCTTTTTAACAATTTCTTCTCCCAGCTTGGATGCAGCGGGCAGCCATCCGATCATATCGTCTGGAATCATTAATGTATTCTTCGCTTTTTTCAACAGCGGTACAATCCGCTGTCTAACCGCCTGCTTTAATCCGCCCTGCGGCTGTACCGCTTTGCCCTGCTGAGAGCCTTCTTGTTGCTTAGGTGGCTCTTTTTGCGTCGGACGCATTGTCTGTACTAAATTAAATTCCCTGGCGCGGTGTATGATAACATTGGCAGGGAGCTGACGTAGAAGCGAATCATCTTTCGTGGCATGGTATGTATGCTCTACAGTTAATACGTGCACTTCCCAGCCATCTTCCGCCAGGTATCGGGCCATTTTCAGTGCGCGCGGCACGCCACCGCCCCCAATTGGCGGAAACAAATACGCCACCAGCAGCACTTTTTTATTCGCCTTCATCCTTCACGACATCCTTTCGTCTTATAAGCAAAACGAGACGCGAGTCCGCTCCTCTCTCCCCAAAGGAAAAGAGCTATGCGGACTGCGCCGTCTCGTTTTCTCGATTTCTATTATGTTTACCTTTTTAGATGCGGACGAGTACCGCTTTTTCCTCTACGCTGCGCGGCACACGGTTTTTGCCGTCCAAAATGACCGGCGTGCCTTTCATCTGGGCAACTGTCTGGTTCCAGTCAATCTCCAGGAATTCTTCCTGTACAGTAACATAGATGAGCGCATCCGCATCTTTCACAGCCTCCTGCAAGCTGGAAACCTTATACTCGTATGTGCTCGGCACAGCCGGATCGTACGCAGCTACTGTAGCTCCAGTTTCCCGGAGAAGCTGCACAAGATGGTGAGGCGGGCTGATGCGGTCATCATTCGAGAAATCTTTCATCGCAAGCCCAAGTACGGCAACTTTGCTGTCGCCGATTGTCTTCCCCTGTTTGTTCAGCTCTGCTTCTGCCATCTGCACAAGCACTTTCGGTACACTGTCATTAATCTGCCGCGCCGTCTCCAATAGATGGAGGTCTACACCCAATTCTTTCGCTTTCGGTAACAAATAATATAACGCGTTCGGCAAACAATAACCGCCAACACCAGGTCCCGGGGTCAGCAAATTGACGCGTGTGTGCGTATTAGCAACACGGATAAGTTCAAACGTATCAATACCCGCTTTTTCAGCAAAGCGGGCGAATTGCTGTACCATAGCGATATTTACATCACGCTGTACGTTTTCAATAACTTTAGATGTCTCTACGACTTTAATATCGGAAATGGTCACTTCCGCCTCCGTAACGAATGCAAGTACATCTTTTGCACGTCTTGCACTTGCTTCATTAATCCCACCAAGCGCGAGCGGCATGTGAATAAACTCTTCAAATGCCCGGCCTTCTGCGATTCTCTCAGAGGCGTAGGCAAGATAGAAATCCTCTCCTGCCACAAGTCCGCTCTTCTCAAGCAGCGGTCTTACGAGTTCCTCCGTCGTGCCGGGGATTACCGTGCTTCGCAGGATAATCGTATCCCCTTTTTTTAATACACCTGCCAGCGTTTCACAGGCGCTAGTTAGGTAACGCATTTCTGGGTCACCGTCTTTTACCGGAATGCCTACCGTGATGATATAATTATCGACGCTAGTGGCCGCATCCTCATAACTACTCGTTGCCGTAAAGCGTCCAGCCGCGATTTGTTCTTGAAGTATTTGTGCAAGCGACTTGCCTTCAAAATATTCCAGGTGGTGGGATTTACCCTCGTTGATTTCTTTCACAAGCGTTTCGCTTACATCGATTCCTACTACGTTCGCCCCTTTGCGGGCATAGCTTAATGACAAGGGCAGGCCGATAAAGCCTAAACCAATGACGGCAATATTCAACGAATTTTCCATGACAATCTCCTCCGACCTCTCGGTTCAAATCCACATATATAAACGTAATTATTTTAGCACAAACATAAGAAAAGAGCGATTGTTATGCCTCGCTCTTCGTTTTTCCTATTCATTATCGGAAAGCAAAGTATAAAATGCCACCAAAAATAAAAAGCACAGCCAGTGTCGCCAAGATTTTCACCAATCTGTCCAACATCCCGACTTCCCTCCCTACCGCCCTTGGCATGCCTCGGACGCTCCTGTCATTATACACTACCGTTTTTTATGTAGCAATCCGGCAGCTCTAGATAATGCTTGCGCCAATGACATAAGACATGGCAATGGAGATAACCATGGATAGTAGGCCAACAGCGCGGTTATCCGCAGCGATTTCTTCATCTACCTTAAACATCGGTGTTAAAAATTCAAAGACAAAATAAGCGATAAGCAGTAGTAAGAAACCATACGAGCTCCATAAAAGCGTATGGCCGATGCCGTCGTTATGTTGAATAGAATAACGGATAATATTACAAATGCCAAATATCTTCCCGCCCGTTGCCATGGCGACGGAAACATTCCCACGCTTAATCTCTTCCCAATCTTTGTACTGTGTAACTATCTCAAATATAGCCAGGAAAATGATAACCGCAAGCAACGCAGCCGCAAAGTGAGCTGCCGTTAACACATACGGATTCTTTAAAAAAACCAACCCGCTCCCTCCTCCATCGTCAATCAGGTATAAGCAGCCGATGTTTATGTTGTATACGTAAAAACATCGGATCGGTTTCATTGTTTATCATATGCTTATTTTAATTCCACGATGGTGGCACCCAATCCGCCTTCGCCCTGACCGCCCCAACGGAACGATTTGACCAGACGATGGCCGCGCAAATATTTCTGAATGCCAAGGCCAAGTGCGCCGGTTCCTTTTCCGTGAATAACCGAGACCTGATTCAATCCGTCGAGAAGTGCTTCATCAAGATATTTGTCAATTTGGATAATAGCATCCTCTACCGTATTGCCGCGCACATCCAGCTCTATACGCACCGGATCACGCGTCGAACGGATTTTGGTAATATTCTGTGTTACCTGCGGTTTGGCTGCCTTCAGCTTCTCCAAGTTATCCGCTTTCACATTCATCTTAACGATACCAATTTGGACTTGGAATTCTTTATCGCTGACCCTTCCTACAATCTCGCCTTTCTGGTTAAATGATAGCACCCGCACCTCGTCTCCTACCTCAAGCGGCTGCTGATTCAATGGTACATTACTTTTCTTCGGTTTTTTCTTTTTGCGTAAGGAAGGAGTTGCCTCTTCCAGGCGCTTGCGGGCTTCGATTAGTTTGTGGTCCTTAATGCCAGCACGCTCTTCCCTGGCAATTTGCCGAAGATCGGCAATAATCATCTCTGCTTCCTTCCGCGCTTTTTCCACAGCCGTACGCGCTTCTTCTTCCGCCTGCTGGTATAGCCTATCTTTTCTTTCATCCAGGCCAGACAGCTCACTTTCCAGCTCCCGGCGTGTCTGCTCCAGCTCTCCTCGTAAACGCTCGACTTCACGGCGTTCTGTCTCTGCTTTGCGCTGGTTTTCCTCAAGCGACGCAATCATCGTGTCAATTTCGGATTCCTCAGTTTTAACGAAGTTACGCGCCTGATCCAGAACTTTCTCCGGCAGCCCCAGCCGCGCCGCGATAGCAAATGCATTTGAGCGACCGGGAATACCGACCAGTAAGCGGTACGTCGGGCGCAAAGTAACCTCATCGAATTCTACACTTGCGTTAATCATGCGAGAACGCTCATAGGCATACGCCTTCAATTCACTATAGTGAGTCGTTGCGATGAGACGGGCACCACGCTCATGTACGTAATCGATAATCGACATCGCAAGAGCCGCTCCTTCGGTCGGGTCGGTCCCCGCTCCTAATTCATCAAACAGGATGAGGCTGCGATGATTCACATGCTGAAGAATGTTAGAAATGTTAGTCATATGACTGGAGAATGTACTTAGGCTCTGTTCGATGCTCTGTTCATCGCCAATATCGGCGTAGATGCTTTCAAAAATAGTCATCTCCGAGCCATCCTCGGCCGGAATATGCAGGCCTGACATCGCCATAAGCGAGAAAAGTCCAACTGTTTTTAACGAGACGGTTTTCCCGCCAGTGTTTGGTCCAGTCACGACAATCGCTGTATATTCCTTGCCAAGCTCTACATCGATCGGCACAACCTGGGCCGCAGGAATTAACGGATGACGACCTTTTTTAATACGAAGATAGCCGTCATTATTGATAGCGGGTTGTGTAGCTTTCAATGCATGCGCATATGCTGCCTTGGCAAAAATGAAGTCGGCCTCTGCCAGACAAGCTACATTGTGAAGCAATACATCTACGACTTCTGCCACCTGAGCTGTAAGCGCATGTAAGATTTTCTCTACTTCCCTTTCTTCCTTCAGCTTCAATTCGCGCAAGTCATTACTAATATTCACCACAACCTGCGGCTCGATGAACAGCGTAGCGCCAGATGCCGACTGATCATGGACAATGCCTCCAAACACATGACGGTATTCTTGTTTAACAGGAATAACAAACCTGTCGTTACGAATGGTAACAATCGGGTCCTGTAGCATTTTCTGTGTATTGCTGTTACGAGTCATTTGCTCAAGCCGTTCGCGGACACGCTTCTCGGCTCCGCGAATCTGGCTGCGTATCTGTGAAAGCGTAGAGCTCGCCGAATCGACCACTACCCCATTCTCGTCAATTGCACGGTTCACCTCGTTCTCCAAACCTTGCAGCCGCTCAACCTGCCCCAGTAGTTCTTCGAGTAAAGGAAGGGAGGTCTGTTCAACAAGGGAAGCGATGAATGTTTTCAATCGGCCCCCTCCATATAGGGTAGAAGCGATGTCCAACAGCTCCGTCGGATTCAGCATGCCACCCATGCTCGCCCGCTTACACGCCGGGCGAATATCCCGAATGCCACCCAGCGGTGCGCTACCGCGTAATCTAAGTACGGTACTTCCTTCATAGGTAGCTTGTTGACGGCGCTGCACCTCCTCATATTCTGTGGAAGGAGTAAGTGCTTCTATTTTTTCTCTTCCTAGCGAGGAAGAGGCATATGCTGAAAGCTGTTCGATTACTTTATTGAATTCAAGCGTTATAAACGTGCGTGCTTCCAAGAAAAATCTCCTCTCTGTGCATATACTCTAACTTGATAAATACATATTCTTTCGTGGGCTCAATGTCAGACATAATATATATGGCCCTTTGCTATTATACCATCTCAAGCAAGCAGAGGAGAATTCCCGTCATGCACCTGTGCTATGACTTTATCAGCATACTTTCCGCTTCAGTGTTCTTTCCGTACCGCTGTATAAGAAAGTAGACAAAGGCAATGACCAGCGGATACAGCACAGACCATCCGACAAATGGAAAAATCAACAATGTAAGAAAAAAGGAAACCCGGCTAATAGCCATTCCTAATCTGCTTTCCCTTAAAAGCCGAATACCTGCCGCACAACCGCCCAGATACGTTAAAATAAAGGTTGCGTTCGGCAATTGAATCAAGGTAGTAAGCGAAACAATGCCTGTGCCATATAACACAAGAATGAATGCAAAGCATGCCGTAAGAAAGGCAAGTCCCCCCACGGGTGTTCCGTATCGTTTGGAGACTCTACTCAATACCTGTGGTGCCCTTCCTTCATTCGCAAGAGAGTAGGCCAATCGAGAAGCCGCACCGACATATGCAATGATGGTCGCTGTACAAATAAAAAGGCCCGTGACCCCAATCGCCAGCGCTCCACCTGAACCGAGTAGACGTTCCACCACCAGCACAAGCGAAGCTGTCGAAGTAGACGCTCCGTAGCTATGCGTACCGACCGTAGCCAGCGCAGTCAGAAAATATAGCATACCTACCACCACTGCTGCAATGACTACGCCTTTGATCGCTTCGCGCTGCGGGTCAACAAATTCTTCCGACATATGAGAGACAGCCTCCCAGCCGATAAAGCACCAGAAAAGAATTGCAGTTGCCTGCCCTACACTTAGCCAGCCATGCGGCAGAAATGGTGTAAAATTCACCGCCTGAATATCGGGTATTGCCCCTACTCCTGCAAGTATAAGCACCAAGAGAATCGCCAGCACGACCGCGACCTGGATTTTTCCTGCCACTTTCATACCGAAATAGTTAATAAACAAACTTACAGCAAGCATGAGCGCAGCAATACCTACTTTTGCCTCTTCCCCAAGTCCAAACGCGACTGTCATATAGCCAGCACCTGTTAATGCGGCTACCGGAGCCCCGATCGGTACCGACATAAGAAAAAACCAACCAATCAATCCTCCGGCTCCTGCATTAAACGCTCGTGATACGAAATATGCGACTCCACCCGCGTTCGGAAACCGGGCGGAAAGAAGACCCATTACAAGTGCCATTGGAAGAACAAGCAATGTCATTAGACCCCAGGCCAGCAGTGAAGCCGGCCCTGCAATTTCCGCCGCAAGCCCGGGCACAAGCAGCACACCGGAACCGAGCACAGCTCCTATATAGAGTGCGACTGCCTGCGGCAGGCCGATTGACTTTTTTATGTTTCCCTTTGCTTCCATCTCTCCAAATCCCCTTTTACAATATTCTTCTTGCGTTTGATTTGATCGTAGCAGATAATATTTTCATCAGTAAAACGGATAGAAGTGATAGAAACCATCATAAAATCCGATAGGAGGTGAAAGGAATGGAACTACGACATCTTTACACGTTTAAGGTTGTAGCAGAGGTTAAAGGCTTTACAAAGGCGGCAGAAACTCTCTCCTACGCTCAATCCAGCGTAACCGCACAGATTCAAGCGCTAGAGGAAGAGTTGGGAACGAAGCTATTTGACCGCCTGGGCAAAAAAGTAATTCTGACCGCAGCTGGTGAAAAATTGTTGCCATATGCCCTGCGAATGTTTGAATTGCACGATGCTGCTATCCAGGAACTTACCATGGACAATATTCCGGCTGGAACAATCACCATCGGTGCACCCGAATCGCTTGCGGCTTTCCGCTTGCCGGCAATTATTCGCGAATATACTCGTCGATATCCACATGTAAAAATTATCCTCCGGCCTGGCGTATGCTGGGAATTGCGCAGCTTTGCACGCAGTGGGGAGCTAGATGTGGTATTTCTTCTAGAACCGGAAACTCAAGAACATGATTTGCATATCGAAACACTTGTTATGGAGAAAATGGCGATTATCGCTCCGCCAGACCATCCGCTTGCCCTGCTTCCTGCCATCACAGCGGCAGATATACAGGAAGAAACAATGCTTCATACCGAACCCGGGTGCAGCTACCGTACTTTATTTGAGAAATATCTGAGCAGCTTTGGGGTCTTCCCCGGTACAGATTTAGAATTCTGGAGCATCGAAGCAATTAAAAACTGCGTCATGTCCGGTCTCGGACTCTCCTTTCTTCCTCTCATCACAGTAGAAAAAGAAATTGCGGAAGGCAAACTCCGGGCATTACAGTGGAATGACGAACCGTGCCGTGTCGCTACCCAGATGGCGTATCATAAAAAAAAGTGGCTTTCACCTGCTTTGCAGGAATTCCTCAAACTGGTGGAACAGCATGCCCAAACCTGGAATGAAAAAAGCCGTCAAGTTTAGAACTTGTCGGCTTCCCAGAACAGAAAATTTTCAGGTGTAAAATAAGGCTCTATTCCACCTAATTTTTGTGATAATGACGCATGGTTCACTGCCCGCCACATCGCTTCCTCCTTATATGAAGTCCGTGCCCCAAATACTTTGAGCTGTTGAAACGTATCAGAGCCTTCAGGCAGCTTAAATTTCATTTTCTCTGCTTCGGGATGACGGGCATATATCTCCTGAACGAGTACAGATACTGCATCCTTCCCATCTATACTATGGCATAGCTCCTGAATGAATATGGCACTGTTTTCTACGCTATACAAAACATAAGCGACAGTTCGACCGTTTCGTTTAGCAATCAGGCAAGAGAGCGCTTTTTCTATCTGGCCACCTATCCCTCTTCTCCAATATTCTTCATGGCGAATGCGGGCTCCTGCATATTGTTGGCTATACGTTTCATATATAGTGCGCATCGCCCTTATATCATCGAAAGAGAACGGCACAATCTGCCATTCCTCGTCTTCAATTTTGAGCCTGCTCCCTTCCTCCTTTCTTATCGTATGCTCTGCTTCCCGGACGATTTTCCATCCCATCTTTTCGTAAAACCCCGGAATACCTGTAAAAAGAAAGGAAATATCATACTCTTGTTCCTTCATCCAGTCAAGCTGACGAAGCAGAATTCGATGTGTCAATCCACGCCCTCTGTACTCCGGATGGGTTGCTACATTACCAATGCCTCCCACCGCAAGCTCAATCCCCTTGTACCACATGCAGAAAGGGAAAATTTGCACGGCTGCGGCCACCTTTCCCTCTACGGTCGCTATCCAGGTTGTCTGGGACTCATATTCAGTTTCTGCCTTCAGCCGCCCCACGAAAAAACTCAACTCTTCTGGAAATGCTGCCGTCCATACATCATATACTTCGTTCAATTCATTGCGGTTTTCAAGGTGTCTGATGTCGATACGTTCCAAGCCTTTATCCTCCATTTCATTTCTCATTATTTTTACTCATACGCCTTCTACCTCAACCTGACACCAGATAATCATGCTTGTTTGTTCTTTCTCACAAAGGGGGTAAGGAATATCAACACCACACTACGACATTATGTAATAAAAGGAGTTTGATCGGAATGGAAATCAACAAGCTTATGGTTGTAGCTCATCCAGATGACGAGACGATGTTTGGCGGAGACGAACTGATACAGGAAGAAGGTTGGAAGGTCATCTGCATCACAGACGGTGATAATCCTGTCCGCTCCAAGGAATTTGCCCGAGCGATGGAAGCATTTAACGCCGAATATGAGATCTGGTCCTACAAAGATGCCTGGACAGAGCATGTCAACCGTCCCAACCTGGAGCAGGACCTCCTACGGGCACTTGGTGAACGCTCCTACAAAAAAATTGTTACTCACAATCTGCAGGGAGAATACGGGCACCCTGAACATAAAGCCGTATCAGAAGTCATGCATAACTTGGTCAAGGAGCATCTATACGTATTTGATATAACAGTGGATGAAGTGCTTGAAATGCATATTCTACGCAAAAAGCTGGAAATCAGCGAGATATACAAGAGTCAATTGCACGCATTCGAGCAACTCAGTAAATATTGGATAAAGGCACGCTCCGTGAAAGTAAAATAAAGAGTCGCCACGTCTATTGCGTGGCGACTCTTCAAATTATCCACTATAACGAATTAGAATTTCCATTCGTAGGCGATAACGGATTTTCTATCATTTCTTTTACCCATTGAAGTAACTCAGAGGAATACGTAGTAGAATATGAAGCAAAGAACGATTCATTAAGTGTTTTCTCCATCGCTGCTATAGGCAGCAGCGATGCAACAGCCAGAATCAAAAATAAAATCAGCCCATTCTTCACCACACTGATTAATGCACCCGCAATTCGATTCACAATCGACAATCCGGGCAGCTTTGTAACACCGTCCAAAAATCCACCCACCAGACGAACCGCAAGACCTGCAGCAAAAGCCAGCAAAACAAACGCAGCAATATTATACAGCGCCTGCTGCATAAACGGAAATCCTGCGACAGCCCCAAACGATCCACTCGTCTCCGTACTGGATATCGGAATCCATTCTGCAAGCGTAGCCGCTACCGGGCGGTAATACATAAACGCTACCACAAACGAAACGATAAAGCTGGCGACACGCACCAATTGCGCGACCAGTCCCGTTCTGTATCCTCGCCATACGCTTACTGCTAATAATATAAGAACGATAATATCAAGAATATTCATGTTGCCCCTTACTCCTTATCTGTTCCGCTTCCTTCTTCCATCTCTTCTTCTTCCGCTTCTTGTGCAGTTTCCTCCAATAGCTTAATCAGTTCTTCATATTCCATACGCAACCGAAAGTATTCATCAGCCATGTTCAATGCGGCAAGCACCGCCAATTTATTCGTATCCAGACGGGGATTCGCCGCAGCAATCTGGCGCATTTTATCGTCCACATACCCGGCGATCATACGCATATGAGAAGAACTGCTATCCCCTTTCATGGTATAGTACTGTCCATATATTTCAACGACAACTCGTTCTTTGTTCTGTCCTGACACACTACGTCCTCCTCACGTCCTTGTACATAACTATATTCTACACAATACCACAAATAAAGAAAGCAGTGAAAATGAAAAGGCAACACAAATCCAAAGACATAAGAAAAACCCACTTATCCATAGAAAAAAGGAGGAGACGCATTCAAGCATCCCCTCCTTTCTATACGCGATCAGCCACGCAGTTCGGCTCCGCACTCGGCGGCCAGCGTTTCCACAACTTTACTGTGGGCTGCTTGTACTTCTTCATCAGTTAGCGTACGTTCCGGATCACGGTATGTGCAAGATAAGGCAACACTCTTCTTATTCTCACCTAGCCTATCATCCACATATACGTCGAAAATCCGTACTGATTCCAGCCACTCTCCCGCGGAAGTTTCGATAACCTTCTGTAGATCTCCCGCACTTATTCCCCGGTCGACTACAACTGCAATATCACGACTAATAGCCGGATATTTCGGCAGCGGAATCATGCCTTGATGCATCGTTGCCAATTCAATCAGCAGATCAGCATCCAATTGGAATACATACGTCTCATCTACATCGTATTTTTGCTGGGTAGCCGGATGAACTTGCCCTACATAACCGGCTCCTTTTCCCTGCAATATAACTTGTGCCGTCCTTCCAGGATGCATCCCTTTAATGTCTTTAGCCGGACGGTATTCAATACCGGTAATACCCAGACGGTTCAATAATACATCGAGAATACCTTTCACTAAATAGAAGTCCACCGGCTCGGCTTTTTGCTGCCAATGTGGTCCCACCCAGTTGCCGGTCAACAGACCGCCAAGCGTCAGATGCTCTTCCGGCAGCTTACTTAATGTCTCCTCATCGCTTAAGAACACCTTGCCTATCTCAAACAAAGCAAGATCACGCTCTTTACGGTTATTGTTATACGCGGCGGTTTCAAGCAGATGAGGCAATAGATTTACCCTAAGCACGCTTCGCTCTTCGCTCATTGGCATCGCCAACGGAATTGGCTTTGTTTCCCGGTATACCGTAGCGAGGTCGTGGGCGATATCAGGGTGCGTGAATGAGTAGGCGCTCACCTCATCCAATCCCGCTCCATTCAGCACCTGGCGAATCGTCCGGCGCAGCATTTGCTCACGAGTAAGCATTCCCTGTGTATTATCGCCATATGGCATAGTCGTTGGAATATGATCGTAGCCGTAAAGACGGGCTACTTCCTCGATTACATCCACTTCACGTGTAATATCCTGACGGCGCGTTGGCACAGTCACCTTCAATGTTTCACCCTCTGTCACGTAAGTGAACTTTAACCGTTCTAGAATGGTCGTCGCGTCTTTAAGCTGCAAGTCTGTACCAAGCAAGCCATTCAGGCGAGAAAGATGAAGATCGACTTGTTTTTCTTTCGGAATGGAAAGCGCTTGATCGGCTTTGCCTTGCGATACCTGACCATTCGCTAGCTCTGCTATTAATGCCGCTGCGCGGTCAAGCGCCTGTTCCACAGCTTGCGGATTTACTTCTTTTTCAAACCGCAGACTCGCTTCGGAACGCAGTCCCAGCTTTCGTGCCGTTTTGCGGATGGACGAACCGGCAAAGTGCGCCGATTCTAGAAGAATTGTATCGGTCGCCCCCGTTACTTCGGAGTTAGCGCCGCCCATTACTCCTGCAACACCGATCGCTTTGGTGCCGTCTGTAATGAGTAGCATCTCTTCATCTAGCGTACGTTCCGCATCATCTAGCGTTACTATTGTTTCACCGGATTTAGCAAGACGCACAACAATGTGCCCATTATCTACTTTGGCGTAATCGAATGCATGTAACGGTTGCCCAGTCTCAAGCATGACATAATTCGTAATGTCGACTACATTATTTATTGGACGTACACCCGCTGCCATCAGACGATTCTGCATCCAAAGCGGCGAAGGTGCAAGCTTTATACCTGAAATCATGCGCGCCATATAGCGGTGGCAATGCTCTGGTGCTTCAATATTTACCTCCACTTTTCCTTCGATAGATGGCCCGTTCTCCGGCACGTTTCCTTCTGGTAATTTTACATCTCTGTCCAGAATCGCGGCCACTTCATATGCCACACCCATCATGCTTAGACAATCTGAACGATTTGGTGTTAACCCTAGTTCGAGTACAACATCATCAAGGCCAAGTATCGGCTGAATCGGTTGGCCTACCTCCAAGTCTTCCGGCAGTACGAGGATGCCCTCCTGAATTTCTTTCGGCATCAGCTTGTCATTAATCCCCAGTTCTTTCGCTGAGCAAATCATTCCATTAGATGCTACGCCACGTAGCTTCGCTTTTTTGATTTTGAAATCACCTGGAAGCTTGGCTCCGACGACCGCCACAGGTACTTTTTGTCCGGCTTCAACATTTTTTGCTCCACAGACAATCTGCAGCAACTCTTCGCCGCCAACATCCACCTGACATACATTCAACTTGTCGGCATCCGGGTGCTTCTCTTTCTTCGTTACATACCCTACGACAACGTCAGTAACACCTTTATTCAAATGTTCTACCGCATCGACTTCCACGCCGCTACGCGTTAGCTTCTCCGCGAGCTCTTCCGGAGTAATGCCGGATACGTCCACATATTGCGCCAACCAATTATATGAAACTTTCATTGTCTTCCATCCTCCTTTATACCCGGTTAAACTGCTTTAGGAAACGCACATCATTCATGTAGAAATGTCGGATATCATCAATGCCGTACTTCAACATGGCAATTCGATCGATCCCCATTCCAAATGCAAATCCTGTATACTTCTCCGGATCATACCCTGCCATCTCCAACACACGCGGATGCACCATACCTGAGCCCAGAATTTCGAGCCAGCCTGTATGCTTGCACACCCGACAGCCTTTGCCCCCACACATACTACAGGATACGTCAACTTCTGCACTCGGCTCAGTGAATGGGAAAAAGCTTGGGCGCAGACGAATTTCCGTACCTTCCCCGAACATTTGACGGGCAAAATTCAACAGTACACCTTTCAAATCGCTCATGCGTATATTCTCGCCTACCATCAAGCCCTCTACTTGGTTAAAAACATGAGAGTGAGTGGCATCGTCATTATCACGGCGATACACGCGGCCCGGACAAATAACTTTTACCGGCACTTCCCCTTTCATCTTCTCCATTGTACGTACTTGTACAGGTGACGTATGGGTACGAAGTAGAATATCTTCCGTTATATAGAATGAATCCTGCATATCACGGGCCGGATGATTCTTTGGCAAATTCAACGTTTCGAAATTATAATAATCTGTCTCAATTTCCGGTCCTTCCGCCACCGTGAAACCCATACCTAAGAAAATATCTTCAATCTGTTCTGTCACCAATGTAAGCGGATGGCGATTTCCTATATGCACCGAGCGACCCGGCAGCGTTACATCGATCGACTCACTTGCTAGCTTGGCTTCGATTTCCGCACGCTCAGCGGCTTCTTTCTTCTCTTCGAGCTTACTTTCGATTGCTGAACGTACTTCATTGCCCAGCTGTCCGATAACCGGGCGCTCTTCCGCGGACAACTTGCCCATGCCACGCAGAATTTCGGTCAGAAGACCTTTTTTGCCAAGATATTTTACGCGCAGCTCCTGTACTTCTGCAGTCTGCCCGATTTGCTCCAATTCTTCAAGCGCTTCCGCTTTCAATGCTTCCAATCTTTCGCGCACTGTATAAACCTCCTTTAACTTTCTAAAAAAATAAAAAGACCTCCCACCCGGTAAGGGGCGAGAGGTCGCGGTACCACCCTTGTTCGAGAGCGGACGAACCCACCCTCATCTTGCTCATTGATAACGGAAATAATTCCGGTGCCCCTTACTGTAACGTTCAGGGGTCGGCTCAGGAGTGAATTCGGCGGAAAAACCGTCTCAAGAATGCTTTCAGTCACGGCATTCTCTCCCTGGGAGCGTTCATTCCACGTACTTGTCTCCGTCCATGCCTTTTTACTATGCATATGGTATCACTTTATTTAAGTCATATCATTTAAAAATAAATTATATAGTATATGTAAAAAATATGCAAGCGTATAAAAATTTATCCCTGTCCAACGGGCAGCTAACCATGAGCTAAGGATGAAGAAAACATTTGCTGATGGAAGTTTTACTTTATCCTTATGCATTTTTTCCTATCTTTGCAATGAATTATAACCTATACTAACGATAGGTCAATTTTACTTAATCCCTAAATACTACAAAAGGAGAAGCGCATGAGTCGATTAGATACCATCCTCTATGATAAGAAGTTCATCTGTGCCCATTGCGAACATCACTTTACAAGTAAAAAAACGCGATTGCGCCGAAGCCACCCATTTAAGCGCGATCCTGATTTTTGCGAACATTATGACGATCAATCCGAAAATCCCATCCTCTATCATATTGTCGTCTGTCCCCTCTGTGGCTATTCCTTTAACAATCAATTCCGCAAGGAAGTACCGCCACAGCTTCAGCAACTCACCGAAGAAAAAATCACGGCTAACTGGACACAAAAAGACTATACCGGCATCCGTACGATCCCGGAAGCAGTTGCCACCTATAAATTAGCAATTTTCGCAGCCAGTATTCGCCGGGAGCCGCACTGCGTTATGGCTGGTCTATGCTTGCGCCTTGCCTGGCTGTATCGTTATCAGAAAAAAGAGCCGGAAGAACGCAGATTTCTTACGCTTGCACTGGGTGAATATGAAGCGTCTTACCAGGAAGGGGACTATATGCGTGCTGGCATGTCCGAAATCAAACTGATTTACCTTATCGGCGAGCTACACCGGCAGCTTGGCGACTACAATCAAGCACTTCGCTTCTTTTCTAAAGTCATCGAACATCCGCTAAAAGTAAATGAGCCACAGATGGTTCGTGCAGCCCGCGATCAATGGCAGAACATGCGCCAGGATATGAAGAACCAACAGGGAAAAGCGAATAAAAATCAGCCAGACGTTACATAAGGCAGCGGACTTATTTTATCCGCTGCCTTATTGCCTCATACATTAAGACCGACCCTGCAATTGCCGCATTCAGCGATTCGGCGCGACCATGAATCGGAATGATGACATTCTGATCGGTAAGCGCCAGCACATCATCGGAAATTCCGCTGCCTTCATTTCCGATAACGAGCGCGACCGAACCCGCATACATAACGTCCGTATATGCCTTCGACTCCTTAAGACTGGTTCCAATCACACGCAATCCGGGATGCTCGTCTTTCACCCGATGAATAAAATCGACAACATTCTCACGCCAAATCGGCAGGTGAAAGAGCGAACCCATTGTCGAACGGATGGTTTTGCTATTATATAAGTCCGCGCTGCCTTCTCCAATGACTACGCCATCAAATCCAGCCGCATCTGCCGTACGAATGAGCGTGCCGACATTGCCGGGATCTTGAAGCTTATCTAATACAAGCAACAGACAGTCATCCGGGAGCGCATCCGGCAAGGTAGTGCGCATCTTCGCTATAGCCAGCATGCCCTGAGGCGTTTTTGTTTCCGACACTTTTTCCAGCACAGGACGCGTTACCCAGAGCAACTCCATATTTTGATGCGTCTGCTGATAAGCTTTCAGCCATTCAGGTAATACTGTATCTTCTTCCACCAAAATTGCTTCTAGCGGAACGTCTGACCGACACGCTTCCTCTACAAGATGCATACCTTCTAACAGAAAACACCCCGTGCTTTCACGTTCTTTTCGGACATGCAGTTTAGCCCACTGCTTTATGCGCGGATTTTGTACAGATGTAATCCTTTCCATTACTATGCTCCTAACCTGTATATTCCGTCATTCAGGACTCTTCCTCAAATTTTTTCAAATCATCATTATGTCCAATTACGACAAGAATATCGCCCTCTTGAATCGTATCCGTGGCGCTTGGTGCAATATTGAATGAATTGCCACTCTTAATAGCCATAACGTTGACTCCGAAACGGGCACGTACATCCAGCTCAGTCAGACTCTTACCGTCCATTGCCTCTGAAGCCGCCACCTCAGCGATACTATACTCTTCAGCCAATTCGACAAAGTCCAATACATTAGGCGAGATAAGATTATGGGCAACACGCAATCCCATATCACGCTCCGGAAATACGACGCGGTCCGCACCTACCTTATACAGTACCTGGCCATGCCTCTCGTTCTGCGCTTTGGCAACAATCATTTTTACGCCTAATTCCTTCAAGATAAGCGTTGTTAGAATGCTGGCTTGAATATCCGCTCCTATCGCTACGACGACGACATCGAAGTTACGGATTCCTACCTCTCTCAGCGCCTGTTCATCCGTCGAGTCAGCCTGTACGGCATGCGTAGCAATATTAATATGATCTTGGATACGTTCTTCGTTCTCGTCCATAACCATGACATCATAGCCCATGCTATAGAGCGCCTGCGCCACGCTGGCGCCGAATCGGCCCATGCCGATAATTGCGTATGATTGACTGCCCATGCTCCCCACCCCTTTGTGAATTCGTTTTTTATTATACCACTCCCTGTTGATTCTTTTCGAGAGGGATGAAAATAAATCATTCCGGTGAAACTATGGTACGAAGCGATTTTGTTATTACTGCGAAGGAGCGTGAACACAGTGAACATTTCCAATCTGGATTTACGTGCGGCAATTATGCACAATATGCATGGCTCATCCAAAGATGATGTACGTCATACGATCGTAGATGCGATTACCAGCGGCGAAGAAAAAACCCTCCCCGGTCTGGGCGTATTATTCGAAATGGTCTGGCAGGAAGCTGACGAGCAGGAAAAGAACAAAATGGTAGACTGTATCCATCAGCATGTGCAGTAATTCCATTAGCAGAAAATACGAAGCAAGACGAAAAAACTCCCGAAAATTCATTTCCGGGAGTTTTTTCATGCAATTACTTAGTATTCGCCGCGTTTAATTTTAGCAACAGTATCTTCATCAAGCTTCTTGATGGTTTCCGTAATAAGTCTGACTGCATTATCTATATCGTCGCGGTGCAAAATAGCTGCATGGCTATGGATATAACGGGTAGCAATACCGATAACAATGGACGGTACACCTTTACCGTTCAGATGCATGCGTCCCGCGTCCGTACCTCCACGTGCCATCACATCGTATTGGAATGGAATCCCCATCTCTTCCGCTGTCTCCACCACTAGCTTACGCAAGCCTGGATGGCCGACCATCGATGCATCATACAGCAACACCTGCGGTCCTTCGCCGATTTTGGACATGGCATCTCCTTCTTTAACGCCTGGAGTATCCCCGGCGATGCCCACATCCACCGCGAAGGCAATATCCGGATTAACCGCAAATACAGACGTTTGTGCTCCGCGAAGACCTACTTCTTCCTGTACTGTTCCTACTCCATACACTGTGTTCGGATGACTTACATTCTGTAACTGTTCTAATGTCTGAATGGCCAGAGCAATGCCTACACGATTATCCCATGCCTTTGCCATCATAATTTTCGGGTTGGTCATTACCGTAAACGGACAAATTGGAACGACCGTATCACCAGGACGCACGCCATACTCTTCCGCTTGCTCCTTGCTGGAAGCACCGATGTCAATAAACATATCTTTGATCTCGACCGGCTTCTTACGTGCTTCTGGCGACAGAATATGCGGCGGAACAGAACCGATAACCCCTTCAATGACTCCGTTCCGGGTCTGAATAGAAACGCGCTGTGCCAGCATGACCTGCTCCCACCAACCGCCAAGCGGCTGAAACTTAAGGAACCCTTTATCGGTAATCATCGTTACCATGAAGCCTACTTCATCGAGGTGGCCCGCCACCATAATCTTTGGTCCTTTATCCCCCTTGCGTGCCAACAAACTACCCAAGTTGTCCGTTGTTACTTCATCCGCATAAGGCTCTATGTACTTGCGCATAACTTCGCGCACCTGGCGTTCATGTCCAGGTACACCGGGCGTTTCTGTGAGTTCTTTGTACATTTGCAGCGTTTTATCTTCCACAATCATACCTCCCGTTTGTTCTCTACAAGATATAGAATGCCAAGCTTTACCTTTCCTATTCCATATTATCGCATACTTTACGCACATACTAAAAGAGAAAGGAGCAGATAAAGTGGCAAAGCGTATCTTTCTTAACTTCCTATACAAAATCATTCTATTTCCCGGCGGATTGTACTTGCTATCGGTCGTTTTTCCGCAGCAGATAGCATTCGGTAGTGTTCAGCATTGGCTTTATGTAAGCCTTCTGCTGCTCATTATCGGTCTGGTTGCCGATGAGATCGTACTCGGCATGTTCGGCATTTATCGGGCAACCCTACAGGGAGCAGTAGCCATCGGAGCCATCCTTTATTTATCCGGATGGTTATTTATGGACAGCCATATTACGATTCTGGGCAGCATTTTATGCGGAATTATACTCGGAATTCTTGAATTTATTATGCACCGTTATGTTCGAACCGACCAAAAAAAGCGAAAGTTCCGCTCTACTTAACATTTGTATATACAAATAAAAAACGAAATAAGACTGTAGTCTATCCTTCTTTCCTTAGACAAGTATTGGAAATTAATTCTACAAATCATGAATAATTTTAAAGTTATCATGGTAGGTATGAATTATACAATGCTCTTATTTTACACTTTCTCTTTGTGAACATTCAGTGCTAAACTAATAAGGAAAGAGGGATTTGCATGAACACGTTACTGCGTATTGCACTCGTTCTGGTGATTATTGGAGCGATCAACTGGGGACTGGTAGGTTTTTTCCAATTCGATTTGGTAGCTGCGATTTTCGGAGGACAAGACGCAATTCTTTCCCGTATCGTATACGCACTGGTAGGTATAAGCGGCCTATATGCCATTACCACTTTCTTCACACCTGAAAAAGTGAAAATGTAAAACCATGCATGTAACAGAAAAAGACCTGTCGCATCTCCTTGATAGAGCGAGATGAGCAGGTCTTTTTTCTTCTTATGCAGAAACTCGCTGTAACGCTGACAATGGAATAAAATAAGCGTTCGGCCTGTCGCTCTCCTCCGGATTATAATAGACGAGCAACAACGTGTCTTCTCGCTTCATATCTCCCGTTGTCACGTATGACGCCAGATCGATTGGAAGGATTTCCAGCATTGTATGCTTGTGCAACTGCTTCTCGTCCAATCCGAGCGCCGCAAATTTTTCCCCGGCGATTTCCGGCTGTTGTGCCAGTACTTTTAGCAAACGGGACTGCTCCGCCTTCTCGATTTCATATGACCACCATACTTTGCGCGGTTTGTATTTATAGTTCATGAAATAATCATATTTCATCAAGGCTTCGATAATTGGCAGACGCTCTGTGCCCCTTTGTCTTAGAAACAAATGCAACCGTGTAAATAAATCCTCAAGCTGATGCCCAATACGGGACCATCCCCCAGCTTCCCAGAAGTCGCCGAACTCCTGGAAAAAGTCGAAGGCTGATGCGAATTCATGTTTCATTAGATACAACAACGTATGGTCCATACGGTGAGCGTTCCAATATTTCTCCAGCACATCTTCCACTCGCTTAATCCGGACGATATCACTGAATGGTAACACACCATTCTCCAGGATTTCATATGGTGCGTGGTCCATGTATTTATATTCGTATTTCTCTGCGCTAATACGCATGCCCGTACCACGCAGCATCTTCAGAAAACCAAGTTGTAATTCTTCAGGACGCAGCGCAAACACGTCGTTAAACGTCTTGCGAAACGACATGTAGTCTTCTTCCGGCAAGCCCGCAATCAAATCAAGATGCTGATCGATTTTACCGCTCTCCTTAACTTTTGTAACCGTCCGGGCCAACTTAGTAAAATTCTGTCTTCGCTTTACAATATCGTTTGTTGCATCATTGGTGGACTGTACGCCGATTTCAAAGCGGAAGATGCCCGGCGGTGCATATTCCGCCAAGTAATCAAGCACCTCGGGACGCATAATATCTGCTGTAATCTCAAATTGAAATACGCAACCTTGATGGTTGTCGATTAGAAACTGAAAAATCTCCAAAGCATAATCACGTTTAATGTTGAACGTACGGTCGACAAACTTGATGAGCTTCGCTCCGCTTTCAATCAAATGAAGCAAATCCCGCTTCGTACGTTCAATATCAAAGTACCTTACACCTACTTCGATACTTGAGAGACAAAACTGGCAAGAGAAGGGACAGCCACGGCTTGTTTCGAAGTATGTCACCCGATTGCCGAGGCTTTGCATATCTTCTTTAAAGTAGAAAGGAGAAGGAATCCGATTCAAATCTAGCTTAGGACGCGGTGGGTTGATAATCGTCTCTCCGTTCTTCCGGTATGCGACCCCATAGACAAAATGATATTTCTGTTCGCCCTCAATTTCTTTCAAAAGATGATGAAATGTCTCTTCTCCTTCACCAACTACAATAAAGTCAATATCGGATAGACGATTCATCCAATATTCTACATCATACGAAACTTCAGGCCCGCCGAGTACAACCTTGACCTCAGGCATTACCTTTTTCAACATGGAGATAATCTGGATTGTTTCTTCGATATTCCAGATATAACAAGAGAAGCCAATGACATCTGGTTTGCGCTGGAACAGATCAGACACTACATTCATAGCTGGATCTTTGATGGTGTATTCTGTAAGCTCCACCTTGAAATCATCTTGACAGAATGCTTTCAAATAGCGCAACGCCAGTGAGGTATGGATATATTTCGCGTTTAACGTCGTTACAAGTACATTCATGGAATACAATCCCTCATTTTAATTATAAACTTCTGTGTGATAGTATAGCATTTTTTTGCATCCTTTTTCTAATGAATCCGTATAGAAAGAGTAGATGGATACTTTTGCATGAAAAGAGGGAACATTATGCTGCGTTTTCTGATGCTCTTAATCATTATCGCCTTCATTGTATGGTGGTTTCAATATATCTTCAATCCGAAACGAAAGCTTCTGACAGCGCATGAGAAGAAGCAGACATTTTTTCTCGATGACAGCGACAATGTACGCCGTAATCTTCTGCTTACATACAAAGGGGTCTTGTTCGAAGGCGAGAAATATCTAGGAAATACAGAGGATCGATTTACTGTAACCAAGATTTCGATTTGGCCACGTCAACCGAATCGACTAAAAGGCCTTACCCGTGACGATTTCTTCGAAATAACAGAAATTATTCAGGCAAGCTATCCCGATGCAGAAATTGAATGGGGAACGCCAGTAAGGGAATTTTTGCAACATGAATGAGAAAAACTTGCGGGTGCTTTCGCTCGTCCTTTTTCCGCAAAGAAACATAGGGCCGCTTTCTCAATTTACAGTGCCATCTACTTTCCTGTTCACTAAAAATACCCGCCAGAGCTTCCAATTCATTCGGAAACTCGGCGGGTATTTTTAATGGCTAGCCATCACAATTACATTACGCCTGTACGTAAGCTTCACGCATAGCAGCAATGATTTTATCTGCCATTTCTTTTGTTCCAACTGCCTCCTCTTTATTGGAGGCGATATCTCCGGTACGTACACCGGAATTTAGCACATTATGCACCGCTTGCTCAATCGCATTCGCTGCTTTTTCGAGTCCAAATGAGTATCTGAGCATCATAGCAGCCGATAAGATGGTCGCAGTCGGATTGGCAATGCCTTTACCTGCGATATCTGGTGCCGAGCCATGCACAGGCTCATATAAACCAAAATTGCCGTCCGCTAGCGATGCAGATGGAAGCATACCGATCGAGCCTGTCAGCATAGATGCCTCATCACTCAAAATATCCCCGAACATATTCTCCGTTACAACGGTGTCGAACTGCTTCGGCCAACGGATAAGCTCCATTGCGCAAGAGTCGACTAACTGGTGACGCAATTCTACATCCGGATATTCAGGAGCAATCCGATCGACCACTTTACGCCACAAGCGTGACGATTCCAATACATTCGCTTTATCTACCGAGGTCAGCTTCTTGCTGCGCAAACGCGCTACTTCGAACGCACGGCGCACAATCCGCTCAATCTCGTATTCATGATAAATTAATTCGTCGGAAGCGACTTCTCCATTCTCGGTCTCATAACGTCTCTTCTCACCGAAATACAGACCACCCGTCAGCTCGCGGATAACCATAAGATCGACGCCCTGTACAACTTCTTCTCTTAATGCCGACACACCGACCATGCAATCCAACATGAACGCCGGACGAAGATTGGCATATAGGCCAAGCTCCTTGCGGATGCCAAGCAGTCCTGTTTCCGGACGAAGGTGAGCCGGATTATTATCCCACTTCGGTCCTCCAACAGCACCCAGCAGCACAGCATCAGAGCGCCGTGCTTTCTCTAGAGTATCCTGCGGTAGCGGTGTGCCATCTTCATCGATGGCACATCCGCCCAGACGCGCATATTCAAACGAAAAACTAACCCCTTCAAGTTCTTCGACCACTTTCATTACATTGACCGCCTGCTCGATAACCTCCGGCCCGATGCCGTCTCCTGGCAGAACGGTGATAGTAAAGCTTTGACTCATGCTACGTTTCCTTCCTCTCTACATCACGACTTCTTCTACGGCATCGCTCCGGCGCGCGATGAGCTTATTAAGTGCGCGCAGATAAGCTTTGGCGCTTGCTTCTAGTATATCCGTACTAACTCCGCGGCCTTGAACTGTACGCTTCCCGTCTTCTTGTGAGAGACGTACATATACTTCACCAAGCGCATCTTTGCCGTGAGTGATGGATACAATCTTATAGTCTTCCAGCACAACCTCTTCGTTCGTTACCCGATCGATTGCTTTATAAATAGAATCGACAGAGCCGTTTCCGCATGCTGCTTCTTCAAGAATCTCGCCTCCCGCGGTACGTACACGCACGCTTGCGGTCGGCACAGAATTATTGCCGTATGATAACTGGATATTTTCCAAAATATACGCTTCAGGAACGTCAACCAGCTTAGAATCAATAAGCGCAACAATGTCCTCGTCGCTGACATCTTTCTTGCGGTCACACAAATCCTTGAAGCGGGCAAATGCCTCATTCAGCTCTTCCTGGCCTAACTGATAGCCCAGTTCCACTAACTTATCTTTAAAGGCGGCACGGCCGGAAAGCTTGCCAAGTACGAGACGTGTCGCTTTGACGCCTACACGTTCTGGACGAATAATCTCATACGTACTCGACTCTTTCAACATACCATCTTGATGGATACCAGATTGATGTGCAAATGCGTTGGCCCCTACAACCGCTTTATTGCCTGGTACAAACATGCCTGTTAAGCGACTAACAAGCTTGCTCGTACGTGCAATTTCTTCCAGCTTCAAATCAGTCGTCGCCTGGTAGAAATCTTTGCGTGTATCGAGAGCAAGTGCTACTTCTTCCAGTGCAGCATTACCGGCACGTTCACCGATACCGTTAATTGTTCCCTCTACTTGGGTTGCACCTGCTTCGATGGCAGCCAACGTATTGGCAACCGCCATGCCCAGGTCATCATGACAGTGGCAGCTCAGTTTCACATTCTCAATGCCCCGAACATGATTCCGCAGCTGGGTAAAAATATTGCCGTACTCCGCTGGTGTAGTGTATCCTACCGTATCTGGAATATTGACGATACGAGCACCTGCATCTACAACCGCCTGCACTACTTCGATTAAGTATGGTAGCTCGGTGCGTGAGCCATCCTCGCAGGAGAACTCCACCAAATCAAAGTATTTTTTCGCATGCTTTACCGCAGCCACTGCATTTTCAATGACCTGCTCCTTTGTCATGTTCAACTTGTACTTCCGATGAATAGGCGAAGTCGCAAGAAACGTATGCAGGCAAGCAGACTCAGCATCCCGCAAAGCTTCCCATGCTTTATCGATATCCTGCAGACGTGCGCGAGATAAGCTTACGATAGTCGAATTTTTTACCCGCTTCGCAATATTGCAGATGGACTGTAAATCTCCAGGGGAGGCGGCGGCAAAGCCCGCTTCAATCCGGTTCACTCCCAGGCGCTCTAGTTGCAGAGCAATTTCCATTTTCTCATTTGTGCTTAAGTTGACACCTGGAGACTGTTCACCGTCCCGCAGGGTGGTATCAAAAATCTCGATCGTACGCATTCCCTGGCACCTCCACAGTTTTTGTTTCTTTTCCTTATTTCTTAATCCAAGCCATCATTTCACGCAGTTGTTTACCAACTTGCTCGATTTGATGCTCTTTCTCTAAACGGCGGCGAGCTCCGAATGCCGCACGGCCGGATTGATTCTCAATAATCCAGTTCTTCGCAAATTGACCAGTCTGGATTTCTTTCAATACTTTCTTCATTTCTTGCTTTGTTTCTTCCGTCACGATACGCTGTCCAATGCTGTAATCGCCAAATTCAGCTGTGTCGCTGATAGAATAACGCATGTACTCCAGGCCACCCTCATACATCAGGTCAACGATTAGTTTCAATTCATGTAGACACTCAAAGTATGCGATTTCTGGTGCATATCCGGCTTCTACCAGCGTTTCGAACCCTGCTTTTACCAGCTCGGATGTACCGCCACACAGTACCGCTTGCTCACCAAATAGATCTGTTTCTGTTTCTTCACGGAACGTTGTTTCGATGACGCCTGCACGTGTGCAGCCAATACCGCTAGCGTATGCAAGGCCGATTTCCTTCGCTTTACCAGTTCCGTCTTGATATACGGCCAGTAATCCCGGTACGCCAAAGCCTTCTGTATACACACGACGAACCATATGACCCGGGCTTTTCGGCGCTACCATTACTACGTCCACACCTGCCGGAGCTACGATTTGTTCAAAGTGAATGTTAAAGCCATGTGAGAAGAACAATGCCGCGCCATCTTTCAAGTTCGGCTCGATTTGTTCTTTGTACACTTTTGCCTGCATCTCATCCGGGAGCAGAATCATGATGATGTCAGCGCGTGCAGACGCCTCATCTACGGTAAGTACTTCGAAACCGTCATTTTCTGCTTGCTCCCAAGAACGTCCTTTACGCAGACCGATTACGACTTTTACCCCGCTATCGCGCAAGTTTTGCGCCTGTGCGTGTCCCTGGCTACCATATCCGATAATGGCAACAGTCTTGCCTTGCAATAGCTCTTGGTTTGCGTCTTTTTCGTAGTACATTGTAATCATGGAATGTTCCTCCCCTATTGTGTGTGCAATTTATATTTAATGAATTGAAAACATAATAATGAAAACTAAACTTTGGCAAGCGTTGCGACGCCACGGCTAATGGCGGTTACGCCTGTACGCGAAAGTTCCTTAATACCATATGGCATCAACAGTTCGATTAATGCGTCGATTTTATGAGAATCACCGGTAACCTGAATAACCAGAGAAGCCGGGCCTACATCGACGACACTTGCGCGGAATGGCTCGATAACGCCGTTGATTTCAGCGCGTGTCGCAGGTGTCGCTTCTACTTTAATGAGCGCCAGTTCCCGTGATACCATCGGGCCACTGCTTAAGTGTTGTACCTTAAGCACATCGATTAATTTATGAAATTGCTTCATAATTTGCTCAACCGTTCTGTCGTCCCCACTCGTCACAATAATCATTCTTGACAATCCTGGCTCCTCCGACTGACCGACTGTAATGCTATCAATATTGAAACCCCGTTGACCCATCAGGCTCGCAACCCGAGTCAAAACACCCGGCTGGTCGTTAACCAGAATCGAAATGGTGTGTTTTTGTTCCATGTTACTCCTCATCTCCCAAAACCATTTGGTCAAGTGTGTTACCGGCCGCTACCATCGGATAAACATTTTCTTCCGGTTCTACCACGAATTCAACAAATACCGGTCCATTCGTATTCATTGCTTCCTGCCATACGCGCTCTGCATCTTCTTCTGTCGAAGCGCGCAGCCCCTTGATGCCATAAGCTTCGACAAGCTTGACAAAATCGACGCTTACACTCAAGTCAACCTGGCTGTAACGATGATCATAGAACAATTCCTGCCATTGGCGTACCATGCCGAGACAATTATTGTTGATAACGACAATCTTAATCGGCAGGTTATGGTTGGCAACAACCGCCAGCTCTTGCAGATTCATCTGGAATCCGCCGTCGCCGCTTACCGAGATAACCGTCTGGTTCGGATGAGCCATCTGCGCACCGATCGCTGCGGGGAATCCAAAGCCCATCGTGCCAAGTCCCCCGGAAGAAATGAACGAGCGCTGGTTGCTGAATTTGAAGTATTGAGCCACCCACATTTGATGCTGACCAACGTCGGTAGTAACAATTGCATCTCCGCCGGTTGATTCATACATAATCTCAATCGCGCGTTGCGGCTTCAGCCGACCTTCCGGACTCGGCTTATAGCTGTATGGATGCTGTGTGCCCCACGCTTGAACTTGCTCTACCCAGGCATCAGAGTCAGCTCGTTCTGCCTTAGCCAATGCAGCAAGTAGCACATTCTTCACATCACCAACAATCGGAATGTATGCATCGATGTTTTTACCGATTTCCGCCGGGTCAATATCGATGTGGACAATTTTCGCATTCGGTGCGAATTCTTTTGTCCGCCCCATTGTAATACGGTCATCAAAGCGCGCTCCCATGTTAATCAGCAGGTCCGTATTTAACAGTGCCTGATTAGAAGCATACGAGCCATGCATACCTGGCATACCCGGACAGAGCGGATGCGTTCCCGGGAAGCCTGCCAGCCCCATGAACGTCGGAATAACCGGAATGTTTGTTCTTTCCGCGAATTCTAACAATTCTTTTTCTGCGCCAGCTGCGACAATCCCGCCACCAGCGAGGATAACAGGTTTTTTCGCTTCTTTAATTGCCCTGGCCAATCTTTCGATTTGAAGATTGTTCGGCTTAACATTCGGATTATAACTGCGAAGCTTCACCGTTTCTGGATAATAGAACGGTGCTTTCGCGTTATTGACGTCTTTCGGAATATCGATGAGAACAGGACCCGGCCGTCCGGTGGTCGCGATATGGAACGCTTCCTTAACGATGCGTGGCAAATCCTCGACATCGCGAACGAAATAGTTGTGTTTCGTAATCGGGAGTGTAATCCCTGTAATATTCGCTTCCTGGAAAGCGTCGGTACCGATTAGGCTCTGCGCCACGTTCCCTGTAATGCAGATAAGTGGTACGGAATCCATATGCGCTGTCGCGATGCCTGTCACAAGATTGGTCGCTCCCGGACCAGAAGTGGCAATGACGACACCCGGCTTACCCGTTGCACGCGCATAACCATCAGCTGCGTGAATCGCTCCCTGCTCGTGACGTGTCAGGATGTGCTTAAGGCGACTGGAATAAAGCGAGTCGTAAATCGGCAGTACCGCTCCTCCCGGATACCCGAAAACGTACTCGACGCCTTCCAGCAGCAGACAACGCAGCAGCATATCCGAACCCGACATTTCTTCTCCCATTTCGATAGGCGGTAGAGAAGCTTCTCGATTATCAACCATCGCCGTATCTGTACTCATGATACTTCCTCCTTCTTAGAAAATCTCCCCATTGTTAAAATAGTCTAAAAATTTATACTGAACAGAACAAGGGTATATGACTGTTCTGTTCGGAAATCAGAAAAACGGGTGAAAATAAAGAAAACCCTTTCATCCCCTGACTTCCATCGTGTCAGTCTGGGGCGAAAGAGTTTCGCGGTACCACCCAAATTCGTTGCTGCCTCACGGTCAGCAACCTCAACGAGTTAGCCTCTCCTATGCTAACCCTGGCACATAACGCGTGCTTCACGGCTTATTCCTACTAAAATCTCTTCTTTCGGAACAGCAACTCTGGGGTGAGATATATACAGCATTCTTATCCGGCTTCCACCTTTCCCGGACTCTCTGGTTAAAGAAGAGGCCATATACGTATCCCCGTCGACGTTATTACTTATTTATTCTATCAATTTTCAATTCATAAAACTGCGTAAATCGTTTGTGATATTACATGCAATTATAGACATGGATAAAACAAGTGTCAAGCGGAAAAACGAATAAAATTTTCAAAATAATAATTTCTATCTGTCTAATCCTATAAAAATTACATAACAGATTCTGCCGAATGCTCGGATTTAAGCGCTGCAATCGTATCTTCTACGCTCTGGCTTCGAATGCCATTCAAAATCATATTCAGGAAAATAGCCGCAAAGCTTCCGGTAACAATTCCGCTCTCCATGATGAGGCGCAAGCCATTAGGAAGCTGTGAGAATACTTCTGGAGCAATGGACACACCAAGCCCTAAGCCTACGGAAACAGCCACAATAAGCATATTCTCCATTCGACGGAAATCTACTGTTACTAGCTGGCGCACTCCGGAAGAAATGACCATGCCGAACAGCGGAATCATCGCACCGCCAAGTACAGGGTTCGGAATCACCGTCGTAAGCGCTGCAACCTTCGGAAGAAGTCCGAGCGTCATAATAATAACACAGGCGGCAACAACAACGTTTCTCGTTTTCACGCCCGTAAGAGCTACCAAGCCTACGTTTTGCGAATACGTAGTATAAGGGAATGCCTGGAATACCCCGCCAATGACCTGCGCCATTCCTTCTGCACGCAGACCTCGTTTAATGTCTTCCCCATTAATTTTCTTATCACATACGTCTGCCAGGGCGAAGAACACACCGGTTGATTCAACCATGCTTACAATCCCAACAAGAACCATGGCAATAATGGCTGACAAATGAAAAGTAGGCATCCCAAAACGGAATGGCTCTACCATATGAAACCAGCTAGCTTTGCTTACAGTTGAAAAATCAACAAGTCCCATAAAGTAGGCAACCGCCGTACCGATGACAAGTGAAAGAAGCACTGAAATTGACTTCATGAATCCGTTGAAAAAACGATTCATTAACACGATAGACAGCAGTGTAACCGCGGCTAAAAACAGGCTTGTAGCACTTCCGTATCCCGGCGAATCCGGTTGCCCTACAATATTACCCATCGCTGCACCGATAAGCGATGTACCGATAATTACAACCACCGATCCTGTTACAACAGGTGGAAAAAATCGTAAAATTTTATTCATAAATTGCGACATAATCATTATGATGATACCTGCGGCAATAATGGCTCCATATATGGCTGTAATTCCTTCAACTTTACCGATAGCAATCATCGGCCCTACCGCCTGAAATGCACAGCCCATCAAAATCGGCAATTTTACGCCGAAATACTTACCGCCTATAACCTGCAGCAAAGAGGCAATCCCACAGGTAAACAAATCGATAGAAATCAAATATGCGACTTGTTCCGGCGTCATTCCGATGGACGGACCGACAATTAAAGGAACGACGACGGCACCCGCATACATGGCAAGTACATGCTGCATGCCTAGCGTTCCTGTTTTCCATAAACTTACTCTTTTTTGCACCGGAATTTCCTCCTAATAATGTTTCCGATTTTATTTACTATGCTTGTACGCATTCTTCAACAAACTGCACCTGACCGTCCGTAAATGCTGCGATGCGTGCTAGAGACTCCACTTTGAATCCATGCTGACGCAAGCGTTTGCCGCCATCCTGGAACGCTTTCTCGATAACGATGCCAATACCCACGACTTCGCTTCCAGCCTGTTCAACCAGATGGGCCAGTCCCATAGCCGCCTCCCCGTTTGCAAGGAAGTCATCAATAATCAACACCTTCTCATTTGCTCCGAGAAATTTCTTCAGTACAGTGACCTCGTTTGTTTCATTTTTTGTAAATGAATGAACTTTTGTCATATATACTTCTTCATTCATTAATGCCGATTTTTTTTTGCGCGCGAACACAACTTTAACGTCCATCTTTAATGCTGCGGTCATCGCAGCAGCAATTCCTGAAGACTCAATCGTAAGGATTTTTGTCACACCTGCATCTGCAAAACGACGTGCGAACTCTTCACCGACTTCCATCATAAGAACAGGATCGATTTGATGGTTTAAAAATGAGTCCACCTTTAACACTTTGTCACCTAGTACATGTCCCTCTTCACGAATTCTTTGTTTTAACAGTTCCATCTGTATCCTCCTTACTTAATAAGTAAAAAAATCCGGAAGCCGTTCGCTCTTGTGAGCGAAAACGGACTTCCGGATCATCAAACCGGCCTGATCACCTGATCAAGACACAGGTACGTTTTCCGAGAAATTCTCATTTTCACCCGTAGTCAGATTGTTTACGGCAATCTGGTAGAAACTTGCAGGCCCTATCCCTGCTATTATACGAGTTTTTGCTTTCATTTTTACTGATGGAGTCATTATACCGAATCCATCATAAAAAATAAAGTCCGGACCCACAAAAAATCCGAACTTTATTCCAGAAATTTATTCTATTATTCGTTTTTAGTGCTGATTTGTCACAAAAATCCGAACTTAATCTCTTTCACCTTGCTCTGTGCGTCGCAATGCTAGTGTGGCTAACGTACGCACCATGGCACCCGTACCTCCTGCCGGAGACAAATCGTCTGCCTTATCAGCCCATGCCGTACCTGCGATATCCAAGTGCACCCATGGCGTTCCTTCTGCGAATTCCCCGACGAACAGACCTGCTGTAATAGCACCCGCATTGCGTCCACCTGTGTTTTTAAGATCGGCGATTTGACTTTTAATCTGATTCATATAAGGCTTGTATCCCGGCAATCGCCACAAAAGCTCGCCTGCCTCGCCAGCCGCTTCCATTACTTCTTCCATCAACGCTTCATCATTTGTCAGCGCTGCTGTCGTGCATGTGCCAAGTGCAACAATTGCGGCGCCTGTAAGCGTCGCCAGATCAATCAGATAACTGGCTCCGATTTTACGCGCATAGCTCATGCCGTCAGCAAGAATGAGCCGACCCTCGGCATCTGTATTAAGAATCTCAACTGTTTTCCCGCTCATTGTCGTAATAACATCGCCCGGCTTCAATGCAGAGCCGCTCGGCATATTCTCAGTAGTCGGAATGACTGCCGCAATATTAATCGCCGGCTTTAACGTGCCGATAGCTTCCAATGCACCCAGCACTGCCGCAGCTCCGCCCATATCACCTTTCATCTCATCCATGCCGGCACCCGGCTTAAGAGAAATTCCGCCCGAATCGAATGTGATACCCTTACCGACAAATCCGACAACGTTTTCCCATTTGTCGGTTCCTTGATACTTGATAGCGATAAGCTTAGGCGGCTCAATCGACCCTTGACTTACACCAAGTAAACCACCCATACCGTATACTTCCAGGTCGGCCTTATCAAGAATTTCTACTTTCATATTGTAGCGCTCGGCGATTTCTTTCGCCTTTTCCGAAAGAACGGTCGGTGTTAAGTAATTGCCCGGCATATTAACTAGATCACGCGCCAAGTTCGTGCCACGTGCTAGTGCTTCCGCTACACGCACACCTTCCGTCACTTCGCTCGCTGTCTCCTCCGCACACAATACCGTTAGCTCTTCAAGCTCAGGCTTCTCTTCTGTTTCCTTATGGTATCCAGGAAAACGATAGTTAGCAAGCAATGCTCCTTCCACAAAAGCATGCGCTGCATCAGATGCTCCGAGTACATCCACTTCTTTATTCGACACAAACGCGATTTGCGTTATTTTTGCCCGTAATGCCTCTTTGACAGCACGTGCGCTGATTTCTCGCATATCTTCGAAAGACAGTTCTTCTTGTTTGCCAAGACCAATCATCATAATGCGTCGTACTGCCGTTTTGCCGAATGTATGTATGAACTGAGTGCTTTTCTTCTTGCCGCTGATTTCTCCATCCGCAAACAATCCAGTCAGCACCCCGTCCATCTTCTCATCCACTTCTTTCAACGATGTAGGCAGAGCCTGTTCGTCTTCAAAGACTCCGACAACTACACATTGTGCTGTGCAATCCTGCAGTTTTTCACTTTTTACTTCAATTTTCATCGCATCTGCACCTCCAATAAAAATTCTATCAGCAAACCAGGGAAAAGAAAATGTACCTAATATGCTGGATAAAGTTTTTTCCTGCAATAAAATGATTTCTTGGCGCATTCGTTATACAATATAAAGTAGAGACCCTTCAAGAAAGGAAGAAGTCGATGTCCGATTTGTTGTCCAACTTTCCGCTCTGGTCCGCGCTGCTCGCGATTGGCATTGCCCAGGGAATCAAAGTTCCTATTACTTTTTTTGCGCTCCGCAAATGGGATTGGAAGCTGATGTTCAGCACAGGAGGTATGCCAAGTTCCCATTCAGCAGCTGTTACTGCGCTTACTACCGCTGTAGGGTTTGTCGAAGGATTCGGTTCTACGTATTTTGCGATATGCGTTATTTTCTCCATCATTATCATGTTCGACGCAGCCGGCGTCCGCCGCCACGCAGGTACACATGCAGCCGTTCTGAATATTCTGTTGGAAGATTTCAATCAGCTCATTGACGAACTGAAATCTATGCGCGTAAAACCGCGCCGTGAACGTGCAGAGAAGCTAAAGGAGTTACTGGGCCACCAACCGAGTGAAGTGCTTGTAGGCGGTTGGCTTGGTATTATCCAATCCACTGTGTTGTATTATTTGCTCGAGCTGTAACCTTCGTATACGAAGCAAGAGGACAGGCACTTAACCTGTCCTCTTTTATTCCGCCTTAACGGGCAGTAATCTCCCTACTGAAGTGAAGTTTCACTTTATTGTTTTTTAGTTTCCGTTTCGATTGCAGTAGTTAACTGATTAAATACTTCTTCATCCATTTTGCCGTTTCCTCGTTCAATTACATATACGTCAAGCTGCTTTTTACCCCATTGTTCGTATACGTCCTCTTTTCTGTCAAAATACAAATCAATTTTATTCCCTTTAATGGCAGAACCGATATCCGCCACCACTCCATAGCCGTAACCTGGGATGTAAAGAATGGTACCGAGCGGAAACGTATTCAAATCAGCAGCAATTGTAGAAAATGACTGGGGAGCACGCTTCACTTTCACACCGGAATATGTAATCCCGTATGCCGGATGCCCGACATCTTTTCCTGTTGATTCAGGGCCGGGTGAATAACCGGTCGCCACAACGTTTACTTTCGGATATTGCGCCAGCGTGGCCAGCGTCTCTACTGATTCCCCCCGTGTTGCAAGCGGGAACCGCTCCTTACTCTGCTCTTTCTTAGTATGCGTAACCGGAGATGCATCCGCTTTGTCTGAAGCTTTCGGTGCTTGCATTTCAGCCTGCTTCATATCCGGCGCGCTTGCTGTCGGCTGCTGTGGCTTCTCTAGCAACATATAGACGCCAAGCGCCGTGCAGACAACTGCGATGAGCAGATAGGCAAGAGAGCTTTTCACGTTTTTCACAATAATGTCCATGTAATTACTAGCCTCCTCTTCTACTCATCATCTCCCGTCTATCTCAGGCTTATACATTTCAGCCTGGGGCAAAATGAGAGAAGCAAGTAAAAGAGGTACTTTCTTATCCATAAAAAAAACCCCTTTGCAAGGGGCTTACAGGTGGACTTCCGCCAATTAAAACATACGATAGCCTTTCGTGCGCAACATTTTGATAGTCCAGCCGCTGGCAACGGCGCCTAACAGACCGGAAATCAGCATCACATAGTCAACCATATGTGGGGTGCGATGATTCATCACTAAATATATTAATACGCCTGCCACGATACTTACATATAAAACTGTTGGCATCCACGTCGTTTTTACAAGCATATTCAAAATAAATCCAATTCCAAAAAGGAGGACGATAAAAAGCGGGATTCCAATAATAAATTGCGCGATATTCAATCATATCACCCCCATCCATATTTCTACAATTCAGTGTAATGGATTCAGACAAGGGGGTCAATCGTCCGGCTTATTTCGTCATTTTTTCTTCTATTTTATCCCTATGGTTTCTTCGGATTTCAGGTTAGATACAATTCCGTCACCACCACATGCCGGACATGTGGTCGACCCTCCCGTAATAACTTGGAAGTAACCATTCCCCTCGCAATACGTACACGTCTCCCGGACTACTCTTTCATTCATGCTAATCCCTCCTTAAAGTTATCCCTGTAAAATATCTATATTTTCAAAATATTATAAACGAACAAACCTTATATTGTAAAGAAAAAAAGAGGCTGTCTCAAAAGGTCGTTGAAAAACGATTTTTTCGAGCCAGCCCTTCTTTTTTTACCTGAATATGGATTTTAGAGGTTGCTTATCCTCGATTTTCTTTCTATTTATCTCCGTATTTGTGGTTCTTTTGATCGTTGATTTAATTTTAGGGTCCACTTTATGAGGTTATGGGCAGCACAAATAAGACCCCATTCCACCGTATTTTTGGATAGGCCTCTTAATGAAAATCGATGGAACTGGCGATTATGTTTGATTTGACCAAACACAGGTTCCACATCGATTTTTCGTTGGCTGTATTTTCGTTTGTACGTCTTTGCGCTGTTTTTGATTTTCCATCGAAACAGTGATCCTTTTGGTTTCTTTTCCTTTTGCGCAAGACGCTTGAAATGGACAGCCATGACAGTCCGCACAAAGGTACACTCGCTTGATCGATTCATATCCATTGTCCGACTTCTGTTTCTTTTCATAACGAAAGGTCAGTCGTTTATTGTTCGCACACATCCACTTATCCTGTTCTTCGTCGTACGTCATGTTCTCCAGACGACCCACTTGATTCTTCCATGTTTTCGTTTGTTCCTTATCGAAGGTACTGTATTTGACGTACGCCTCGATTTCTTTCTTTTCGCAATAGACGTAATTCTCCTCGCTCCCATATCCGGAATCGCCAATCAACGCCTTTGGTTTAGGGCGATTGTATTGCTCAAGAACTTCAAAATGAGGAATCAGGCAGCCAGGATCTCCCGCCCGTTGGTGAAGACTGAATCCGGTGATAAATTGACCTTCTGTTCCCATTTGTACATTGTAACCAGGTTTCAACTGGCCGTTTTTCATAGGATCATCTTTCATCCGCATAAACGTCGCATCAGGATCCGTCTTCGAAAAGCTGTTGCGTTCCCCGAAGGTGGCCTTTTGTTCTTCGTACTTTTGTTTCCGGGGTAGAAGATCTTTTTCCAGTTGACGCTTTGCTTTCTTTAGGGTTCGATTTTTCGGATGCTGTTCGAGTCGTTTTTCTACCTTTTTTATCGTTTCCTCGATTTTCTCGGATGTAATCGGTGTTTCTTCCCACTTTCCCTGAAAATCTGTTTCCTTTTCTGCCTGTTCATCTTCCCGTGTCACTTCTTCAATGGATGTAACAATCTGCTGGAATTTCTCGTCCAGCTTTTGATCATATTTTTCAGTGGACTTCCGCCAAACAAACGTATATTTGTTGGCATTGGCTTCGATTTTTGTCCCGTCCAAAAAGTAATCTTCCAGCTTCACCAGCCCTTCCTGACGAAGCAGATCGACGAGGGAGAAGAATGTTTCATAAATCACATCCTTCATGCGTTCGGAACGGAAACGGTTGATGGTACGAAAATCCGGTTTTTGATTTTCGGAAAGCCACATGAAGTAAATATTTTCACCCAGCTGTTTGGCGATCTGCCGAGAGGAATATATGCGATTGGTATACGCATACAGAATAATTTTTAGCATCATTTTTGGAGGATAAGGAGGACGCCCTCCGCCTGGGTGGAGAGGAATAAACAAGCGAGGGTCTATTTTTTCAACCGTTGCATCCACAATTCGGCACAGGTGATGATCGGGGATTAGGATCTCAATATCCATTGGAAGAACTAACTGGCGAGTGGTATAATGAGTGTACATAAGAAAATCGTTCCTTTCTGATATTTTGTTTGTTGTGGTGACTTCATTATATCAAAAAGAGCGATTTTCTTCTTTTTTACGTGAAAAAGGGTGCCCCAAAGTTACTTTTGGGACACCCTCCTGATATTTATATTTGTTCTTCATTATTTTTAGCGCGCGTGACAATCGGATCGAGATAGTCGCGGTTACCCCGCTGACGTCCCTTCTCCTGTAGTCGCTCAATCGCAGGCTCAATCAGGAATTCAAGTTCACGTTGAATAGTATATGCCAAATCACGGCGTTCCTGAGATTCCAGATATTTGCCGACCTCAAACAACTTTTCGTAACGTGCACGCTCCTCTTCTGTTAATAGGGCGCGCACCTGAACACTGGCATGTCTCACAATTCTATGCCCCTACAGTTTTACTTTTTTCAGGACAAGCGACAGCCCACCCAGCATATACAGAGAACGGTTGTCGATAACTTTCTTCATTAATGCAGCTGTGCTGCCGAAGATTTTCTTGTCGCCAACAAGTCCGATCGCTTCACCTTTACCCAAGGAAGCTACCGTACCTTTAAGAGCAGGAACAAACGCCTTCAACTCACCACCACGAATCAGGGCAGTCAAGTTTTGTGCTAGGTTTTCTCCTTGTTGAATGGCAATCTGTGCAGTCGGCGGATACGGACGATCCGTTTCTTCGTTAATGATTAATGCGCCATCACCAACGATGAACACATCCTCGTGTCCTGGTGCACGGAGATACGGATCTACTTTTACGCGACCGCGCATCGTCTCGAAGCCGGCATTCTCGATAATGGCATTTCCACGTACACCACCTGTCCATACAACTGTAGTGGACTTAATTTCTTCGCCGTCAGCAAGTACCACACCTTCCGGAGTACACTCTTTAATCGGTGTGCTGATTTTGAACGTAACGCCTTTACGAGACAAAACTTCCATAGCGTAATTGACCAATTCAGGATCAAAGCCAGGCAATACTGTCGGAGCAGCTTCAATATTGTAGATTTTCACTACGGACGGATCTACGTCGAACTCTTTGCAAAGCTCAGGTACACGATCGGACAATTCGCCTACGAACTCGATGCCTGTAAAGCCTGCGCCACCAACGATGAATGTCAGCAGTTCTGGACGTTTTTCCATTTTGTATTTTGCGAAGCAATATTCAATATGCTCGCGGATTTCGCGTACGCTGTTAATGCTACGGATGCTGAATGCATGCTCTTTCAGCCCTTGGATGCCGAATGTTTCTGGCTCGCTGCCAAGACCGATAACGAGATAATCGTAAGAGAGGCTCTCGCCAGATTGAAGCAGTACGTTCTTTTCTTCGCGTTTGATTTCCGTTACAGTTCCTTTTACGAACTTCACTTTGCTTGTGTCCAGCAAATCCACGATTTCTACACGGCATTGATCCGGATCTTTTGTGCCAGCTGCTGGCTCATGCAGCCAAGTCGTGAAATAATGATAATCATGCTTATTCACGAGCGTAATTTCTGCCTCATTGTAGTTCAATTGTTTTTGCAGGCGAACAGCTGTCATCAAACCACCGTATCCGGCGCCCAAAATTAAAATTTTCGGTGTACTCATTTTTTTCACTTCCATTTTCCTTTGATTTATCATTCACAACGCATTGTACTTTTTTTCACTATGTTATCCTCTAAAAAGTGATCCATGCGTTTTTTCGTCACTAACTATTACAAATTTGTTCACACTTTTATCATAAAGCGGTTTTTACCTTTTTTCAAGTGAAAATATGCACAATATGTACTAACTTACGTGTTTGATTGTAAAACGAATATTTACGTTTCGTCAACTACAAAATATTCGCATTTTTTAAGTTTTCCCTCTATTATTTTTCTTCCCAATATTTTTGCCCCCCGTTATAATTAGGTAAAGAAATCATTGTGTTACCTATATTTCCGGAGGTGTAGAAAAATGAGCCTGACAAGGGATGAGAAGGTGTATGAAATTACGGTCATTGGCGGAGGTCCAGCCGGCCTATTCACTGCATTTTACGCGGGGATGCGGCAATCGAGCTGCAAAATAATTGAAAGTATGCCACAACTCGGCGGACAGCTTTCCGCGCTATATCCGGAGAAGTTCATTTATGATGTAGCAGGCTTCCCGAAAATCCGTGCACAGGAATTAATCGATCGCCTCAAAGAGCAAGTAGCTCATTTCGAGACAGAAATCTGCCTTGAAGAAAAAGTAATGAATGTAGTAAAGAAAGAAGACATCTTCGAGATTACGACAGACAAAGGGGTTCACTACTCCCGCACTGCCATCATCACCGCTGGTGTAGGCGCTTTTGAACCCCGCAGACTGGAGCTTGCAGACGCGGAGAAATATGAAAAAGCAAACCTTCATTACTTTGTCGATGATTTAAATAAATTTGCAGGTCAAAAGGTAGTCGTATTCGGCGGTGGTGATTCCGCAGTTGACTGGGCACTCATGCTCGAGCCAATTGCCGAAAAAGTCACGATTGTTCATCGCCGTGATAAGTTTCGTGCACATGAACACAGTGTAGAGAATTTGATGAAATCAAAAGTTAATGTACTGACGCCGTTCGAGCCTCATGCGCTTGAAGGGGAAGATACGATCGAAAAAGTAGTCCTCCGCAACAGCAAAACGGAAGAACTCGTTACAGAAGAAGTCGATGCTGTTATCGTAAATTTTGGTTTCGTATCTTCTCTTGGCCCAATCAAAGATTGGGGATTGGAATTCGAAAAAGGCTCCATTGTGGTAAATTCCAAAATGGAGACAAATATTCCAGGAATTTATGCTGCAGGTGATGTAACAACCTATCCAGGTAAAATTAAACTTATTGCTGTCGGTTTCGGGGAAGCGCCAACTGCCGTCAACAATGCCAAATCTTACATGGATCCGGGTGCAAGAGTCCAACCGACACACAGCTCTAGTATGAAAATGTAATCTATTCCTCAAAAAGCCCGCACCTGCGGGTTTTTTTCTTGTGTTTCCATGTATACTGCCCGTCAGCAGTGTGGACCCTAAGCAAAAGGGGTGTGATATTTATGGCGCGAAGCACGATTTATACGTTGTATATGCTTGTAGTCATCGGTCTAACTATCGGCGTTCCACTTACGCTGTACTATGGAAGCAATGATCGGACAGCCGGTTTTCTGGGTGCCATCCTCTCCTTTGGTGTTCTGGCCAGCTATGCCTTCTACACCAATCTGCTAAACCGGAGAAATTAGCCAAAGGGAGGATTAGCGATGTCCATCTGTCCAATTTGTAATGGGCTGGAGCATATGCATTACGCCTGTCCTTCCTGCCAACATCAAATGGAAGATGCGGGCAAATTAGAGACATTTTACGGTCCATACAGTCCTTATGAAGAATGGGGAGATACGGAAATGACGAACGGTTATATGGATCAGGCTGCTGGGGAATGCATGCATATTTTTAGCTGTCCGCATTGCGGCCTTCAGACGACACAAGGTGTAGAAGAAGTGGCCTCACCCTAATTTGTTTATCCTGGTCCAACGGGCAATAAGCGCCCCCACTGATGGAGGTTTTACTTTATATAAACAAAAGCACCCGAACAATTTTGCTCGGGTGCTACTTTTCCTCTTTTATTTTTTAGCCTCTGCATACCGTTTATTAACATCATCCCAATTTACGACGTTCCACCAGGCCTTTATGTACTCCCCACGCTTGTTGTTATATTTCAAATAATAAGCATGCTCCCATACATCCAATACAAGCAGAGGAATTACACCCTGCTGCGTTAGATTCTGATGTTTCTCCGCCTGTAGAATCTCCAAATGTCCTGCCTGTGGACTCCATACAAGCATAGCCCATCCAGAGCCTTCTACCTTTTCGGCTGCCGCGGAAAAATGCGCCTTGAATGCATCAAAGCTACCAAATGATTTGGCAATCTCTTCTGCAATAGCGCCTGTCGCCTGGCCACCTCCTTGGGGCTTCATATTATTCCAGAAAATCGTATGCAGATAATCGCCAGAACCGTTAAAAGCAGCTTCTCTTTCCCAATGCTTGATAAGCTCATAATTGCCCGTTTGGCGTGCTTTCTGCATTTCCTTCTCCGCCTTATTCAGCCCGTCTACGTATGCCTTATAGTGAATATCATGGTGCAAACGCATCGTCTTCTCATCAATGTACGGCTCCAGCGCATTATATGCGTATGGAAGTGGAGGCAACACATGCTCACCAATCGGCACTGGCTTGGTTTTTGTTTGTTCCTGCATTTGTATGGATTCGGAAACAGGAGAAGCGGTAGCGGGTGTACGTTCTGAAGCTCCATATGCGAGACCGGCAGCGAGAATAACGCCTGATACGGTACCGTATACTAATTTCTTCATTTTTCTTCCTCCTATGTTTGTTGAGTTTTATCTGTAAGGTATATAGGTTCCACTTTTTAACATACCCCTTCTCTGGTCTATTTATCCAAGTTGTTACTTTTAGCTATTCTACTGCGGAATATTGCCTCCCGCTACACGATCACCGGAATTGCCTGCCGGATCTGATTTCAAATCGTCTTCACCTTCATGGATAATGATCGATTTTCCTAGCAGGGAATGTACATCTCCTTGTTTTAGGCTGGCTCTCTCAAGCATAAATTCCGCCTTCGCCGTGCCGTCTTCTTTTACTTCGAGATTCTGCATATCACCGACATGGTGTCCTTCTGGGTTCTCCATCCCGTGCTTTTTGCCGTCCGGGTTAAAATGCCCCCCTGCAGATTTAAAGTCATTTTTCACGAACATCTTTTCATGTACATGGAACCCATGCTTACCCGGCTTCAAATCGTGAACCTCAATAGCAACCTTTACTCCACCGGATTCCTCCGTCAGTATGGCATGGCCAATTTCTTCACCTTGCGCATTCACCATGTGAATATAGGGTTTATTAATAGAGATAGACGCATTCGTACCGTCCCAATATACTTTATGCTGGAACGTTTCAGCATAGGCCCGTACAGGAACATAGGCCCTGCCATTATGAACAAGTACCTCATCTTTACCAAATGTCTTCTCTTCACCGTCCGCAAACAATGTAAAGGGTGCGATATTCACCGTAATTGATGCTGCATACGCCATCCCACTTGAGAGCACTACACCTGCTACAACGCCTGCCATAAATTTCTTCATATGTATCTCTCCTTCCCCAACAGAATCATCATACGGTTTCTCCCTTCCCCAAAATCCTTATATTCAAACAAACAGAAAGATAATTCCTACAATTCTCACAGAAGATATATTCACTAAGTATCTATATAAATTACACTTGATAGTTTGACATGGTAACGTGGTTGGAAGGAGGCGATTCAGAAAAAGAAGAAGTTGGATGCGCCCTGCGCTCCAGCAGAAAAAAGGCAAACGTGTCTTTTTCCGACCGCTCCCTCTGCAGTTCTGCTATGAAAAGCGGCATATACACAACTTTTAATTATGTGTAAGCTAAATAGTATACATGGGAAAGGGTGATTGTTTTTGAAAATTCAAGGAATCAACCATCTTACTTTTTCTGTAGTTAATCTTGAAGCGTCCATCGCTTTTTACCGTGATGTACTAGAAGGAACACTTCTTGTTCAGGGAGAGAGGATGGCCTATTTCGATTTGCAGGGTATATGGTTAGCGTTAAATGTTCAAGAGGATATTCCGCGGACCGAAATTACACACTCCTATACTCATATCGCTTTTACAGTCGATGAACAAGATTTCCCTGTCTATGTCCAACGCTTGCAAAAGTTAGGAGTTACAATTCGCGAAGGACGTTCCCGCGATAAGGCAGAGGCGCAATCCGTTTACTTTACTGACCCAGATGGTCACCTGTTCGAATTTCATACTGGTAATCGCGAACAGCGGATTCAGCATTATAAAGACGAAAAAAAGCCGATGACATTCTACATATAACAACAAACGCCCTCCCGATACCAAGTTCGGGAGGGCGCCGCAAAATGCTTTAACGTGGAACGAGCCACACGGCCAATTCCCCTTGCTCTATTTCCACTTCCAATGTGCAAGCTTCCAGTTCGGCTTCTACATCAGCGGGCTGTATGATGTGCCCCGCCTCATCAACTTCCAATGCATGAGTATGTATCATACTCTTCATCTCTACCGCCCCCTTATTTTTATTATAAATTAAATATTCCCAATTTAAGGATCGTTTTGACAAATTTTCTTGAAATATTTGTGAAGAAACCTCCCTTATTTACTGGGAGGTTTTAGGCACACAATGTCAGGTTTACTTCAAACCCACTATTTTCAGCTTTTTAAGCAGGTTTAGCCTGCTATTCCTGCAATAAGCAGAATGATTGTAACTACAGTAGGCAAACCGTAATATAAAGTGTAGTTTTTCGTCATGGATGCCATGAAAAATCACCCCTCTGCTTATTTCCAACCACCCTTTTCGGTATGTTAAACCTAGTCTTCTATGGAGTATTAAAACAAATCATACTTGTTCATTCGCACCAAAAAAAAGCACCTCTCAACGTATCTGAAAATACGTCAAAAGGTGCTTGTGTACAAATTAGCAATCATGTACCGGCTTCTTCCTTCGTACGGAACGAAGAGCCACAGCCGCAGGACGCTACCGCATTCGGATTATCAATCGTGAAGTCTGCGATATGCTATCGATAGGAAAAATCCCCGTCAGATTAACGTTATTTAAAATTTTACGGGATTGCGGATATTCTACAGTATTGTTAATACCGGATACCCTCGATTGTGGATAATCTTATTTATATAATACCTAAACATGTGGACAAGCGCAAGATAAAAGAACACTCGGACATTCTACGAAAACAAAAAAAAATCGGCGCAGCCCCGTAGGACCACGCCATTTAACACGTATACCAATCGCTTGTAACGTTATCCTCTTCTCTCAACGCATCCACCAACGATATCAACGCTTTTGCCGACATCTGTACCGCTTCGATAGCGCCCCGTTCATACACGCTCTCTTTCGTTAATACTTCGATAGCTTTCGGCAACTCTTCGAGTGTATTTAAGGCTATCTGTCGTTGTAATTCCGCTTCAAAATGCGGTTGATGCCGCCAGCGACTTACGGTTTGACGTGATACTCCCGCTTCCTTTGCGATTTCTTCAACGGTAAGCCCTCCATTCCCTGGCTGCGCAAAGTATCGAATAGCTACGTACTGTTCTGGACGTATTCGTTTATGTCTCGTTATCATTCGCTCTCCCTTCCGCTCAAATAAAAAGGCCGACGTATTGTCGACCGTTATTTCGGTATGGTTAAGACTTGTCCCGGCTTAATAAGATTCATATTTTTTCCTATGACTTTCTTATTAGCAGCATACAGTTTATGGGCGTCAATATCTTTATGACCTTGCGTCCGCATCCGCTGTGCAATTTTCGTAAGAGTATCGCCGGACTTTACGGTGTATGTCGTAGGAATCTCTTTTTCGTTTGGACGAATTGGTTTACTAGCCGCTTTTATAACCGTTTTAACTCCGGTTGCTTTCGAAACAGCTGCTTCGATCGGTCTTAAAGTAATAAAGCGGTACTCCTGCATTTCAAGCGTAAAGTAGATATCGCCTGGGGAACCGGCCTGCTCCCAAAAATCAAACCTTGTTATACACATTGCATAATTAAGGCCCTTACCTCCACCAAATCCAGTTACAATTAGCCGGACCGGTTGCCTTTTTTCTTTCCAGCTTGCGATTTTATCCGTACACTCCGTTGGTTTCGGTATCTCCGGATATTCGCAATAGGAAGCGTTATAGTCTCGTGGAAAGAACGAAGAAAACGATATCTTAGTAAGCGGGTGTCCCGAAGGTATTGTAAATTCTCCTGCTTGAGCTAGATTGATGGTGGTCCAATTATAACCTGACTCAACACGGATTTCCGGTGGATTTACTGGAAAACGAAGTACCTCCGCTCCATTGTTGAACTTTAACCAAAATTGCATCGTACTCATAAAATCCCTCCATTTTAGTAAATCACCTCTCTATCGAGGATTACATATTTCTGCCCTTTTTCTATTTCCGCTAATACAACACGGTCGCCCACCTTTAGCACGTCTTCAAACGTTAATTCGACGTAGTTATACGAAAAAGACGAATAAGGCGGTTTTAAATCGTCATTGACTGTAAATATCTGACCGTCTCCAGACACCTTGTCAACGCCAACACCATCGCCTACATCACGTTGCGCTTTTTCTACGTGATTTATCGTCACAATTCGTTTATGTCGTGTAAGATGTTCCAAGACTGATACATCGTCTTTTTTGAGTTCAAGCGATTCATTATCGACCTTTACACGGATATTCGGTGGAGGTGCCGTGATTGTACCGAAAACGATATCTACGTCTTTGTTGTGTCCATGTTCTTTCATAAGTTGAACTAAGTCCGTATATGGGTTTCCGCTAGTCTCCATCAAGCCATATTCCCTCCTGCCATCCTAATTTGTTGTGCCAATGAAAAAGCAATTCGGTCGATATCTGCTTCTTCTCGTATAACCATATTGTTAATATTTATATTTACGTTTGGCTTGTCTTCCTTACGTACCTCCGTTGACGGTACGACCTTTTCACCTTTATGAAGAATCGCCTTATATCCGTCATATGGGACGCTGTCAATACCGTTATAGTTAGAAAAAGCGTTACTAAACCAATTCTTCGTCTTATCCCACAAAGTCGGTTCGTATGACGTCATATTTCCACTTGCATACATCGGTTGATCATCCGGAGTATCTAGTTCTCGGTTATAAGCTCGACCTAACGGTGTATCAAGTAAATACTTTCGTTTTTCGGCTCGTTCTTCGGCGTCATCTAGCGCCTTATTTATAATACTCGAAAGTTCAAGAGTTAAAGCCGCTGCTACACCGCCAACTAGCGCAAGACCAATCGCTCTACCCGATGCTAGAGCTTTCGGTATCACTGGACCGTTCGTCAGTTTCATCGCAGCAAGTCCGCCTATGACTACGGCAGATAACGGATTCTCTTTCGCATAATCCACGAAACCATCGAAGATGCCTTTACCAACTGCTGCACCTACGCCGATAGCCGTTTCTGCTATTGGTTTAGTAGCGCTTGCTATTTTATCTGAGCCACCCGTTGCAAGCCATTTGTTGAGCGTATTCATGCCGTCCTCAGTGATGCGAATTAACTTATCGCCGATAGATAACTTCTCCCATGTCTTATCACTTTGGATATGTTGCATGTATTTATCGAATGCTACGACCGCTCGTTCCGTTGCACTTACGGCATCTGAAATTAAGTCAGATCCCATTTTTTGAAACAATTTAAAACGGCCATCTGATAGCATTTTATCTATTCGGTCAAGCATAGGCTTCGCTTTGTTTAGTCCGTCAACGCCCATATCTGTAAACATCTGACTTACCTTTTCAGAAACTTGGGCGTATTTTGCTAGCCCGCTTTCGTCCGCTACCTGTTGCTTAAGCGCATCCGTGTACCCCATTCTATTTAATAGGTTATCAAATGCACTAATGAATTCTTGGCCGGACTTTCCTTTCAAATCGTTCGCCCATTTTCTCGGTAGGTTAAAACGTTCAACCAACGAAACCATATCACCGCTCATCGCTTCACGTATCGCAAAAGATGCACCTTCCATGCCCTGCATTGGATTCGAAAGCGCTAGCCGTTCCGTTAACTGTGTAAGTCGTTCTAATTGACCTATATCTTTAGTAAACGGAATGTATGTCTTGGAGGAATCGATAAAGTCTTGAACAGAAAACATAGCTGAATCTAATCCTTGTTGCTTCATTATGCTAAACAACTCATCTGTTTTTTTCGAGTTGTTCATAAGCGCACCTACAGTAATCCTTGAATATTCTTGCTTTGCAGCCGATCCTATAGTTGCGTCAAATAACTTTTTACCGCCTTCTACTGTAGCATATGCGCCAGCAAGTCCGACTACAGTTCCATGTAAACCGGAGACATTGCTTTTTGCAGTCGCTACGTTTTTATTAAAACGCTCAAAAAACGAAGTGTAAGCACGTCCCTCGGATGTAAACTTACTCATAGAGTCACGTAAAGTTCGTTGTTCATGGTGAAAAAGCTTCTGCTCTTGATTGGCACCGTGAAGTGCCTTAGATATAGAATCCGTTTCCTTACGCATACCGGTCATATACCCGATTGCTCTGCGAATCGGTTGACTCAGCTTATCTTCAAGTTTAAGGCGAGCTATCAAATTATAAGCCATACGTTATTCACACCTTATATATGAGATAGAACCTAGTTTTTCTAAGTCATCGGCTACTCGTAACGCTTGCTTACGTACATTACGAGATGTCGGCCGCTTAATTACCGATTCTATAGCAAACGCTATATCGATAATCTTTTTTGCTGCGACTTTATCACGGGTAGAAATCGCTGCTTTACGCATAGTTTTCGCGAACTCTTTCGCCTCATGTAACGCCGGTAAATCGGAAGAATGAAGTGCATACACCGACAATTTATCGCAGCATTCAATGATTGTAGCGAGCGACCGTTCCATACCCTCGTTGAGTTGTTGATCCGTCATGCTATCATCTCCTTATTGCGAAATAGAAAAGCGCCTACCTAATGGTAGGCGCTGTTGGTTCGTTATATTAACTTTTCATTTCGTTTACCTACGAAAAACCGCGCTTAACGCCCGCGTAGGCGAAGTCCGTAGATAGAACATTTGCTTACACCATAACTATCGCATCCCTTCTCGTTGACCATCGATTATTAAAAACCGCTGTTAACCGCTAGCGTAAGCGTAAAAAAGAGACGTAATAACTACGCTTCGATGTATCGTTCCGGTTCGGTTAAGATTCCCACCGCGTCACTTCCGAGTAGTCCGTTCACATCCGTTTCAACCATATATGGGAAGATACGTCCGTTTTCTAGATTCCCTACGCTTTCAATCGCTTTTCTTGCATCGATATATTCCTGCGGTTTATATTTCGTTTCTAACGCTGTATAAAGCGTTTGATACTGCATAGACGCTTGTCCCGCTTGCGATCCAAGTTTAGCGATTACCGGTCCGACAAGTTCCGCAAATGAATCCCACGCTAGTTGTGCCGAAATATCATCGGTAACACCTGCTAGGAAATCATCTAGTCTGCGTTTTGCGATCATTCCGTTTGGCGATAGCGCTAATTGAACACCTAGATCCTTTACTTTCGCGGCAAAAATTTCGCGGTCGGCATCGGAAGGCCTCGGATTCTTAACAAGAACCTTTTCCGCCTCCTGTTTAGCTTTAACGAGATTGCCTTTATAAGAAGTGTGGATCGATTTAACGATATCGGCAAGGTCTTTACGGCCTTGTTTGCGTAGCTCATCCCGCTTGATCCGTTTTCCTTCATCCGACAACCATCGGTCATTATCGATTTTTTCCATCTCTTGCTTAAATTTCGTTTTAAATTCCAGGTAATATCTTGTTGTGCCCTGTGAAATAGCGATAGCCTCGTCAATATATTGTTTGTACGTCATTCAAACAACCTCCGTTTTTATTAGTATTGAAACAAAAAAGAGCGCTGTTATCTTACTTAGCGCCCCCCTTAATTACACATGACTTATCATAATACGTGGCATGTCTCGGCATTTCTTTATAATCTCCAACAAACCCTAAGTCTCGAGTGAACTTTTGTCCGTCCCATACTAGGTGAATCTGGAACGGATTATCAATCGCAAAACGTGTTGGTTGCTCTCCGAAATTGTGTGCCGCTTCATCCAACTCTTTTACCGCACTTGTGATGTCGTTATAATCATGTTCTAATTGAAAGAAGTCATATAACGCAGACAAGATGATATGCTGTCCTTGCTCGATTCGCTCCTTAATGGGTACCAACTCTTCGGCTCTTACTGTCGGGAGGTAATCTTTAAGCCACGCTTGTACCACGTCACTCCGTTTAATACTACCGCCTGGTCCAGCAAAATAAGCATACGCTGCTTTTCGTTCTTCTTCCGCATGTACAACATCTTTCTCTGCCTGCTCGATTTCCTTACGAATCTGTGCTTTATCCCTCGTTTTATTGGCTCCTGTTGTGATTTCAAGCGTCACAACTTCGTCCAGTCGTACTTTTAGCTCCGCAACTTTACGCTTAGCTTCGGCTACTTTTTCGTCATACTGGCGACGAGCTTTAGCCACTCCCTCGCTTTGCTTTTGGTATTGCTCATATAATTCGAATGGTTTCATCTACTTATCCTCCTATTTAATGACGACGGTTTAAAACCATCGTTTTTTAATATTTGAACCTTGTGTATTACTCTTCAATTTCCGCCAATAGTAGAGACGTAGAAACGTTGTAATATCAAGGGTTTCAGCTATCGATATTTTTTCTAAAGCGTCGGTTTGCTTCGCGATACCGGGAGTCACGTTTACGTCTGGACTCCTTCTCCGCTCGTTCTCGGCACGAATGACAAAACTTCTGCCGATTCGAGCACTTGGTATATGACTCGCCACACATATCGCAAGTACCGATATTCTTTCTTTTTGATTTACCGAAAGAGTTATAGTACGCTTCCTCAACGTCCGGGAACGCTGGCAAAACTGAACCTTGCGCATACCTGCAAGACGGAGCGCCGTGCACCTGAGAAAATACACAAGGGCCATCCGTCAAAAGGCAGCCCCCGTTCAAATAGTTAGCGCAATGGTCACGCATTAACTTTTCTATTTTCCGCTGTAATTTACTGTCCACCGGCTACCCTCGCTTTATAAATTCATAATAGATATCTGTAATACGTTGCAGCTTACTTTCGTTTAACTCCAATGCTTCAATCAAACTTTGTCTTAATCTATCGGATAAAGGACGCTCGCCTTTTTCTACTCTGTGTAGATGCGACTTTGAAACACCAATCAATGCCCCTAGCTCGTCCAAGCTGAGGCGATACACAAACCTGATCTGATACAGTGTCTCTGCATTAATCATCATTCTCCCCACCCTCCTTTGTCGCCGCGATAAAAGTTGCCTAATACGCACAAAAAGAAAGACCCAACCTGTTTTTATCCAGATTGAGCCTATCCTTCTTCACTATTACAGGAAATTATTCCGTAAAATTGAACGCCAATGTTTACCTGTTCTATTCGCATTTTGCCACTTACTTGCCTCCATTTCTTCTAGAGTTGTTTCGTTAAAATTGTATTTAGTAACCGCGCTCGGCTTTTGATCCGATGGTGGAAACCTAATTATTCTCACCTTATGAGAACACTCAGAGTCAAGAGAGGGGGCAACTTTTTTGACCTGGCCTCCAACCGCTTTCAAATCGTTTTTTAGCGGCATTACCGCATGGGGTATTTCGATTTCCTTATAAATATCCTGTAACGTGCCTTCCCGATAACTCTCGTAATATTTCACAGGCAAAAGTGTCCCATGCTTATGTAAGCGAGCTACTGCAACTTTCTGTTCGTTAGCGCAACGTTCACTGCAATATTTCTTTCGCCTATGCTTTAGATAAAATACCGTGTTACATTTCCAACAACTACAAACTGTATAATTGGGATTCGTAACTGTAGGTATATCCCCTGTTACCATTTTTACGTAATTCCGTTCTATTTCCTCCCACTCTTCGCGCGTTCTTTTCCCATTCCGTCGTTTCTCTTCCTCTCTTTGAATGTTTTCCTCTATATAAAGAGTCTTATCACCAAGGAAAGTGATGTGTTTCCAAAAATCGCTATACTGAACGCGAACCGCCTTATCTTTTTTTTCCGGTTTCGTATTAGTTATTAAATCTCTTCTCTCGATCTGAGAAAGATGTTTTTCTGCGATATCTGCACATTTTTCTTTGAACGATCCGATGTCCGTATACTTAGTATTTACTTTCTTTTCTAAAACCTCTGCGTCTTGTACAAAATAATAAGTAGGCGGTTTCTTCATTTTCTCACTCTCCCTTAGTTTTAATTAGATTTCATACATTGCCCACGCCTTCAACAACGAACGCATCCGACTGGATGGCAAGTACAAATGAATCGTCTCGCCTTTACGAATCCTCGACCGCCAAACCCATTGCAGAAGATCCGATACAGCAAATAGGTCTTGGTCAACGGTCACACCGTTATCTTCGAAGAAGACACGCTCGATCGGATGGCAGTAGCGATTGTACACGTACGCCAGCGCCCACCTATCGGCATATTCGTTCGTCGCACGTAGATTACAAGCCGTAAACGCTTTTGAGTACCCTTTACCCGCTAAATCACTCCGCCGATCTTTGACCGTAGTCCACATAATTTCGTTTGACTTAGCTTTCACGATATTACGAAAGTAGTTCGATATCGCCTTTTTTAGTCCGTCCAGTACGCTCTCATTAGCGCGGCTTAACCACGTTGTACTAAGTGCATTCGACCGTTCCGCTACGTCATTCAGTTTCCCTTCGTATAGATCGATTAGTGACATAAGTTCCTCTCGTCTCTCTGCTCCCCTGTCATATTCTGACAATTCAAATGCTTGTCCGTTATATCTGACGGCATGAAATTCATATTCTAGCCCGTGTAGGTCGTAGTAGTAGCGCTGAACCTGTGCATTAAATAGATAAGTTAATACGTACACATCATCGAACGCCTGGAACACACGGGGAGGGAACGCCCATAATAAAAAGCTACCGCGATGGATAAACAAGTTTCCGGCCCGCGCTAAAAGCTTAATATCGTTAAACCTTCCGTCTGTATATCCGTCATATATCCAACTCACGCGGTTTTCTACTATTTCGATGTACTTTGAATCTAGGAGCGCTTTTATATCGTGATTTCCGATATTAGCACGCTCGATTACGTCCATAACCTCGTCTAGAATGAGCGTATAACCGCTATCGGTTAATAATTCAATTAACTCATCATCCGCTGTCTGGAATAGTGAGTGTGTGGCCGCTATATCTTTCCCGGCGACGATTAATTCTTTAAGACTACGCAGCTTACGCCCTTCGCTATTATTGTTGTTTGGCTCGATAAAAGTCCGGGACTCAACCGATGTAATGATGCGCTGCACTTCGTCCAGATATGGCGTAATATAGATGAATTTCTTATACACTGGCGCCCCTTCAATATGCTGTAACGCCCAACTCGTCTTTCCAGCGCCCATGATCGAATCAATAATTTTAATCGCCTTCATTCCGTTCCTCCCTCTCCGCTGTTTGTACACCAAGCGGATTTATCGTTTTGTTAAGCTAAAGATATCGACAGATAATACCGAAACAGTACATGGCGGTGGTTTTACTTATACGAGATAACCGTTAATGGAAGATAGTAGTGGAGCCGATAGGCGACACAGCAAGCCACTTGTGGCGCGCTTAGTAATAGTCCGAAGAATGGTTCATTCTCCGTTACTATTGACGGTTCTGTTATAACGGGCTACCGCCCGACTCTGCGCTTCGTTTCACTTCGCTTGAGTAACCGTTCATTTCATTTAACACTTTTTTATATTCATTCTTAAGGAAATCGCGAAAAAAGTCAGTAATGACGCTGGTTTCAGCGATCGTTTAGCACTTTTTTGTGCTGGATGTAAGTACCGATTAAAACGAATTTACTCGGTTGGTGTACGATTGGCGTTTATGCCGCTTCCATATCCGAAACTATTGGGCCACACACCATTTTGATGAATTCCGCTAGCGTATACCCGTTCTCAAGCGCAAAGTTTATATCTACGTCATTTAACGTAGGTATCACCTCTATCAGCATATCCCTCAACGGCTGCTGAACCGTTTGTTCAACTACTGTAACCTCCGAAGCAGGGCAAGCGTCCTTTTTCGGTTTGATAAGTCCGGCCTTCTCTCGCTCCTTCCTAACAACTTCACGAAGCTCCTTTCCGCTCATTTGATCGACGTACCTCATCTCACCAGTTGACGGAATTACGTGCATTTCTCCAATAAACTGTTCTCGATCAATTTCACTCGGAAGCGCCAACATTTCATATATCTTTGCAGTACCTAGACACGACGCCAGCGTCGCATCTCCGAACTGCTCGTATGCCTGGATCATACGTTGCGCCTTTCTTATATCCAGTTGAATCGACTGTAGCCACTTCCCCCACTCACCATGTACCAAGTCCGCATCTTTTACTTGCTTTAAACGTTTACCGATTTGGAAGATACACTGCTGTTCTTGTTGTTGAAACGTCTGAATCTCCTTAGTAATCTCATCCAAACTCACGTTTAGCACTTTCTCCATCCGTATCATCCCTTTCGATTTAATTAATTTCATACCGAGCCAGCACCGACGACACCGCTTGTAAATTCTCCTGCTTCAATTCGGCATGACCGTTCAACCAACGACTCAATGTAACTCGATGTATACCGGCCCTCTGCGCAATCGCCCGATGCTTCATTCCCTCTCGTTCGATAATTTGCGTTGCTTGCGTGCGTGTTAACGTCATTTGTATCGCTCTCCCTTCGGTTTATCGTTTTGTAGCGTGTTGGGTGAAAATTAAAGCGCTGATTTAGCGCCCTCACTTTAGACGCAGCACCCCTATCGTTTTCGTTTTTCATATAGTGATACGAATCTCGCGACTAATCTCGCTAAACTTTCACGAAATTTTTTGCTCTCACTATATAAGACGACATCAGCGGAGTGGATTCGCCCTTTTTAGCAGGATTATTTTCGCCTTACACCGTTATTAACTCGCCGACCTCCGAAATTTAACAGGTATCTTGGAAGTTTTTCGCCCTATACCGGTATAGACGTTAACTCTGGAAATCTCGCGCACCGTCTTATATGTTTTTGTCGTTCTACTCATATATCCGTAAAAGGAGAACAAAAACTCCTGTTTTCAGAAAAACTTTTTCGCCTGTAGACGGTATTGTGTGCGTTGTGGAAACGAATCCCTGACGATCAATTTCGGACGGTAATTGAATTATCTCGAATACTTTAGAAGACCCGATTCGGACGACATCGTCCGTTTAGCGGTTGCTGGTCGCCCTCCAGTACTTTCGGACATAATTGTCCAGAAGTCAAAACCGGACTCGAAACCATATTTTTCGATGTGGCCGTCTCGTCATATTTGACACTTCTCGATTTTAGTGAGCGAAAAAACCTCCTAATTTCTTATCTGCTCTCGAACGGAAAAACTATCCGGATTCTACGAAAATTTCTCAAATAATTTTGATAAAAATGAAACTTGCACACTTCCTTTCCGTATTAGATAAATGGAAACAAAAAGCAGCTACGCGCCAACGCAACTGCTTTACCCTCTGTTTCCCCACAACCTTTTTCGTCTACGCCTAGTCGATTACGCCAATAACCGGCTGGGCAATTCTTCTATAATTGAACCACATTCCATAACATATATTTCTCCGGTAACACTTACAAATACCCCATTCCATTCTTCATCTCCTACAAAAACACCATGAGTAACTGATGGTGGGTGATAAGAATTCGCTGAACTTTCGAAGAAATCCCGAATAAAACTTTCATATAACGGCATTACTTCGTCTTTTGTACAAACAACATCTTCTACCAAATAGGCGTCGGTAATAACTCTCATACTGAAACCTCCCTTATAGTAAAAACGTAATTGTTTTCACATTAATATTGTACGCTTATGCGTACATATAATCAATACTTTATATCTTATACTATGATTAAAGGGGTGTATGATCGTGGCTAAAAGAGTTGTTATTAAAATTGAAGAAATTTCCAAAAATCATGGTAATCTTTCTTTATCGGAGTTATCAGACTTAACCGGAGTACGGCGCGCTACATTAAGTGAATTGACGAACGGAAAGAGGAAGCGTATAGAATTTTCGCACATTGAACGAATTGCGGAGGCTTTAAAAATCGAGGACATACGTGAAATTATTGATTTTATCGATAGTCATGAAAGAAACTAAAAATCGACTAGCTTCAACATCTATTTTTTACATTTTAATACAAGGGATTTAGACATCTATTATAGAAGTAATTTGTTTATAGAAATAGGAGGGGGAGGACTAATTTTATGAAAGAAGAAAAGCAGGCTTTTGTTATAATGCCAATCGGTGCAGGAGAAGATTTTAATAGGTGGCAAACCATTTATAAAACATTAATTAGAAATGCAGTAGAGCAGTCAGGATATGAATATAGATGTATTAGAGCTGATGAAATTGGAAAGCCGGGTAGTATTATCAAAGATATTTTAAGACGTATCTACAATAGCGATATAGTTATAGCTGATTTAACAGATCAGAATCCAAATGTATTTTATGAATTAGGAGTTAGACATTCGCTAAAAAACAACACTATATTAATTGCACAAGATACTAAGTTTATCCCTTTTGATTTAAAAAACTACAGAACTATAATTTATAGTCCAACTTTAGAAGGGCAAGAATCGTTTAAACATGACATGATAAAGGCACTTACTAGTATCGAAGAAAATCCAGAAACAATTGATAGTCCGGTTATAGAATTATTACCAGAACTTATAAAACACGAAAAGGATGATCAAATTACATTTCTAAAAGAAAAAATTAAACGTTTAAAAATACAGAAAGGTGAATCACAACTAGGAAAAAATTCATTTTCTCAAAATATACAATACATTTTAGAATTAAAAAATTATCGACCTCTAAACAATCAAGATCTTATCTATGATTTAGTAGAGGAAAAAGAGGTATATATTTCTGATATTTCTCTTTCCCCATTCCATTTATATTACACACCTTACGATGAAGTTATTTTAGATAAATGTGATAATCTATACATGATTGCTGAGCTTACACCTATGCATAATGCAACTAATTTCACTAAAGAAATAGTAATGATATTAAACAGAATAAAATTAAAAATAGCGAAGATAGCCATTAACTTTATTGTCATTATTCCTGGAAAACTACGTGAGGAAAGCTTAGAAGAATTGAATAAATGGTTTGATAAACAGGTAGAAAGGTATGGCATTAAAACCCAAACATACACTCTTCAAATATGGGATGAAGATATGATTCAAGGAATTGAGAAGAGTTTAGGATTAATGACTGAAGAAGTAAAGTTATCTACTTTAATATATGATGACGATAACCTTCCTTTTTAACATTGCAATATAAGGCCGTCCGTTAATTGGGCGGTCTTTTTCGTTGTGCAAAGGAAATAGCGAAATTCTACCGAATATATTTACGTATAGGAAAATAATAACACACGAAAGGAGTGACCGTTATGAAACGTCTAGTACCTGCGATGTGCGCCGCAGCATTAACGCTATCTATTCCAGTAGCAGCGAGCGCATCGAGCACTAAAGACGTGTATAGCGATCTTATGAACGGTCCAAATTGGGTTTTCGAAGGACCTTCGTATGAACCACCAGCTAATCCGTTCCTGGATAATGCGCCAAACTACGAAGATTGGGCGAGAGAGCAGACGAAGAAAGATGAGGAACCGTTTGATTTCGACAATGCACCGAGTGTATTCGATCCATCACGAGTTATCGAAGTAGACGAAGATGAGCCGGTCTATCACGAACCAACGTATGTTGACCGCGAATATATCGTCGTTGCGGTAAATCCGAAGCTAAAGCGGTATATGGTTAAAAGCGTTGTACCTACGGTTGTTAAAATGAAACAAAACGTTATATTTACGCAGGATTGGGTGGTTACGGAACAACCGTTGAAGATGGGCGACCGTGTGTGGTTAACGTTTGACGAGAATGAATCGGATGGTATCGATTCGGACCGCAAAGACGGACTCGTGTATGTGACGCCACAATCGGAAGTATTATTGCCGTTAATGGAAGAATAACCGAGAAAAGCTCTCTATCAAAATATGATTCTACTATAGATATCTGACGTAAGATAGAGAGCTACCACTCTAAAAAATAAAAACACATCCTTTACCAAATACAAAGAAAAATACGATCAGAACAACGATAAGTACCCAGAACTCCCCTCTATCGTAAAATTGCCGTTTATCCTTACGTTCCTCTTCTTCTAGTTCTCGCTGAACCATTTCGTTGTATTTCTCCATCTTACTCTTTTTATTTTCCGGTTCCATACGTTCTCACCCTTTACTTTTACAATTATAAATTCGATTAATGAAGCGGAACGGGCCGTAGAATCAATCGCCCTTCTTCATCGATGTGTATGTCAAATGTGTTTCCGCCTAATAGCTCGGTAAACTCATGAGGGATAATAACGCGACCATCTTCGGTTACTTGAACCACTTTCTTTTCACTCATAACTATCGCCTCCCTTTTTTGTTATATTTCTCCACATAAAAGATAATACCTTCCTAAAAATGTAAATAAAAACATCTAATTAACTGGAAATATGTCATATTACTCCGGATAAAAATCCATAATATATATGAAGTTAATTTAAAGTAGGTGTTTATTTTGGATAATACAAAGGTGCGCGAATTTCTTCGCAGTAAAAATTGGCTTGATATTGACAATGATTCAAGATACATAAACGTAATGCATCCTTATACCGTTTTGCTCTCTGAAGAGGAAGGGCAGATATCTTTACGAGGAAACACAGGAAGCGATAACGGGCAAAACGGGGAAGAAATATTTAGCTTTCATTCACTTAAAGAACTACAAATATGGTTTGAAGATAACATCGGGGAATAGAGCAAAAATGGTATTATACTTAACGGAGCAAGTCGCCTTTAAAAAAGACGTCTTTCTTCGTTCAACACCCGAATGTTTAAAAGTTGCGCGGATTTTTCAGGTACCAGGCGAAGGGATTTCGAAGGGATACCTTTGGGGGCCGAGTTAGAAAAATTGTACGCTAATTGCGGACAGCAGTTGCAGTATATTTCGTACACGGCCTGGGAGCATTCCCTTTAATTCAAATTTACATCATTACTTATACATTTATCGCATACTTATACCGAATAAAGTTTACATAATGTAAAAACTCGGACGTTTTCGACATTCAAAAGAAAACCGTGTAATCCAGTCATAGCAAGCGATACGCCCTATTATCGCAGAAAGACGAATTTTTCTCGTTTATGCATACTTTTAAACATCGTAGTCATGACGCGGGTTTCAGCGTTTCTCATCGAAAGTTTACCGTAGGCAAAATGCATAAAATTAAGTTAGCGTTACATACGTAAGCCCCCAAAGTTTCGGAAGCCTCGTCCGGTCCGAGCGCTCTGCGGATGAAACGCTAAAATAGTCGGACACAATCGGCTATCTAATCGGAACAAACCGGAAAGTTTTTCGACCAATGTCCGTCGGATATCGCTAGCGGAAATATGACGGAATGTGCAACGCTATGCAGTCGTTAAATAACGTCTACCCCTAGTGGTATCAATGACTCCAGCGATTCATCCTGCATTGTCATACGCTTAACACGCATCCATAACGATAACTATACGCCCCACTCGCCCACTGTTCCGATCCATTCCGTAGGAATGTCCGATATTGCCCGACTATCCTAACGTAGTCAATAGCGTCGGAACACCGTCTATAACCAGCATAACGTGACAACTGACGCAAATTTAAGAAAAACAGACGTAGCTTCTATAGTCCATCACCTCAATAACGACTAGAAACGATTCTTTCCCTAAAGCTCATACGTACGCTAACGCCAGCATATCGTTCTAATATCCGCTAACTTTACGAAATGAACTCCGTTGAAATAGCACTTTAGCGACACTACTTCGGTACTCTTACGCCACCTTTTACAAAACTAACATGTCACCACAGTGATTTAGCCCGGATTTTACGGCACTATATCGCATCTTCTAGCCAATTATACGGTACATAAGCGGCCGTTTCCCGTTGCTTCCTTTCGCGTTCCTGGCGCTCTTTCTCACGCTGGACATACTTCACCCGTTCTCGATTCGTTTCATCCCGTAGTGTAGCGTAGAAATATGCCGAAAGTGATGTGACACGGGCCATAGTACCATTGCTTATGCGGCTAATAACGGCCAATAGAGCGTTGCTAATAGCACTAGCTGTCGCACGTATCCCTTCGCAACGTAACGCCAGTGAGCGGGCTGTATCGTCGTTAAATCCGTACTCTTGCGCTGTTTCGTATATCTCCGCTTGGAAGACATTAAACTGCATAGTATTTTTGTTCTCTACCGGTATTTCTTTGCGCGCGGACGTGTTGTAATTATTATCATCATCGTCTTGTTTTTTATCACCGTAAGTAATACTAAAATCATTAATACTTGCCGCTACTTCACCGGAAACGGCGTTATCGGATACGGTAGAAACAGCGATATCCTCGCTCTCACTAGCGCACTCTATTGCTTGTCCACCTTCGTATACGAAATACGTATAACCAGCGAAACGACCGTTCTCACGACGACGCTCACGCGTAATATAACCGGCTGCAATAAGCTCATTAACGTACTTGGCCGCGGTATCCTTGTTAATATGTAATTCCTTGGCGATTGCCTCGATAAAGAAACGCCATGTCTCCGGCTTCGACAACATATAGCCTAACGTAAGCCTAGCGCCTACTGACAAGCCTTCTAGCGTCCATAAATCGTTAGATACTTTCGAGTATCCTTTCGTTTTCTTAACGCGGAATATCGTTTGCATTCCGTTCCCCTCCGTTTGTATGCACGGAAGAAAAAGCGATACCACTTCGAAAAAAGGCAATACTTAATAAACCTTGCATTATCGAATTTTTTTCGATAAAATAAGGGTAACAGGATAAGTACTCAGACGTTAGCGCGTCTGTATTTTCGGAGTAGTCCGCTGTTGGCGCAGCGGGCTTTTTCTTTTTGTGTGGATTTTTATTTTTATCTGGTAGTCCGATTATCTACAAATTTGTTGACTGGTGAAAAACTGTCGTGACCTTTCCGGATATCCTCCGTGTCCATCTGAATATAACGTCGCATAGTTCGGATATCAGACCATCCGCCCATCTTCTGCAACGTAAACGCATCACAACCGTTAAGCACCATATTCTTCGCCCATGTATGGCGATAGACATGCGCTGTCATCTTCTTGCCATCAATCCCTGCTTTTTGTCCATAATACTTTAATCGTTTGTTAAACTGATTAGCTCCCAACGGCTCTCCATAGCATGACAGGAATATTCTATCCGTTGAAAAATGCTGCTTATTTTCGTTAACTAACTGTAATAAAAGCTTTATGGATTGAGGAGAAATCGGCACAATCCGAGGACGTCTATTCTTGCTGTCTTCCCTACTCACTGTTATAAATCGAGTTTGAAAGTCGATATTTTCGGCTCGAAGTCTTAACATTTCGGTTATACGTAACCCACTATCAAGCATTAAAATAATAGCGACATAATCTCGAAACCCGACATAGTCTCTTCTGTTTGGTTGTTGTAGAATCGCTTTTACCTCTTCATCTGTAAGACAATTCGTTAAATCAATATCCTGACGAATGAGTTTAACGCTTCGCATCGGATTAACTTCAATTAACTGCTCGCGTTCTAATTGATTGAATACCGCTTTCAATGTACGCAACCGAATGTTTATCGTTGTATCCGATAGACCAACTCGTTGTTGCTCTGCGTTAATGTACTTATGTCCGTCATAACGTCTTGCATCGTATTTCATATAGTTAATATGGTCACGAAATACTTGCGGTGTTAATTCGTCTACATACTCAACTTCGTAATTATCGTTTAACCAACTAACAAAGTATCCCCATTGTTGTCGGTAGTCGAATAACGTTCGTTCTCGTAGCCCTTCCGCTGTTTTTGTTGAAATAACTAGATCAATCGCTTGGTCAAGTGTTAACTGTGGGTAATTTACTTTATCCAAAATTTTACCCACGGGTGTGCGTCGTTGTTTCTTTTTTAACGCCAAAATAAAAACCTCCCGTCTATGGATTCTTTTAGATATCCACAAACAGGAGGCGTTATTAACAATCCTTATTACGCTATTTTACGGTTGTTATTGTTCCTGCGGAGGAACGTTAATCACCGAATATAACGTACTATCCGCAATTCTCCGTAGAAAAGTCTCGTTATGCTAACGAGTAGGCAACGTTCAGATTAACGAAGCCTTCAAACGTCTAAAAACGTTGATATGACGGGCTCTATCCGATTAGCAATCACTTGGTGTACCGGCTTCTTCCTTCGTACGGAACGAAGAGCCACAGCCGCAGGACGCTACCGCATTCGGATTATCAATCGTGAACCCGCCGCCCATCATTGATTCTTTAAAATCAATATTCACACCATCTAGGAAACGGATATCATCTTTGTTAACAACAAGTTTTACACCATGAGCTTCAAACAATACGTCGCCTTCTTGCTCTTCATCATCAAAACCCATACCGTATGAAAAACCACTGCAGCCACCCGGTCTTACACCAAGACGCAGAAATAGTTTATCGTTATCCTCACTGGCAATCATTTCTTTAATCTTCTTGCTCGCATTTTCCGTAAGGTTAATCATTGTGAGTTCCCTCCTTATCGGATTGTAATATGCAATCCGCTCTACTATTAAAGTATACTAGAAATTTCTGTTTGACTCAAGGTTACTCATATTACTATACAAAAATGTTTACTTATATAAAGTAAGAGTTGGCAGCATCCACATCTTGTTGGATTCATAAATTAATTCTATAATGAAAGAATGATTTTGTAATCAGATACTCTAAAAATTATACGCATTCAGAGTAATTTTGGGCATCTATGTGCAAGTATTCACAACCATAGCAATTTGAATATGCTGGCCATGCACCAGTCAAACGTGACACTCTGTATAACGTATTGCGTGTGTTGTATTAGTCTTACCTGAGGGGGAAAAAACATGAGTGTATTTACTAAACCATTCGTTCAGGATGAAGCGCTACTGCCAATTATCGAAAAAGTGGAAGCCGGCGAACGCCTGACGCTTGAAGACGGCTTAGCACTATACAATTCCAATGATTTGATGACCATTGGACAAATGGCAAACCAGGTCAATCTGCGTAAAAACGGAAACAATGTATATTTTATCGAGAACATGTACATCAATCCTACTAATGTGTGTGAAGCCCACTGCAAGTTCTGTGGTTTCCGCCGTGATCCGGGCGAAGAAGGCGCCTACACAATGAATGAAGAAGAATTGCTTGCCTACGTCGCGAAGGGCTATACTCCTTCCATGCGTGAATTCCATATCGTTGGCGGTCATAACCATACCGTATCGTTCGATTATTACCTTGACACCGTCCGTACGTTGAAAAAGCACTACCCAGACGTTACAATCAAAGCGTATACAGGTGCGGAAATCGTATTCTTCGCTCAGATGACAGGCATGACTGAAGAAGAAGTGCTGAAAGAATTAATCAAGGCCGGCCTTGGTACGCTTCCGGGCGGCGGCGCAGAAATTCTAACAGAAGATTACCGCCTGAAGATGAGTCCGGAAAAAGCGAGCACAGATGAATGGTTGAACGTACACCGCATCGCGCATAAGCTCGGCTTGAAAACGCATGCGACCATGCTGTACGGCTCAATCGAAAAGCTGGAAGAGCGCCTTATCCATATGATTCGCCTGCGTGAGCTACAGGACGAAACGAACGGATTTATGGTGTTCATCCCGCTCGCGGTTCAACCTAAAAAAGCGACCGCTTCAATTAAACGCCGTACATCCGCATTTGACGATATGAAAACAATGGCAATTAGCCGCCTAATGCTCGACAACTTCCCGCATATTAAAGCCTATTTCATTAATATCGGCACACAACTAACCCAGATGGCACTTTCTTTCGGTTCATCCGATGTGCACGGTACACTGGTTGAAGAACGTATCAGTCATGCAGCGGGCGCGCTGACCCAATCTGCGCTAACGCGTGATGAATTGATTTGGCTTGTCAAAGGTGCCGGCAAACAGCCAATTGAACGTGATACATTCTATAATATTATAAAAGAATACTAATTGAATAAAAAAACAAAACACCAGCAAACGTTTCATTATTTGCTGGTGTTTTCATTATTCTCCAAGCAATACAGCCAGGTCTGCTTCGTTTATGAGGCTCTATTCTTGCCGTTATAAACGGCTATTTGATGTTCGCGATGAAACCATTTATCTAACAAAGGAAGTATATAAACATCCAGGCCATAACGCCCTGCATTACGCCCGGCTACTAGCAAGAAAATAGTGAACAGAACCATCTGAGGATTGATACTTGTCGTTCCGCTAAACAGAAAGGCGAAATTCATCGTAATCCCCATCAGACCCGCAAACGTAGTGAATATTCCTGCAATCAGTGCAATTCCTACAAGAAATTCTCCCCAAGGAATTAGAATATCAAACCATGTGGAACTTGGAAGCGCGAATCCTTCAATAAAATTTGCCCACCAGCTCTGTACAGCTGGATGATCACCTGTTGCTTTTCCTAGGGCACCTTTCAGAAATCCTTCACTTTTGAAGCCGCCTGTAATCTTCCCCCAGCCCGAGGTCACCCATGTATAACCCAGCCATACACGCAGCACCATCAATATGCCTGCAGATAACTTACTTTCTCTAAGCCATCCGACTACCATAACTATTCCTCTCCTTCTCAGAAACTCGCCTGTTGTCGATTTCTTGGGTGGTTTAACCAGCCTCATCTGTATTGTACAACTTTTCCTGTTATTCCGCCTTTAATTGTGAATAAATTCACATATCAGACATAAAAAAATGACCGGAAGGTGACGAAAGTATTACTTTTCATACTTTTCTCCCATTCCGGTCAATCATGCCTAAAAACCAAGCTCACGCCAAGCTTCGTCTTCAGCTCTGACTTTTTCAATATATGTTCTGATTGCCGTAAGCAAATCCTGTGCATCTTCGCCAACAATGAGCCTGCCGTTTACCAGCGCATACGGCTGAACGAAGCATTGGCCACAGTTTCCAAGGCAACCATATTCCAGTACATCGACTTCGTTTTCTTCTTCTAGAATTTTCTTCACCGTTTCAGAGCCAAGCGACAAATTGCTCACGCAAAACTCAACCATAGGTCGCATGATGAATCATCCTAACTTTATGTTTTCAATCGCCTGTTGGATATCCTTAAGCTTAGGGTTTCCTTCTCCGATCACTTTACCATTTAATACAACGAGCGGATACCAGAATTCTTCAGCATGGATACGAGCCGCAAAATCCGCCTCTATCCCTTCGAGCGGGCTATCAATATCAATATAGCGAACAGCGATATGGGCACCGTATTTTCTCGTAAGGGCCGCTTCCAGCCATTCTGCTGTGTCCTTGGCGGACGGAAGATTTACACAGCTTGCACACAACTGCTCCGCTCCGAAAACTAAAATCTCCATGCTTACATCCCCTTATGCGAGAGCCTGTTCCAGTTCCTCAATCAAATCCTCTACATCTTCGATACCTACAGAGATGCGAATAAGACCATCCGTAATGCCAAGTTCCGCGCGGCGTTCGGCAGGAATGGACGCATGTGTCATCTGCGCCGGAACAGATATTAAGCTCTCTACCGCACCCAGGCTTTCAGCAAGTGTAAAAATTTTGGCCCGTGACAATACTTGTTCTGCACGCTCCCGGCTTCCGACGTCAAATGAAATCATACCGCCGAAGCCGCGTGCTTGCTTGGCCGCAATATCATGTCCGGGATGATTTGTAAGGCCCGGATAATATACTTTTTCAATATCTTCACGACGGGAAAGCCATTCCGCAATACGCTTAGTATTAGCTTCATGCTCCTCCATCCGGACTCCCAACGTCTTCATACCGCGCAGAAGATAATATGAATCCTGTGGTCCGAGCACTGCTCCTACGGAGTTTTGTACGAAATGCATACGCTCGCCTAATTCTTCGTCTTTTACAATGACGAGGCCCGCTACTACGTCACTGTGCCCGCCTAGATATTTTGTCGCGCTATGGAACACGATATCCGCGCCTAATTCCAGCGGATTTTGCCAGTATGGTGTCATGAATGTATTATCAACAACGAGCAGAAGCCCTTTTTCTTTTGTTATTTCTGCTACTGCGGCAATATCTGTAACTTTTAACAAAGGATTGCTCGGCGACTCCAGCATGACTGCTTTCGTGTTCGGTCGGATAGCGGCAGCAATCGCTTCAACATCTCCGGTGTTCACAAATGTCACTTCCACGCCAAAACGGTTAAATACCTTGTTTAGCACTCGATACGTACCACCATACACATCATCGCCTACGACGAAATGATCGCCCGCATCAAACATCATGACAATAGTGGACAACGCAGCCATCCCAGAAGCAAATGCAAAACCACGTACACCACCCTCAATGTCGGCAATGTACTCCTCCACCGCGTGGCGAGTCGGATTGCCTGTTCGGGAATATTCGTATCCTTTGTGCTTACCTACACCTTCCTGTTTATACGTGCTGACCTGATAAATTGGAACGTTTACGGCACCTGTTAACGGATCGCCATCTACTCCACCATGAATTAGCTTTGTTTTCATTCTCATCGCTTATATCCCTCCCTGATAAATTTTCTTGCTAAGATACCGCTCACTGCCATCAGCAAAAAGAGTGACAATGTTAGTTCCCGGTTTTGCCTGTTGTGCTTCTTTCATTGCAGCGTGCATCGCAGCACCAGCGGAGCTGCCTACCAGCATACCTTCTTTTGCAGCCAGTTCTTTCACCCAGTGGAACGAGTCTACATCATCTATTGTATGAATAGCATTGAAGTAGCTTGGATCCATAAACTCTGGCAGAAATTCCATCCCAATACCTTCCGTTTTATGCGGGCCCGGTTCGCCCCCATTTAAAATCGATCCTTCCGGTTCAACAATAACGGTCTTGATATTCGGGTTCTGCTCTTTCAGATAACGAGCCGCTCCCATAAACGTACCACCTGAACCGGCTCCTGCCACAAATACATCTACCTTCCCGTCCATCTGGCTCCAGATTTCTGGACCGGTCGTCTTATAATGTGCGGCCGGATTAGCCGGATTACCAAACTGCTGCGGGCAGAAAGAGCCTTCAATTTCCTGCTCAAGCTGCTTTGCTTTCTCAATGGCGCCTTTAATCCCCTTCTCGGTTGGTGTATTTACTACTTCAGCACCAAGTGCTCGCATGAGATCCTGCTTCTCAAGCGAGAATTTTTCGGGCACGACAAAAATAACCCGGTATCCCGTACCTACCGCAGCCAACGCTATCCCAATCCCCGTATTACCAGCTGTCGGTTCGATAATCGTGCCGCCCGGCTTTAGTACGCCGCGCTCTTCCGCATCGCGGATGAGTTCGATTCCCAAGCGATCTTTGACGCTACCACCGGGATTTAAGTATTCTAACTTCGCGAATAAACGTACGCCCTTCGGCAACTCAAAAGAAGTAATCTCTACGATGGGCGTATTGCCAATGAGTTCTTTTATATTGTTATAAACCTGCATAACGTTCTTCCTTTCGACGCAGAATGAATATGTCTTATGAGCCATCATATTATAACACATTTTATAGGAGTATTATAACCAAGTAAACCACTTTATTTTTAAGGTTATAAAACACTCCAAAACATACAAACTGGTAAAAACCATAGATTTCTCAACAAAAGGGTAATATAATATTAGTATGTTCGAAAGGAGTGAATGAACCTTATGGCAGACACAAAAAAATTGGAAGAAGTCCAAGAGGTTTTAGATAAACTGCGTCCGTTCCTGCAACGCGACGGTGGAGATTGCGAACTAGTTGACGTAACAGATGAAGGCGTGGTTCAGCTTCGCCTGCACGGTGCATGCGGTAGCTGCCCAAGCTCAACAATTACGCTGAAAGCGGGTATTGAGCGCGCCCTTATCGAAGAAGTTGAAGGCATTACCGAAGTACAACAAGTATTCTAATTCACAATAAAACCGGAAGCCCTTAGGCTTCCGGTTTTTGTATGCTAACTTTTCACGAATCCATTCTATCCATCATGAAAGATAAAAACGCCTGGTTCGCCTTAGACAAATAAGCGTTTTTATTCCATGCTATACCAAGCTTCAAATATACCGGAGGATCAAGGGAGACAGGTACAAGATGCGTATCATCCACGATAACCATACGCAAAAAAAGCGTTACTCCAAGCTGTTTGGCGACCAACGACTTAATTAGCGAAATCTGGTTCGTCTCGAATGTAACGTTCAACGGCAATCCCGACATCCTGCTTGCTCGAGCAGTAATTTCCCGTTGAAAATAGCCTTCCTTAAACAATACAAGCGATTCTTGCGTCAACTCTTCATACGATACGGCACTCCGTCCGGCAAACGGATGAGAATCAGGTACACACACGACCATCTCTTCTTTAAGAAACGGTAAGACCTCCACTCCATCCTCCACATCATCCTCTAGCACGACCCCCATGTCGATTTCTCCATCTATAAGCATCTGCCGGATTTTCACCGTGCCTTGTTCATATACCGTAATCTGCAAATCGGGGTACTTCTTTTTAAAATCAATAATCAAACCTGGAAAATAATAGGAGCCAACCATCGACGGCAAACCGATGCGAACCTCACCCTTTTTTAAGCCGCTCAATTCTTCCATCTCCGCCTTCGCGTGGGCCAGTTGATCGAGTATTGATTCCGCGTGCTTCAATAGCGCCTCTCCTTCCGCCGTTAACGAAACTTTACGCTCTGAACGGTTAAATAGGATAAGCCCTACTTCCTCCTCAAGCTTTTTGATGCTTTTACTAATCGCCGGTTGCGCTACCAACAATTGTTCTGCAGCCTTCGTAAAACTTTTATGTCTAGCTACCTCTGCGAAAAACTCCAATTGTCGAATATCCATATCGCATCTCCATAACTAATAGTTATTATAATGATGAAAATAATATATTTTATTCATTTATAACTGCATGCTACGATAAAAGCAAGAAAACTTTATCACGCAGAAAGAAGATGATTCAAGTGATTGAAGCGGGCACAAAACCTTTTTGGAGAGCGTCATTGGCGCTCAGCATTGCATCGTTTCTTGTATTTGCCAACATTTATTTTCCACAGCCATTGCTGCCGGTATTTACAGAGGAATTCCATCTCTCCCCAATTATATCGAGCCTATCGGTGTCGTTAACGATTTTCACATTAGCAATTTCCCTTTTATTATACGGCCCTTTATCTGATGCAATCGGTCGGAAAAACATTATGTTTATTACCATGTTATGCGTAACGATTTTGACAGCGTTCATCGCATGGGTCCCAGGATTCAAGACACTTCTTGTCCTTCGTATATTGCAGGGATTTTTCTTGGCCGGGCTCCCAGCGATTGCCGTCGCTTATATTGGCGAAGAGTTCAGCTCCAAGGCGCTCACTGTCGCGATCGGCATCTATATTAGCGGCAATACGATAGGCGGCTTATCCGGTCGTCTCATCAGTGGATTCGCCACCGATTGGATCGGTTGGCATGGCGCGTTCATTATTATGGGAGGCATCAGCCTACTATGCCTCATCGCCTTCACCTGGCTGCTACCACGCTCGAAACATTTTGAGCCGAAGCCGCTTGACTGGAAAACAGCCACCAGCAACTTCTACCGCCATTTGAAAAACCGTACACTGCTTTACGCGTATCTAATCGGGGGGCTGTTGTTCTTCGTATTCATAGGGGAATACAATTACATTACGTATTTGCTTCAAGGAAAACCTTATAACTTGCCTACCTCTGTCGTTAGTATGCTGTTTCTCACATATCTAGCCGGTACTGTAAGTTCTACATTATCCGGTCGGGCGGCACGCTTCATTCCACAGGCATGGTGTGTTGGAATCGGTATCGCCCTCATGGCACTTGGCACTCTCGCTACGTTAATGCATAGCTTATGGATGGTTGGTGCAGGTTTACTACTAACAAGTTTCGGCTTCTTTTTTGCACACTCTGCAGCCAGCTCATGGGTGAGCCGTCATGCTACATTCGCCAAAGCGAGTGCCTCCAGTCTATATTTATTGTCGTATTATCTGGGCGGTAGCATGGGAAGCTTCTTCCTCGGCTTTTTCTACAAGTGGGCGGGATGGAATGGCGTCGTGCTCGGTTCGCTGCTCGTGCTTGTGCTTACAGGCTGGTACGCTTGGAGGATGCATTGCATCGAACACCGTGAACACCTTCGGGAACAAGTAGTCGCCCGGCGAAAAGGCCGACATGCATTGCATGTTTAGCCGTTTTACACGAAACAGAAAAAAGCGGACGCCCGTATTCGGATGTCCGCTTTCTCTATGGACTGCATGCTGTACTTACCCTCTCCGCTCCGCTAAGTAAGCCTGGCAAAGCGGAAAAATATTGTCCTGGATAAAGGGACTCATTCCGGGGGCAAAGCGCGAAAGTGACACGGGAAACACTCCACGCTCCAGTGTTTCAAAACCGGTGGGAATTTGTTCCCACTTCACTACTTTTCCAACATAAATATTTTTCACCGCCTGTTCTTCGCCCGATCCGCTATCAATTACATACTGCCCTATCCACTCTAACTTCCCTGCTTTCACACCCGTTTCTTCAAACAACTCCCGGTGCGCTGCTTCTTCCGGCTTCTCTCCCGGTTCCACTTTGCCACCCGGCACTTCCCACCCTCTTTTTCTGTGACACGTCAGTACAATCTCTTGTTCTTCTTCATCTGCAAATGCCCACACAAGCACATGTTTTGCATTTGGTAGAAATCGGCTACGCTCAAATGTTAGAGAAATAAATTGTCCTTGCGGGTCATAAAAATAATATATCATTCCCTCACACCACACTTTCCGACTTTCAATACTTTCTTTCGTTAATAACCTTAATATACAATTAAATAAAGGCTAATCAAACATTCCAAGCAGGAAGGGATGGTTTTTTGAAACGCAATCGTACGGCTCTGATTACAGGAAGTGCAAAAGGACTTGGCGTCCGTATCGCCCATGAACTCGCTGCCCAAGGCATCGATATTGCGCTCAATTACCGAACAAGCAAAAGCGATGCAGACAAGTTGCAGCAAGAACTTGTCCGACAATACGGAGTGAATGTACTGCCGTTGCAAGGAGATGTCAGTCGTCCCATGGATGCGGAAGCGATTATCGAGACAGTCGCCTCCTCCTGGGGACGACTTGATATTCTGATTTTGAACGCCGGCCCTTACATAAAAGAGCGAAAAAAACTGGCAGACTATACGTTCGAAGAATGGGACCGCATGATCGGAGGCAATCTTTCCAGTGCTTTCTACTTGTGTAAAGCCGCCATTCCGCATATGCGCAAACAAAGACAGGGACGTATTGTCACAGTTGGTTTCGAAAAGGCGCAAACAGCCCCTGGCTGGATGTACCGCTCGGCGTTTGCCGCCGCTAAAACCGGACTCGTCTCATTGACTCGCACCATTGCCCTTGAAGAAGCCGAACATGGCATTACCGCTAACATGGTTTGTCCCGGAGACATTGTGGGAGAAGATAAAGAAAAGCATATTGCCGATGTCCATTCCTTATACGATCCAGATACGCCTGTAGGACGTCCCGGCACTGGAGAAGATATTGCAAGAGCCATCAATTTTTTCTGTAGTGAAGCTTCTGATTTCATTACCGGAACGGTCCTGGAAGTCACCGGCGGCAAAGACGTACTTAATAAATACAAACTAGAGCGGGAACAGTAATGACAATACTCCGTAAAAGGATGCGAAGCTAATGAGCAATATGAATTATGCTGTTCGAGACGAGAAGGTTCGAGAAACCGCCTACCGTTTATTGAAAGAGCGCGGCGTCACTATGGATCACCTTGTGGAGCTTGTCATGTACTTGCAAAAGCCATACTTTTCCGATCTGGCTACAGAAACTTGCATGCATAACATCAAAAAAGTATTGGAAAAGCGTGAAATTCAAAATGCAATTATCACCGGCATCCAGCTCGATATCCTGGCCGAGAAAGGCATGCTAATCGAGCCTTTGCAGGAGATGATGGTACAGGATGAAGGGCTTTACGGCATCGATGAAGTTCTGGCTCTATCCATTGTCAATGTATATGGAAGTATCGGATTTACGAATTATGGCTATGTAGATAAGGTCAAACCTGGTATTTTAAAGGTTCTGAATCAAAAGGAAGGAAACGAGGGTGCTGTACACACCTTTCTCGACGATATCGTAGGCGCCATTGCGGCGGCAGCCTCCAGCCGTCTGGCACATAGCCATTTCGGCACGAAATAAAACTCGCACTCATTGCCACTCGTCCTTTTTCCACAAAGAAGCCAAATGGCTGCTTTCTTATCCATCAAAAAGACTGTCAGGAAAATGGCTCTTCCTGACAGTCTTTTTGTGTTATATCTTCCAATCCGCTAGGCTAGACGCCGTATATGTCGGCTGTACTTCCGCCCTTTCGAGGTCGGTTTCCCGGCTGAAACCACTGTAGACTAGCAGCGTATCGACGCCGCTGCGCCCGCCGGCAGCGATATCAGTCTCCAGATTATCGCCGATAAGCAGCACTTCATCCGCGCGGAGGCCAAGCTTCTCAAGCGCAAGGGCAATAATAGCTTGTTCCGGCTTTCCGACATACAACGGCTCCGTCCGTGTTGCGTATGCGATGGAAGCGGTAAGCGAACCATTACCAGGTACCAACCCCTCTTCTGTAGGAATGGCCCGGTCACAGTTCGTAGATAGAAATTTTGCGCCTCCGTATATGGCAAGCGTCGCTTGCTTCATTTTCTCATAGCTGAACTCACGGTCAATACCAACTACAACATACGAAGCCGGGGCTTTTTCTACGAGTTCATATCCCGCCTCGGAAAGTGCTGTCTTTAACCCTCTCTCCCCGATCGCCAGTACTCTTACCACATCCGTCGTCGTTTCTTTCCGCTCCATTTTCTCAATGGTTTCGGCTACCGCCATACTGGAAGTGAAGAAAGCCTCCGGTACTGCTTCTAGACCCATCTTTTGTAGCTTCTCCGCCAGTTGTTCCGGTGTGAGTGATGAATTGTTCGTCACATACTGATAAGGTATGCCTTTCTTTTTCAATGTTTCAACAAACGCAACTGCTTCTGGGATTACCTCGCCTCCCCGGTAGACAGTTCCATCTAAATCAAGCAAATAGCCTTTGTATGCATGCTCTGCCATCGTATGCCTCCTAACTCCCCATCATGATCTTTATCCATTCTGATCATATCATACAAAGAAAGCGTGCATTATGATTTCCGACGGTGCATATGCAGATAGGTCATGGACAGTGCAAACACCAATACTGCACCTTTAATGATGTCAAATGCGTAGTAAGGAAGATTCAGCATCGTCAATCCGTTCACAAGGATACCAATAAGGAATGCACCCAGGAACGTACCGATGACATTCGGTTTACCTGCCCCAAGCACAGAGAAGCCAACAAATGCAGCCGCAACTGCTTCCATCAGTAATGGCGAGCCTGCATCCACCTGTCCGGAACCAACACGCGCTGTGAAGATAATCCCGGCTAGTGCTGCGAACACGCCAGATAGGACATATGCTATCGTGCGTACTTTATAGATGGAAATCCCGCTCAGCCTTGCTGCTTCTTGATTTCCCCCAGTAATATACAGGAGACGCCCGCCACGCGTATACGTAAGGAAAATGTGAACCGCAACGACAGCAGCTAGCATAATAATGACCGGTACAGGAACCCCAAGCAGCTTTCCCTGACCAATCCACAGAAAGCTTTCGCCTAATACACCTTTAGCCGTGCTTCCATCCGGCATTGGCATGTTATTATATATCGAGAACCCCTGTGTATACGTCTTGTGCAGTCCAGCGACAATGTAGAGCATGCTAAGCGTTGCCAGCAAATCTGGAATACGGATCTTGACAATGAGCCATGCATTGGCCAAGCCGACAAGAGCTCCAAGCAATATCGGTATCAGAATGACCAGAGGAAGTGGCAACTGGTACCATACCATCAACGATGCAGTCACAACCGTCGTCAACGATACGGTAGAACCAACGGACAAGTCAAATCCATCCACAATAAGCGAGAATGTCACACCGATCGCTACCAGCGTCACGATTGAGATATAGCGCAGAATGTCCGTAATATTATCGTACGTCAAAAAATTGGGATTCACGATACTAAAAAATATGATGACAGCAATAATAACGAAAATAGCGCCGTACTTATATGAAAAATCGAGCACTTTATTTTTCTTCATGGCTTTCTCCCCCGCTCGCATACAATAAGATGTTCTCTGATGTAACCTCGTTGCCGGTCAGTTCCCTCACGATTCGCCCGTCGCACATAACGAGCACTCTATCGGATACGCCTATAATTTCGGCGATTTCGCAGGAAAGATATACAATTCCTTTTCCAGCCTGTGCGAGCCTTCCAATAAGCGTAAAAATATCTCGCTTCGCGCCAACATCAACTCCTTTTGTCGGTTCATCGAACAAGAATACATCCGCTTCTGTCGCCAGCCACTTGCCGATGACGACTTTTTGCTGGTTTCCTCCGCTTAAGTATCCGACCTGCTCTTCTTCATCCGGAGTCTTTACCCCCAGGTTACCAATCATGCGCCGGGCGTGTTCTTTCTCTTCATTTCGGCGAATAAATCCACCTGCGGCAAAACGATTAAGAATAGGGAGTGTAAGGTTAGCACGAATGCTTTCATCTACGAGAATTCCCTCCTTGCGCCGCTCTTCCGGTACAAGTACAATCCCGGCACGAACTGCATCCCGCGGCTCACACAGCCGCACCGTCTGCCCTCCAAGCACAACTTCTCCTTCCTCCATCGCATCGGCGCCGAATAAGAGGCGTGACAATTCTGTTTTGCCCGCTCCTACCAATCCAACGATACCGACCACTTCCCCACTACGCACCTGGAAGTCTACTCCGCGAACTTTTGTACCCTGTCGTACGCCACGCACTTCCAGCAATGTTTCCCCGATAGCGGCTTCCGCTTTCGGATATTCTTCCTGAAAGGTTTTGCCAAGCATCGCTTCGACAATATGTGAAATTTGAAGTTCCTCCGTGCTCTTTGTCCATACATGGCATCCATCGCGCATCACCGTAACTCGGTCACACACCGCCATGATTTCCGGCAAGCGGTGCGAGATGAAGATGCAGGCCACACCCTCTGCTTTCAAACGATTCATCACCCGGAACAAACGCTCTGCTTCTTCTAGGCTTAACGGCGCGGTCGGCTCGTCAAAAATGACACACTTGGCTTGCTGAGAAACCGCTCTTGCGATAAGTACGATTTGCTTTTCAGATAGCGTTAAATTCTCCGCTTTCTCACGCACCGGTATCTCATAGCCGATCTCGCACAGGATCGCTTCCGCTTCCTGATACATTGAATTCCATCGCAGCCAGCGTGAGCCCTTTCCTTTCGGCTTGCGATCTAACAAGATGTTTTCACATACAGTCAGTGACGGCACAAGTGCAGTGTCTACTTCTTGATATACGCAATGAATCCCCGCTGCTTTGGCATCGGCCGGACTTTCTATCGTAATCGTCTGTTCGTTTATCCGGATGGCCCCGCCATCTGCCTGGTATGCTCCAGACAATATTTTCATTAAGGTACTTTTTCCTGCACCATTCGCTCCGAGCAACGCATGAATCTCACCGCCTTGTACAGTGAAATCGACATCTTTGAGTGCATGAACTCCCGCAAACGACTTGTTGATATGATGCATGTGCAACTTCACTGCCGTCGGCTGTATCATACGATTCTCCCCCATTCCTCTGCCTATCCAGAAAAATCCCACCGACTTTATCTAGCCGGTGGGACAATGGATTATTTTTTCATCCAATCGGCAATACCTTGCTGGCTGCTGCCCCAATCTTTAATGTGCTTATTCAGCGTATCAGTCGTTACCTTCTCAGCTGGAAGCTCCTCACGTGTTACGAGCACCGACTTCAATTCAACGCTATCCGGCGTTTTGTCGCCGTGAAGCTTCTGATAAGCGTAACGTACCTGTACACGTCCGATATCTTTCGGATCTACTGCCGCAGATGCTACCCACGGTCCTTTCGGATTTTGAATCATCTGTAAGTCTTCATCACTCATATCAATACCATATACTTTAATTTCCGTACGACCGGCCTGTTCAATCGCGCGGGTGGCTCCTTTTGCGAATTCGTCCCAGGCAGCAAATACAGCTGTAATGTCGCCTTTATTCGGATATTTCTTCAATACGGCTTCCATCTGCGCCTGTGTATCCAATGCGGTATTAGCCGTCGCGGAACCAAAAGCGGCTACTTCTTTAATGCCTAAATTGTTTTTCAAAAATTCTTTGTATGCTACCTGACGACGTTCCATGGGAGCAAAGCCAGCCACCCAGATCTTTACGATGTTCGCCTTGCCTCCGTTATCTTTCGCCAACTTTTCAAGAACTGATGTAGCCATCTCCTTGTCACCCTGTTGGAGAACAGTAACACCTGGAACCTTTACATCTGCATCGAAGACAACGACAGGGATGTTTTGTGATACAGCCTTTTTAATGCCATTCTGCAGTGCTGCCGGCGTACCATGGTCAATAAGAATCGCATCGAACTTTTGATTGATGGCCGCATCCAGATTAGCGGTCATGCGACCCAAATCACCATCTGCCGCAAACACAGTTACCTGTCCGCCGAAACGGCCGACTTCTTCTTTTACACCGCTTATATATTGAGCTGAAAATGTTCCGAGGTTTAGCTGCATAACGAGCGCAACACGCTTACCCGCAAGCGGGCCCACGGAATAAAGTTCTTTTTTCTCACTTTTTTGTTCTCCTGCATCTGCGTTTGTATCCTGTGTACCACATGCACTTGACACAACCGCAAGCAGCAGAATAAGGAACGCCGATAAAATAATGTGCATTCTCTTTTTCATTGTAAAAACTCCCCTTTATACTTGTTAATAATTGAAAAGCGCCCCTCTTTACAGCTGAAAGAGAGGCGCTTCGGTTTACCGAATCACATTGCCTCTCATCTCTCAGGATATCTCCTGTAGGAAGTAGCACCTTGCCTGCGCATGCGCAAGCAGGTTGCCGGGCTTCATCGGGCCAGTCCCTCCGCCTTCTCTTGATGAGAATATATGTAATTTTTAAAAACGATATGAATACAAAAAACCTCTTCCGTATCTGAAAGAGGTTGTGCGTTCGTTTCATCACCTTATCTTTCAGAACCGTGTCTGTAGGAAGTAGCACCTTGCTGCGCATATGCAAGCAGGTTGCCGGGCTTCATCGGGCCTAATCCCTCCGCCTTCTCTGGATAAGAATTTTTTAATTTTTTATTGTAATGAAACTAATCATACTCACAATGTAAGCCAGTGTCAATCACTTTTTTCACTCTTCTTAATTAAAACGGGCACAATTAAGAAAAGCTACAACTATTACCTATACACTAAGATTCTAAAATCACGAAATAAACTGTAAAAATATGCAACTTATCTCCTTTTAAATAAGTATAAAAATATAAAATAAGGAGATGTTTTTTATGAATCTAAGTGATTGGATTATCCTGCTGATTGTAGGCTCCTGTTTTTTGGCGACCGGTTGTTTGCCGTTTCTGTTATCGAATAAGAGAAAAAAATCATGAGGTGGACAAGCTTCTTTAGCTACGGCAAAGGAAGCTTGTTTTACTTTCAGCAGCCCGGATAATCAAGTTACCTATTTTCCTTGTTTAGCTACGCACATGCTATCAATTCCGAATGTTCCAAAATCAATACCTGTGCCTGTTATTTCTTTTCGGGTATCGGATAACGTTTTTATTGCGTTCTTTTTAGAAACGCAAAGTGTTTGAATAGTCTGTGCCCGTTTTTGATTTATCGCCTGTGTGGTTTGGGTTTCTGCCTGTTTCATCTTTTTCTGGGTATTCTCTCTGATTTTCGCAAAATTCTTATGCAACGTCGCTATGCTACCACCATGGCGTTGAAAATAATCAAGGGTTAAACCACTTCTGTATACCTCTCCATAGTAACGGTCAAGTGTAAGACCGTTTCTGTATACTTCTCCATAGTAACGGTCAAGAGCCAGACCATTCCTGTATATATCGCCGTAATATTGATCTAGGGCAAGGCCGTTTCTGTATATTTCCCCATAATACTGATCAAGCGCCAGCCCATTTCTATGTATTTCCCCGTAGTAGGCATCCGCCTCTTTGGAACCGTACTGTTTTTGTACCGTCCTATAATCCTCAGTTGCCTTCTGCATAAGCTGTCTATAATCATTCTGGGCCAATGCTTGAAGTCGACGATAATCGCCTTCTGCCTGCTGCTTATACCGTTGATAGTCCCCTTTCACCTTTGCTGCATACGTTTGATAATCTGCTTTCACCTTGGCGATTGCCTGGCTCTTAGCCGACGAAGACGCTTGTGCAGATGCTAGCAATATCGGACTTTGCAAAACGCCCAGGCAGACAATAAGCGCAAACAAAGAAAATGCTGTTTTTCTAATAGAAAAATTGTTCATTCGCTTCCCTCCATTTACATGTTTTCCTAACTTAATATCCGGTCCGAAAATTGTATTGATAGACACAATTACTTTTTACATCATTTGGCTATATTTGTATATAGATCGTTAGATTTACAAAAAAGTACATAAATTTGAATCTATGAATAACAATCGAGTCATAAGTACCATCCAATATATTTATGATGTATCTTTATAACCACAATCACTCTTAATCTCTAGCCAAAAGAAAAAACAGTTGCACAAATAATAGTTGAAGATATAATTATTCATATTCATACCTGTAAAGATGGGAATATTGCACAAATTAAGAATATGTCATGTATATAACTTAAATAAAATATATGCACAGAAAAACCAACGAGAAGGGGAGTATAACAATGTCTTATCGTACACTTAGCGAACAAGAAGCGGTGGAATATGCCCGCAGCATCCCGGACCTTTTTCCACAAGATGCTCAGTTGGTCAGCCGTGAAATCGGTGATGGGAATCTGAACTTCGTCTTTCGTATACAGGATGAAGGACCATCCGGCAGGAGCATTATCTTTAAGCAAGCACTGCCGTATGTCCGCGTTATCGGTGATTCTTGGCCTCTTACACTTGATCGCGCTCGTATCGAAAGCGAAGCGCTAATTCTTGAAAATGAACTGTATCCTGGCTCCGTCCCAAAGGTATATCATCATGATACCGAGCTGGCATTGATTGTGATGGAAGATTTATCCGAATATCAGATTATGCGCAAAGGATTGGTAGAAAGAAAACGCTATCCAAACTTCGCCAAGCAAATCGGCACCTTTCTGGCACGCACATTATTTCTAACATCCGACTTGGCGCTGTCGCCTGTTGAAAAAAAGCGGAAAGCAGCTTCTTTTACAAATCCTGAATTGTGCAATATTACAGAGAACTTCGTCTTTACCTATCCGTTCCATGACGATCCATCCAATGCATACAATCCGCTTCTTTCCGATACAGTACAGCGGATTTGGAAGGATAATGTACTGAAGCTTGAAGTCGCACGGCTAAAAGAAGGCTTTATGACACGGGGACAAGCGCTTTTACATGGGGATTTACACACCGGGAGCATTATGGTAACAGAAGAAGATACGAAAATCATCGATCCGGAGTTCGCCTATTATGGACCGATGGGCTTTGATATTGGCGCGCTAATTGCTAATCTGCTGCTTAACTATTCGGCACACGAAGGCCATACCCTTGAGCCGCAGGAACGGGAAATATATCAAGCGTACTTGCTTGACACCGTGGTACAAGTGTGGGACATTTTCGAAGCGGAGTTCCGCAATCTGTGGGCAGAGAAGGCACAGGAGCCATATGCAAAAACTCCGGGATATCTGGATGCCTATCTGCGAGACGTCCTTCAGGATACCGTAGGATATGCCGGCTGCAAAATGATGCGGCGTGTCATCGGCCTTGCTCATGTCTCTGATCTGGAAAGTATCGAAGATCCGGCGCTGCGTGCCAAGGGCGAAATGCTGGCTCTGTCTATCGGACAAGAGTTTATTTTAAAGCGTAGTACAATCGCTAGTGTTAATGATATCATTGCGCTCGTTACCTCATCTACAGTACGACAATAAAGTAAAAAAAGAGCCGCCGGAATATCGCAATCCGTGCGGTTCTTTTTTGTGTAAGAAAAACTCGCGGGCGTTACCGCTTTGCTCCCCTTAAAATATATCACTGCTCTTTCTCAGTGTTTTCTTCGTTTTTTTCATCAATGATATATACGCAATTATCGCCACCGGTCGCCATGCATTGCTCCTGCTCGACCTTAGCACCGAGCACATTCTCAAACAACGTTTTTTCACAATTACAAGCGTATGTGTACTCCTTAGCGACGGTTGATATCGGACAGTTCGATTCAGTGAAAATATATTTACCGGTTTTCTCATCTTTCTTCAACTCGGCCATATACCCTTTATCATTCTGCATCTTCACGAGCGCTTCCAGCTTCTTCTCAAAATCGCTGTCGGAAGGCACAATATCACGATACAAATTCTCCTGCCGCTCCTGGCGAAGCTTAAATAGCGCTTCGACCATCTGTGCCCCTTGCATTTCTTCGATGTCATTAAGAAATTCCAGTGTAAGATCCTGGTAATTTTTAGGGAACATATTATCGGCTTCTTCAGACAGGGAGTATATATTGGTCGGACGCCCCATTGCCTGACGCAGCAAACGCGCTTGAATCAGATTATCCCGTTCCAGCGTATTGAGATGACGACGTACAGCCATTTCTGTAATGCCCAGTTCTTGCGCCATATCTCCCACTGTCATCGAGCCTTTCATCTTCAGCATATGCATAATTTGGTTGCGCGTAGAAGAGGATTTGTCTTTGTTCATCTTCCTTCACCTTCCTCCTCTATATTCTACCCGATTTTATGAAATAAGTAAATTTCTATACAATATAATATAAAAACTATCATCACAATGTTATTAAATTAGTACAGTTCGCGTTTCAAATAGTCACGAACATTTATCGGAAATTGCTGTAAGTGGGAGAAATGGGTCTGAAGCATCGTATACACCTCACCACTATCTACATCTGTATAGTGTGTAATCAGCTTCTTACGCATGTTGACCACGATTCTTAACGTTTCCGCCATTTTCTGGCCAATTACCATTTCATCTTCAAGAATGTCCACGATATCTTCATAGCTACCCGGATCACGCATAATGAATCCGTCAATCAGATAGTTTCCGACATCAGCCACCGTTTCAAGGGCGATATGTAACGCTCTTTCCAGCGCAAGTTCTGTTAATCTGTCCGCTTGCATCTCTGTTTTTGTATTTATAACAGGGGTAACAGCGGCAAGAACTTGTTCAAGATAAGATAAATGTTCTTCGATTTTCTCTACATTGACCTGGTACATCCGTATATTCCACTCCTATTTCCCATTCTTTTTATTTTTTCTTTTGGATACGACAATTGTAATCGCAAATGTCAAAACCAACAGGGTGAAAATTGTTACACCCTGCATGATATTCTCCATTTCCATTTCGTTCACTCCCTGTTCAATGCAGCCTCTTTTGACAGTATACCATGACTCGTCACAGATACATATTATAAGAGGATGTTCAAAAAGTCTGGGAAACAGAACTGCGAATTTCTGCGTTGCCGCAATGACTCAGTTATCATATAATGGCCCATATAAGAAAAACTCACGAACGTTATCGGTCTTTTTCGCCCACCGTTCCACGCGCTCCACAGAAATAAAGAAAACTTGGCTGGTGCCAAGCTATCGCGCAAGCAACGTTTGGCATAAGTCTAAGGAGTTTTTCAAACGATACGATCGGAATGCAAGAATGAATGCCGATGTATGAATCAAGCACATTCGACAGGAGGAAGACACATGGCACAACACGGAGATTGGACATTTCTGTACGACAATAAAGAAGAAACAACGACAAGGTACGTCAGCTTCATCGGTGAAGAAGCGCGCCATGATATCGCAATTATTCAAACCCAGAACTTCTATGGCAAAAGCCTGGTGCTTAATATTTTGACCCACCGCATGGCAATCCTCGGTCAGAAAGATTTGGACGAACCGGGATATTTGGAAGAAGCGTTCAACATGACAGAAGGTGAAGCAAACGAACTGCGCGAATTCCTTCGTTTAAGCATCTAACCTTTCTGTATAAGTCTCCCACTTTAGTTGGATACTACCCCTATCTTTTATTTATAAAAGGAGGGGTTTTTCTTGTTATTCAGAAAACCGCTATCTGATAAGCGTGAAGAGCAATTTCGGCCGCTCAAAACAGAAGAGAGCGTTATCCATACTCGCTATCCAGAAGAATTCCCGGAAGGTCCGTATGGAACCGCAGCGTTCGCTCACCCGTTCCTCGGCAAAGAATCATGGGATACAGGAGAAAGAGTGCAGTCTGCTTTCGCATACGAATATCGCTCGCTTCACGAAGGCATACCCCGCCAAGATCCGGGCGCCCATCCGACGCATGATAATCCAGAAGAAAATGAAGAACCGATGCTAAACGAAATAAGGGCAGGAATAGACCAGGATCAGGGAAGATAGCTTTCTTGCCCTTTCCGATTAATACATCGTCCACCGACTGTAGCGGATACTTAACGAAATTCAACACAAAAAATGAGACCCGGCCAGCGAACAGCTCACGGTCTCATTCTTTTATTTTACTCCGTATGTGCAACTTGCGTTTCCTTGTTTTCTCTCGGTTCTTTCGGCTTGCTGCGTCGCGAGCGAGAACGGCGTTTGTCACGGCGCTTACCGTCTTTGTTCCGCGGTGGCTTCTCTTCCGTTTTTTCCGTCGAATCCCCGTCTTCTGATTGTTCGGCTTCTTCCGTATCTTCCAACCGATTTTCCTGCTTTACTTTCTTCAGCAGGAAATATGAGCATCCGAAATTACAGTATTCCATAATATATTCGTCAAAAAAGCTAATCCGCGCATCAAACGGCGCTTTACGGTTTACATCTTCATAAAACCCTTTCAACCGAAGCTGGCCGTATCCCCAGTCGCCCACGATATAGTCGAACTTGGACAAGATATCACTGTACCGCTCCTTAAATGTTTCCTGGATAAAACCATCTTTATTTTCCTCAATCAATTCGTAGACCTGGTCCTGGACCCGTATCACTTCAGCTGCCCCCTCTCCGCTCACCGCATCCTTTGGTGGCGTGCGACTCCTATTTTACCACAATTTCTGACGCTACACACAAAATTGCCACGAAAACTCCCGTCCCTCACGGGCAACCTACAGGATAGGAGGTGCAACCATGAAAAAATTCTTCGCAGTGCTTTCCGCAGTTGGTCTCGCCGTTTCGCTGACCGCTTGTTCCCCGGCGGCGAATGATACAAGAACGAACGAGTACCGTCCAATGAACGTCGGACCGAATAACCCGACCGGTACGGTGACGGGCTACGATAAATACCATCGCTACAACAATGCTACTGGTAATAACAATCTGTTTGGTACCAATGGCTACAACAATGCTAACGGCAATAACAATCTGTTTGGTGCCAATGGCTACAACAACGCTAACGGCAATAACAATCTGTTTGGTGCCAACGGCTACAACAATGCTAACGGCAATAACAATCTGTTTGGTATCACTGGTAATAATAACGTTGGAGATGGCCGCTACGACACATATCGTAATGGCATCATCAAAGACCAAACGAATCATCGCCCAGGCGTTTTGTATGATTCAAGGGACAGAATCATGAACAATCAAGGAATGAATAACCTGGGTGTTAACCAATATGGACAACGCATGTATGGCACCAACGGCATAAATGGAACATACGGTACAGGCACGTACGGTACACCTGGAACGTATGGCACCAACGGTATGAACGGCTACGGCAACAATGCGCATCAGTACTCCATCTATAAACCCGGAGCACAAGGTACCAACGTAATGACGCGCAGCAGCCAGCCGAGCATCGGATACGCTCACTTGGGCGACAACCAAAACGGCACCGGTCAGACATATAACGGAACGACCGTACAAAATCGCACGGCACCAAACAACAGCACATTATACCAGGGCAAGCAGGCCAACTATGATACAGCTACGCCGAACGTCTACGTCGACCGTCAGATGCTGGCTTCTGCTGTAGCGAGTGTGGCTAAGCAAGTACCTGGTGTCAAGCGTGCAACAGTGCTTTCAACAGACAATCAAATCTTCGTCGGATGTGATACATCTGGCATGAGTGCTGCTGATGCACAAAAAGTATTGGAAAAAGTACAAAAAGGCTGCGAAAACGTATCTCCGCGTTATTATAAAGTGTACACGACCAACGATCAAAATGTTATTACCAAAGTGCACAATAACGCCATGCAAATGGGAACGAAAACCGACCAGCAATTCGAACAAATAATCGGTCACCAGGCTAATACCATGCATAAGCTATCGACGAACAGCGAATCAAATAAGGCTAGCAGCAGCAAAGCCAATCCAACGCATAAGTAACAAATAAAGAAATAACAAGCCTAAGCCCAGACGCATTATGCGTCTGGGCTTATCCTATGCTTACTCCCCGTTCTTTACAGTGCTTTTGCCGCCGATTCTACCTGCTCATGCGCATGGTAAGAGCTGCGTACCAACGGACCGGACTCTACGTGCTTAAAGCCCCGCTTCAGTCCTTCTTCCTTCAATTGCGCAAACTCATCCGGATGATAAAACTTTTTCACAGGCAAATGTTTTGGTGACGGCTGAAGATACTGTCCAATCGTCAAGATATCAACATCAACTCGGCGCAAATCATCCATAGTCGCAATGATTTCTTCCGTCGTCTCACCCACGCCAATCATAATACTGGATTTAGTCGGAACCTTTGGCTGAAATTCTTTTGACTTGGCTAAAAGCTCCAGTGTACGGTTATATTTCGCTTTCGAACGAACCCGATCTGATAAGCGTTCTACGGTCTCGATATTATGGTTAAGAATATCCGGCTTTGCATCCATTACAACCTTTAGAGCATCCCAATTGCCAAGGAAGTCCGGGATTAATACTTCAATACTGCACAGGGGTGTCCGCTTACGAATCGCCTGAATCGTCTCAGCAAAGACCAGCGCACCACCATCCTTCAAATCATCACGTGCCACAGAAGTCACAACGACATGTGTAAGCCCCATCTGCTCTGTCGCTTCTGCCACACGTTCTGGCTCTGCCAAATCAAGCTCGGTTGGAAGGCCAGTTTTTACCGCACAGAATCTACAGGCGCGCGTACATAAATCACCTAGAATCATAAAAGTAGCGGTTCGGTTCGCCCAACACTCGTATATATTCGGACAACGCGCTTCTTCACAAACTGTATGCAGCGTCTTGCCACGCATCATTCGCTTCAGCTCTTTGAAATTCTCGCCTGTATTCAGTTTGATTTTCAACCACTCCGGCTTGCGTTCTGCCATGAAGCGCTCATCTCCATTCTTTATCGTTTTTCCTCTCTCCTATTGTAAAAAAGTGTGGACACTAAAGCAATTCTAAACATTCTCTCAGTAGGCTGCTGTAAAAAGAGGATACTGTTGCCATTATAAAATCTACGGTGCTGTACACACTAACGGCGAAGACTTTTCACTACGGGAGGACGCTATGAGATATAAAATATTATTTTTTATTCTCGCCTTGAGCCTTATCTTTATTCCCGTTCCCATTCGAGCCGCATCTCCCGAAAAATCTACGGCAGAAATGCTGGCCAGGGAACGACAGGCACTTTTCGAGCACATGCAAATGATTACCGGAACCCCCTGGTATTATCTGGCAGCTATAGATCAATACGAGCGCAATATCCATAAAAAACCGAAAAAGAACAGCGATGCATCCGCTTCTGCTAGCCTTGTCCGTAAAACAGGTATTATCTTCTCACCAGAAAAATGGAGTGGGTTCCTTAATCCGAATCCTGAAGATACGAATCCGGCCAGCATTTCCTTCTTCGGGGGCCTGGGCAAGGACGGGGATGGGGACGGCAAGGCAGAACCGGACAACGACCTTGATGTCGTATATACGATGGCTAGCTATGTGAGTAAATTCGGCTACACGGAAGATGACATTCGTATCGCGCTATGGAATTATTATGCACGGGACAAGAATGTAGAAATTGTCTCTGAACTTGCCTCTCTCTTTCGACATCATAATCGCTTATATCTAAGCGGAAGTGCATTCCCGGTTCCACTCCATTATACTTACAGCTATCGCAGCACATGGGGCGATCCCCGCGGCTGGGGTGGACGGCGCATTCATGAAGGTACCGATATTTTCGCAGGCTACGGAACTCCCGTGAGAGCAACCAAGCACGGCGTCATCGAGACGATGGGCTGGAACCCATACGGGGGCTGGCGCATTGGCATTCGCGATGTAGATTCGATATACCACTACTACGCTCATCTTAATGGATTCAACAAAAAGTTTAAGACAGGTGATGTAGTACAGCCAGGTGATGTCATTGGATATGTCGGCAGTTCCGGGTATGGTAAACCTGGAACTTCAGGAAAATTCCCTCCACACCTACATTATGGTGTATATCGTGATAACGGCAAAAACGAGTATTCTTATGATCCGTATCCACTCCTGAAACGCTGGGAACGTGAAGAATATAAAACAAGAAGGAAGAAAAATTGACGGAAGGAAGGTAAAGCGACATGCGTAGATGGCTTTCCTCCATTCCTTATGTTCTCTTTATCTTTGCACTCTTCTTGTGTCTGCTTCCTTCTTCCAGCTTCGCCCTTGAAGACGAGGTGTATATTGAAATCAATAAGACAACCAACCAGCTAACCATCTTCTTAAACGATATATCAGTCTATACATTTCCTGTTGGTACAGGTAAAAACAAGCACCTGACTCCGGAAGGAGAGTTCACTATTACTACCCGGGTAAAAGAACCGTGGTATTTGCCAAAAAACATCGCAGGAGGCAGTCCTCGCAATCCTCTGGGCACACGCTGGTTAGGACTGAACGTACCGGGAACCGGAGGCTATAAATACGGTATCCATGGCACGAACAATCCGGCTAGTATCGGACATAATGTAAGCCAAGGATGCATTCGTATGCATAATGAAGACATTGAATGGTTGTACCGTAACATTCCGCTCGGCACCCGGGTCATCATCAAAAGCAACAATTCCTCCCCTCAATAAAAAAACAAATCTGCCCCATAAATAATCAGGGCAGATTTGTTTATGTTTTACGGCAATAATACACGAATGCAGGTAGAAAGTTTAGCGGGACATATTTAATTTTAATGTCTTGAAAAGTCGTTCGCAGATATTTGCGCATCTGCAGAGAAAATTGGAACATAATAAAGGCTCCTCCTGGTTTCAGACAATGGCATACCATCTTCATCAAATACTCATTCTGCTCTGTAGAAAACCATGAAACCGGAAGCGCTGAGATGATGCAATCGAGTTGTTCGATGCTTTGCTCTTGCATTGCCTCAGACAATGCAAACGCATCTGCATACACCGGTACCTGCGGAAATGTATTCCGTAGATGGCTTTTCAGATTTTCTTCGTTTTCAAAGATGAGAAGCGATTCGATGGATGGACATTTATCTACAAGCGCTCGGGTGAGCACGCCCGTGCCTGCCCCTAATTCTGCCACACGCAAAGGAGCAAGCTGATTAACATGACGCGCAATATGGTTGACGAGAAATGGGGAGCTTGGAATTAAACTCGCGACCTGGAGCGGAGAACGTAAAAAGCTTTTAAAAAAAAGCACTTTGTCCATATATTCTTCATCCTTTTCTCCATTTATCCCTGTCCAACGGGCAGTAAGACCCCCACTTCACGTATGTTATATGAAGGATCACTGCCCCTAAGACCCCGCTGATGGAAGTTTTACTTTATCGTTAGTTAGCTTTACATAATGATTATTTACTTATACATTATTCTTTCTTTACCCTTTGTTTCCGAATAACCAAACATACGGTTCCCCCAAAGGTGTTGATTATCCAGTACGTTCCAGGGTAGATAGCCACCACACCGTGCCCTAAACGGGCGTCGGTTCGTCTCCCGCACCCGAAAAACCCGGATGTTTTGCCAGTCCAGCCTTGGCGCCACAAAGCGGCCGTATCTCTTCCCTGCGAGAAAAAGATAAGGGAACACACCGACGCGTGCATCTTATTCCTTCCGATATATGGATACTAAGCAGGTGTGGGTTGCCTCTATGATTTAAGCGTTCGTTCCATCAGCTTCTCCCATATACGCCACGGTAGCCATTGCTTAATTTTCATGATTATCTGTACGCCTCTTCCAAGAGGATAGCGAAGAGCAGCACGCTTTATCACAGCGATTTGCGCCACACGTTCCGCTACTTCCCACGGATTTCCCAACTTCATCTCCCCAGCTGTCAGATAAGAATCAAGGGCGCTCATCATCGAAGCATAAGGCGACGTGCAAAGCGTTGATTTATGTGCAATTCTTTTGCCTGTTGACCAAATTCCAGTAGCATATGAACCAGGTTCGATCAGTACCACATCAATGCCAAAAGGGGCGACTTCCAGTCGTAGGCTCTCGCTAAATCCCTCTACAGCAAACTTGGATGAGACATACGGAGACAGACCTGGAAAGCCCATCTGGCCGCTGATACTGCTCATATTAATGATTCTTCCCTGCCTGCGCTCCCGCATCACTGGCAGAATCGTTTGTGTGACATGGACCAGTCCGAAGAAATTCGTCTCGAATTGCGCACGCCATTCCTCCAACGTCACCTCTTCCGCAAAACCACCCAGCGCAAAACCCGCATTGTTAACCAGTACATCGATTCGACCCCATCTCTCAACAGAGGCCCTAAGATTCGCCACTGACTCTGCGGACGCAACATCCAGCCGATAAAGGTAAATTCTTTCCTCTACACCACTTTCTTTCGCCGCTTGAAGTACATGACCCTTTTTTTCGAGGTTACGCATACTGGCCACAACATAAAACCCTGCTTTTGCCAATTCCACCGTACACAAAAGACCAAATCCTGAAGACGATCCTGTCACCAGCGCGACAGGTCGGCCCTCCGGGTTAAACAAGCTCATACACATCCGTATATTTATTCTCCAAGTACGTTGTTAAATAGTCAGCATTAATCCCTTCTCCAGTAGCAGAACGTATAATCTCAGCCGGTTCTAGCATTTTTCCATAACGATGAACATGCTGCGTCATCCAATGAGTAATAATATCAAATTCGCCACGGCGCACTGCCTCCTTATAGTCCGGAATGTCGCGGGTAAGTGCGGCTTCTAATTGTGCCGCGTAGATATTGCCAAGCGAATAGGTAGGGAAATAACCAAAATCACCTCCGGACCAATGCACATCTTGTAATGCACCACTCGCATCATCAAACGGTGTAATTCCAAGATAATCGTCCATCTTATCCGCCCAGGCCCCAGGCAAATCAGCAACATGTAAATCACCGGTAATGAGCGATTTCTCCAATTCGTAGCGCAGCATAATATGTAGATTATAAGTCAATTCGTCCGCCTCAATTCGAATAAGGGACGGCTGTACCTGATTTACCGCACGATACAACGTTTGAACGGAAGCACCGGCCAACTGCTCAGGAAAAGCGGCGGCCACGTTTGGATAGAAGTAGCTCCAAAAAGCTTCACTGCGTCCGATAATATTCTCCCAAAAACGGGATTGCGACTCGTGAATCCCCATCGATGCTCCTTCCGAGAGCAACGTTCCGACAAGCTCGGGAGCGATATTTTGCTCGTATATCGCATGACCTGCCTCATGAATTGAGCTGAATAATGCCATTTGCAAATCTTGTTCGTAAATCTTGGTTGTCACTCGTACATCACCGGGATTGAGTCCGATCGAGAAAGGATGCGTACTCTCATCCAATCGGCCTGCCAAGAAATCGTATCCGATTTTCTGCAGGATGAATTCATTAAATTTACGTTGCTCTGAAGCCGGATACCGTTTCTTCAAGTATGTCGTGTCCGACGTCTTACCTCTTTCCTGGATACGTTCCAGCAGAGAAACGGACTTTTTGCGCAAATCCGCGAACAAGGGATCGATTATCTCTACGGTAATTCCTGGCTCATACTTGTCAAGAAGCGTATTGTAACGATGTCCTTCATAACCCCAAATGTCAATGAATTGATTTAAGTAGTTGATGATTTTCTCTAAATATGGACGGAACGCGGCAAAATCGCTCGTTCGCTTGGCTTCCTCCCAAGCGATCTGCGCTTTGGAAGTAAGAACGGTATATTCTTGAAATAGCGCCGCAGGAATGCTTTTATTTTTCTCGTATTCTTTTCTCATTTCCCGTACCATGGCTTTCATTACCGGGTCCAATCTTGTATATGTATCTTCTTCTCCGAGACGTGCAAGCATCTCATACATCTCTGGAGCGATGCTCATTTTGAAAAATTCAGTAGCAAGCATGCCAATCACCTCGGCCCGCTGCTCCTTTCCCTTAGGAGGCGCACCAGTCATCAAGTCCCAGCTCAATACGGCATTCGCTTCTTTATAGTCAGCCATCTTTTTCACATAGGCACGAAACGCTTGTTCCGTATTTTTATGATTTTCCATTATCCAAAAACCTCCTTTTTCTTTAAATAATACTTCTCTACTTTCCCTCTCCTTCCCTTCCATTTTTCATAAGAAAAACTCGCGGGCATGGCCGCGAGTCCATTGAAGGATTATGTTTTTTTATATGGTAAACTTACGAATGACTTCGTGCAGTTCATCGGCCATTCTGGATAATGCCGCCGAAGAAGAGGTGATTTCTTGCATGAACGCGGTCTGCTCTTCCGTTGCGGCGAACACAGTTTGGATATCAGCAGAATTAGTGTCGGTAATCCGGGTTATCATCTCTATTGTAGCCGCGATTTCTTTTGCTCCAGCTGACATCTGCTCGACTCCCGTATATACTGTCTGGAATTCGGTAGCCGCTTTGGCAATCGAATGCTGAATTTTCGAGAATAAGTCTCCTGCCGCGTCCACCACTTGAATTCCTTCTCCTACCTCCTTCGTACCCTGTTCCATCGACTGAACCGCAGCCTGTGTCTCTTGCTGAATCGCATGAATAAGGGAAGCGATTTGCCCCGCTGATTGTGTTGATTGCTCGGCCAGCTTACGTACTTCGTTCGCTACGACCGCAAATCCTTTGCCATGCTCCCCAGCACGGGCCGCCTCAATCGCCGCGTTCAACGCCAATAAATTCGTCTGGGCGGAAATCGCGGTGATGACCTCGATAATCTGTCCAATTTCTTTCGAGCGGTTGCCAAGCCCTTTAATAATATGTGCAAGCTCGTGTACCGTCTTATCAATCGCACGCATTTGTCCTACCGCTTGCTGAAGGGCCCGGTTTCCTTCCTCCGCCATGTTTCTTGTTTGCAATGCAGCATGGTTGACGCCCTGTGCGTGTGCTGCCATCTCCTGAGCACCCTGCGACATGGAAGAAATCGTCTGGGCACTCTTCTCCACACCGCTTACTTGTCGCTCTGAACTGGCCGCTACTTCTTGCATGACGCGAGTAATCTGTTCGGTAGCATAGCCGGTCTGCTCGGCACTCGCTGTCAATTCTTGCGAAGAGGAGGCTAACTGTTCAGACTTGTGATGCACTTCGCGGATAAGCGATGCTAATGCATCCGCCATATGGTTAAAACTCTCACCCAGTTCACCGAATTCATCATCTGATCGCACCTCGATCCTCTCGGTTAAATCTCCTTCACTAATCCGATGTGCAGCCGCATTTACTTTGCCAAGCGGCACAACAATGGAACGGATAACAAAGAAACTACGAATCACCCCAAACAATAAAGCCGCTGCTAGTACTCCTAATGTTATCCAAAATATAGGACGCGCCTCTTCTTTTGCTTCGCTCACATTCATCGTCCCTGCAATTTTCCATCCGGTTAATTCATTCGTAGCAAAAAACATCCGCTTATCCTGACCATCCATCTCATATGTAAAGTCACCTAAGTTTGAAGCGAATATATTCGCTATAAACTCGCCCTTCGCTTCCTCTCCGGCTTTTTGCACCGGATGAGACACATACTTTTTCGTCTGATCAAGGATAAAGGCAAATCCGTCTCGACCGATCGCTACCTGCTTTACATTATCTGAAAGCGCCTGCAATTTCAGGTCAATTCCTGTGACTCCGCTCCCCTTAGCCATCATCATAGACACGGTCACCACCACACCTCCGGACTCAGCGTCAACATACGGTTCAGTGATAGCTATCTTACCCTTTTTTTCCATGGCTTTCTCATACCATATACGCGTGCGTGGGTCATAGTCTTTCGGCAGGTTTCCGGCAGGCGTAAGCAGCATTTCACCGGTTTTCAGCCCGGCAAACGTATGCAGGATTTCAGGATGCAAATTCTGAAATGCTGTAAGCTTACGAAGAACATCCTCCGGGTCCACTTCAGCACCCACTTCTTCCAAGGTAGCAGCCAGATACTCAACGTTTTTTATTCCCGGTTCAACATTACGTGTAATAAGTGTATCCAGCAACTTTACATTTTCTTTTGCACTATGAATAATTTGCTGTTCCACTTTTCTTTTCGCTGTCTCATATGAGGCTCCCCCAATAACAAGGCTAGGAAGCAGCAGAATGACGGCGAACGCAACAATTAGTTTGTTTTTAATGCTTTTTCTTATTTTTTTCATGTTGAATTCCCCTCTTCTACTTTTCTAGTAAAAAAGATACACTATTTCCTTGCTTTTAGTAATATAGATTATCGGCCTTTTCCCCTATTTTTTTAATGATTGATAAAGTTTTATATGTGAGCTTTTAATTCATATGTAAAAAAAGCGAGACAAAATTGTCTCGCTTTTTCTGCCAGTTTAATAAGGCTCAACTTCCTGTTCGCTACGTAGATCAATCACTTTATTTTTATCCTTCGGAGTCTGAACAGTCCGGCTGACAGGAGGTTGCTCTTTGTTCTCCACCCAGTTCACGAGCAAATCAAAACACTGATGCGCATAAGGGAGCAGAGGCTGCAATTCCTTCTCCGGATCTGTCTTGCTCCACACCAGACCATCCACATGAGTTCCCTTCTCTACCTGATACAAGCGATGCAAAGAACTCTTGCCTGCTTGTTTGACCAGTTTTTCGTAAGCGCTTGCATGAATATCCGGAAAGATCAAAGCATCCCATGTTCCTGTCACACTAATAAGAGGGGCCTGAATATCTCCCGTATTCTCGATGGCTGCTACGTTCTGTTTAACGTATCCAGGACGCTTCTCATAATCATAATCGGTATAGATATTATCCTGCGAACGATCACGTAGACCATTAGCGCTAAACTTCACATAATCCCGCCAATCGAGTGCACCCGACGCTTTCGGGTCCATTTCGTTGCGATAAATGTTTAACGTCAAAAACCAGTACGCCTGATCGTGATATGCCCAAAGTTTTTCAGAACCCTTCGGTAGGCCTGCTTTGTACATCTCCTGCCGTGCTGCTTCCTTTTTCTCTCCTTCACCGTAAATCGCTGCCTCGGCATGATTAACAACTCGCGTAAGAGAAGTAATAAGATTCTCCTCTTTCGCACGCCAGAGTACACCTTCCCAATCTACACCACCATCAAACAGCGCCGGTTCTTTCGTTTTCTTCGGATCATCATGCTCCAGCGCATAACGCACAACATATCCGCCATTCGAAATACCTACTGCATAAGTTGGAATTGGGTGTTCCGATGTTACCAGTTTGCTTGCTGGATTAGTACTATCATTAGCCTGAATAAGGTGCTCGGAATCATACTTGGATAAATAGGCCTGGGCAGCTTTTGTAACTTGCCTGAAGCGCAAATGCCATTCAGCAAGCGAATCATCTTCTGCAACTAATGGGTTTTTTGCTTTTGCCAGCGTGTCGTTCGGATCGACTTCTCCCTGCGTTCCTTTATCAATTGCAGCAAATGCGTATCCTTTCGCCAATACGTAATCGCTGAACAACAGATCCGTAGACATTTCATTCCGCGTACCCGGGATGCCTGCCACCACCAGTTTACCGTTCCAATTATCCGGGATACGGATAACGAATCTCGCATCATCAAACATTCCTGTAATCTGTTTACCTGCCACAGAAGCGGGCTGATACATCTTATGCCAGCCGGTGCCTGTTGTTTTGTCCCCCCATTCGGTAGGGGCAAGGCCTGCATTGCCACCCGCTATTGCTGCTGCATGTTGAACCGGGTTTTTCGTTGTAAGCCAGTTTTCATTCTTGCCGTCGAATACCGTCACTGCTACGCCATGTGCCCCCGGGATAACCGGTGAATATGCGGCTTGTACGATGTGCGGTTGTGCAACAGGAGATGCTAAAGGAAATAATAAGAACACTGTCACTGCTGCTGCCCATTTCCGTTTTATCATTCTTCCTCCCCCCTGTTTTGCAGCAAACAAAAACGCAACCTCGTAATCTCATACATACTATAAAGATGCTCAATCCACTTGGTATCTGGCATAATATCTCCTCCTTTTACGTATAAACGTCTATGTTTCAACAAAGCAATAATCATGCCATAAGAGAGAACGTTGTCCGACACTACTACTTTCTTGTTTTGCTTTTATTTTTTTCTAATTATTCGGAAAATATTTAACAACATAACACTTTAAACAATGGATTATCTCTGTCATTTTCTAATTCCAATAATATGGACCAATTACAGACTTTTGGAATTTCTCTTAGCCTCTATTATATACAAGAAAAACTCGTGAGTTTTTCAAGCGATGCGAGCGGAAGAAACAATATGTCACTTTCTTGCTTTACGGCGACATATCATTTCTTATCCATCAAAAAAAGCCGCCTTCTCAGGCGGCAGAGGAAAAGGGGGAGAATATAGGGAGACACTTACTCCTATAACTACTTTTATCTTTCCCCGTTTTCTTACAAGTTAAACGATTGAATTTAATTTTTATAGCTATACATACGAATATTTTTGCAGGATTAGTTTGCATGTTTCATATGCACTATGGAAAGACAACTCGGATAGCTGTCCCTTGCCTTCGCACCAATCTCCTGCAAAGAATACATTGCGGTAGTCTGGCAAGTAAAGCGGCATCGCTTCCTGATTCATCGTCCATTTAATTTCCTGCGCCGCAGCGCGTTTGGACACACGCGGTACGATTAGATGGTCCCGCCAGCCGGCAAAGTGCTTATCGTACAAAGCTTCGATTTTATCATGGTATTGCTGGATTCTTTCTTTGTTTTTCAAATCCTCTTCTGTCAGGTATGCAATGGCCTGCAGCAATTGGCCGCCTTCTGGTACGCACGTTTCATCATAATGCGAAATGTCTGTGATGAACATTTTATTATGCTTATCATAGATATACGTGTACGGTACTTCAATGCGTTTTGCTAGACCAATATCGTATACATACACATAACTCGGCTCATAGCTAGAATATTGTTTGATGAAATGCTCAATCTTTGTGCCGCCTACGATCTTCTCCAATTCTTTCGGCGGAATGCAAAATACGAACTCTTGTCCCTTGAATATGCCCTGTGTTGTCTGAATGGCTGTAACACGGCTATTCTCAGCTTCTACAGCTTCTACCTTCGCTTTCGTTACAATCGTACCGCCATTTTCCTCAATTACACGGACGAATTCGTTAATAAGAGCCTGCCAGCCTCCACCGATGTAAGCTACCGGTTTATTCGTCGTGAACAAACGCTGGTAATAGTTGAAGAATACGTCTGAAGGAATCCGCTCCGGTTCACGTGTGAAGAAGTTAGAAGAAGCTAGTGTGAGCATCATATCTCGCACATCTGCACTGATATCTTTCTCCTCCATCCACTTCTCGATTGACATGTGTGGATGACCTTTTTCCATATGCAGCATCGTCTTAAAAATCTCAAACGTGAACTTGATTTTGCCGAGGCTATTTAGTACCGAAGTGTTAAACAAGCCTTGAATGTTCGCCGGCATAGACGTTATCTTGTCACCAATATCATATTTTGCTTTGTTCGGTTCAAAATCACGCCAGTCAATATGAATACCTAATTCTTTCTCGAATTTACGCAGCACGGAAGTATCCCGTCCGTAAATTGCATGCGCACCGAAGTTAAATGAAAAGCCTTTGAGCTTTAATGTAACGGCCCGTCCACCCAGATTACCTCGTTCGAGAACGACCACTTTTTTTCCCTTTTTCGCCAGGTATGCCGCCGCCGATAATCCGGCTAATCCTCCACCTACGACAACCGCTTCATAAAGGGTTTCTTCATTTGTTTCCATGTTGTCAACATCTCCCACTCTGCAAGTTAGTTTTACACTAGAATGGTGTTGTTATTATATTACCACCCAAATATGTCATTTTACCTTCTTCAGAGTAGTTAGACAATAGGCTATATGCTAAAGAATAATATTTCGACAAAAAAAGCAGCTTTATCCGTAAAGGATAGCTGCGGAAAATTTAAAGAACATGACTGCGGATGACTGTTTGAGCCGCTTTGCACTCAGTCATAAGCCTATCAATAATTGTCTGTACAGGTAATATTTCAGCAATCTCATGCACACGTGCTCCAGCAAACACCAATCCGTTCTCTACATCCCCATCTACGGACGTAATAAGAGAATCGAGCGTACAAAAACGATAGGAGCAATTTTTTAGACAGTCATGGCATTTTTCGATTTTCAGTCTATTGTCTCCGCTAATAGCACTCGTAAAATGGTTGCGGATGGCGCGCCCTTGAAGGCCAACAGTCGTCTTTACAAGTACAAGCTCGTCTTCATCTGTCGTTTCGATATATTTCTGCTTAAACACATCCGGTGCATCACACTCTGCACTTGCTACGAACCGTGTTCCCATCTGCACACCTGAAGCGCCTAGTTCAATTGCCCGCGCAATATCAGCCCCGTTTATAATACCACCGGCAGCAATAACCGGTATGCTAACTGTCTCTACGACTTCAGGTAAAATCTCAAACAACGGCCGATCGGTTCCTAGATGTCCACCCGCTTCAAATCCTTCCACTACTACCGCAGCGGCACCAAGCCGTTCAGCTAATTTAGCCAATTTGGCTGAAGAGACAATCGATAGGACAGGAACGTCATATTCCCGGCCCCAAGCATACATATCCCGTGAGAATCCGGCACCTGAAATAATAAAATCAACTTTTTCTTTCATCGCCGCTTTTATCGTTTCTGCAAAGTCATTCATCGCAAACAATACATTAACCCCAATGTATCCCTTGCCCTGTGTCAACTCTCTTGCACGGCGAATATGGAATCGCATCTCATCAACTGTAATCCCTGTTCCAGAGATGATTCCGATACCTCCGGCGTTTGCGACAGCCGCCGCCAGATTGCTCAACGAAATCCGTACACCCATTCCCCCCTGAATAATCGGCACGCGCGGTTTCATATGCGCAATCTGTAATTGTGGTATGTACACCCCAATTCCCCCTTATTCCCATAACTCAACCTTCCATTTAATCCCCCGGAAGATAACTTAAACTATATCATACATCAAATGCAAAAAGTGTTAATTTTTCAAGTCGAAATCCCATACGCTTACCGTTTATATAGTGATATAATTTTCTTATGATATAGATATACATAGAAAGGATTGAAACTATGCTAACTTTCGGAACAATCATAAAACAAAATGCTCAAAAGTATGCGGATAAACCAGCCGTTATTTTCGGAGACACGACACGTACGTATCGTGAGCTTAATCTTCGCGCGAATCGTCTTGCGAACGCTTTCATTGTAAGCGGATACAAAAAAGGTGACAAAGTAGCCGTAATGATGAAAAATCATGCCGCATATGCCGAGATTATGAGCGCACTCGCCAAAATCGGTGTTATCATTGTTCCAATTAATTACCGTCTTGTCGGCGCGGAGATCGAATATATCGTTCATCATTCAGACAGTCGTGCTATTATCATGACAGAAGAATATGCGGATGAAATCAATGCCCTACTGCCTTCGCTCACGCGGCTCGACACCGTGTTGGTGATAGGAGCTACTAAACTGCCGCATATGCTCGACTATGAAGAATTTCTAAACGCAGCCTCGGATACAGAACCGGAGGCAGATGTAGATGAAAGCGATCCCTTCTATATCGGTTATACATCCGGCACGACAGGTAAACCGAAAGGCGTGGTTATCTCTCATCGTTCCCGGATTCTTACCGGCATGGTTGCCGCATATGAATACAAAATTGATGAATCTGACGTACATTTGGTTGCCGGTCCGATTTATCATGCAGCACCCTGGATTTTTATGGTTATGCAGTTACTCGTAGGCGGTACGATCGTCATTCATGAGATGTTCCGGGCGGGGCAAGTACTAGCTGACATTGAGCGCCATGGTATTACTAATGCCTTTCTTGCGCCGACCATGTATAACTTTCTGGTCAACGTAAAAGAAGAAGTAAAGAATTCATACGACCTCTCTTCCATGCGCGTGCTAATTTCAGCCGGCTCACCGTTGCCAACTAAAACGAAGGATGATGTGCTCACCTTCTTTCCCGGTGTCGATCTGCATGAATTCTACGGTTCAACAGAAAGCGCCATTACACTTAACATCAAACCAACGGATATCCGCCGTAAAGATCGATGTGTAGGCAAGCCCTTCCCTCTCGTTGAATGCTTGGTTCTGAACGATGATAAAGATCCGGTGGCTCAAGGAGAAATTGGTGAACTATATTTCAAGGCACCTTACCTGCTCAATGAATATTATAAAAATCCTGAAGCTACGACAATGTCTTTTTATGAAGGATATTTTACAGTAGGCGATATGGCTATACAGGATGAGGAAGGCTTCTATTATATTGTAGATCGCAAAAAGGACATGCTCATTAGCGGTGGTGTAAATATTTATCCACGCGAAATCGAAGAAGTGCTCTATACGCACCCGAAAATTCTGGATGCAGCCGTTATTGGAGTACCCGATCCGGTATGGGGCGAGTCGGTAAAGGCGATTGTAGTACCACGCGAAGGAGCCCAATTGACGCAGGAAGAAGTAATCGGATATTGCGAAGGAAAAATCGCCGGCTATAAGAAGCCGAAATCGGTTGACTTCCTTGCTGAGCTACCACGTAACCCGTCCGGAAAAATTCTAAAAACTGTGCTACGGGATCAGTACTGGCAGGATCAGCAGATGAAAATCTAATACTTATTTTCAGTATGTGAAAGAGCTTTGCGGCCATGAAGACCGCAAAGCTCTTTTTATAGGCATTTTTTATTTTACTCGGACTTCATCGTAGATTAGCGGCGGTGCTTCTACGGCTTCTGATACAATTTTGTAAGCATCTGTAATGATGTCTTTTACTTCCTTTACGTCCTCTCGATTGCTAAAGATTGTTACTAACGATTCACCTTGTTTTACAGAATCACCAATTTTCTTGCGCAGCATTACCCCAACGGCCAAATCAATCGTCGATTCCTTCGTGGCCCGTCCGGCTCCAAGCAACATTGCAGCCGTACCGATCCGGTCTGCCTGGATAGCTGACACATGCCCAGCGGTAGCCGCTTCTACTTCAAACGTATATTTCGCCTGCGGAAGCTTCGATGGGTCATCGACAATAGAAGTATCTCCACCCTGGGCTGACAAGAATGTTTTAAACGTCTCAAGCGCCTTGCCATTGCGGATAACTTCCTCAAGCTGGGCACGGGCCGACTCTGGACTGTCCGCTTTACCGCCGAGATATACCATATAGCTGCCCAGCGCTAAACACAGTTCTTCTAGATCCTTCGGACCTTCACCACGCAGCGTATCGATAGCTTCTCGTACTTCCAACGCATTGCCCACCGCAAATCCAAGCGGCTGGCTCATATCAGAGATAACGGCCATCGTCTTGCGCCCTACATTGTTTCCAATATCGACCATCGCCTGCGCCAACTCACGCGCATGCTCCAGATCTTTCATGAAGGCTCCACTACCTGTTTTAACATCCAATACAATAGCATCGGCACCTGATGCAATTTTCTTACTCATAATGGAGCTTGCGATAAGCGTAATAGAGTTGACTGTTCCGGTTACATCACGCAAGGCATACAATTTCTTGTCTGCCGGCGTCAGATTCCCGCTCTGACCAACTACTGCGACTTTATTCTTATTAACAAGTTCATTAAATTGTTGATTATCAATCTCTACATGAAATCCCGGAACAGATTCCAGCTTATCAATCGTGCCTCCTGTGTGGCCAAGACCGCGTCCAGACATTTTGGCAACCGGCACACCTAATGCCGCTACGAGCGGAGCTAGCACAAGTGTCGTCGTATCCCCTACGCCGCCTGTACTATGTTTATCTACCTTAATTCCTTCAATAGCTGATAGGTCGATTCTATCCCCGGATTCCACCATAGCCATAGTGAGGTTTGCTCTTTCTTCCGGTTTCATATCCTGGAAGAAAATCGCCATAGCCAAAGCGGACATCTGATAATCCGGTATTTCGCCTTTCGTATAACCGCTAATGATAAAATCGATTTCAGCCTTGCTTAGCTCTTTGCCGTCTCGCTTCTTCTCGATTAAGTCAACCATTCTCATGCGGTAAACCTCCCTAATTTTTTCCTTTGCGTTTACATTAGCATACCAGCAATAGCCGCGCTTAACAACGAAGCAAGCATACCTGCTGCTACCGAACGCAACCCCAGACGGGCAATATCCTGCCGACGGCTTGGAGCCATGCCTCCTAGTCCCCCTAACAGAATCGCCATGGAAGACAAGTTAGCGAAGCCGCATAGCGCAAAACTGACAATGGCTACCGTTTTCGGCGATAAATCTTTTATCTGTGGAGCGAAATCGGTATAAGCTACGAATTCATTCAATACAAGCTTCTGTCCAATAAAACTTCCCGCCTGTACAGCCTCTGACCATGGTACACCAACTGCAAAAGCCAGTGGCGAGAATAGGAAGCCCAGGATTTGTTGGAGAGAGAGTGCGGGATAGGCAAATAGCCCACCAATCGCACTTAGAATACCGTTCAGAAGGGCGATTAACGCGATGAACGCAAGCAGCATTGCGCCAACATTCAAGGCCAAGGTTAGACCGACGCTCGCCCCCCGTGCTGCCGCATCGATTACATTTACCGATTCTGTGTCGGTATCCATTTTGAATTCCAGATTGCTACCTGGCGCAGTTTCAGGCTTCCCTGTTTCCGGGATGAACAGCTTCGCCATTACAAGACCTGCCGGCGCCGCCATAAAGCTTGCTGCAAGCAAATATTCAAGCGGCACGCCTAACAACGAGTATCCGATAAGGACAGAGCCCGAAACGGAAGCCAGACCTCCAGTCATGATTGCGAATAATTCCGACTTAGTCATCGTATCGATATAAGGGCGTACGACAAGCGGCGCCTCTGTCTGACCAACGAAAATATTGGCTGCTGCAGACATAGATTCGGCTTTGCTCGTTCCCAGCAGCCAGGATAAGGCACCACCCAGGATTTTAATGATAAATTGCATAATTCGCAAATAATATAGCACAGAAATAAGTGCAGAGAAGAAAATAATAACGGTTAACACCTGAAAGGCAAAGACGAATGTAATACCTGAACCTTTGACATACAGCCCACCGAACAGAAACTGTACACCTTCATTGGCATAGTTCGTAATCTCCGTAACTGCCATGGTCAACTTTTGAAGCGCCATCTTTCCTTTTTCCGATTTCAGTACGATAAATGCGAAAATAAGCTGAATCACCAATCCACCTAGCACAGGCCGCCATGAAATCGATCTTTTATTGTCAGAAAACAAGAAACCAATCCCCAGCACCACCAGTATCCCAAAAATCCCCCATAAAATATTCAAGCTATTCCACCTCGTTACATTCATAATTTTGCGACCTGTACAATGTCGACGCCTCAGATAAATTCAGGATGATTCGCTATTCATCATTTACCCTTTACAAAGACTTTTCATACTGAAAAACGATAATCTCGCCTCTTCATCTCTTGCTTTTCGTGCAAACGGACAAAAAAAGCCACTGCTTCTATAAAGCAGTGGAAATATAGGGGGAGAAAGAGAGAGAAAAAATTCTCATGCTAGTAATAATAATATTCCCCTTCCTTCTTTACGTTAAACATGTTCGCCAAATTATTTTTCGATTGTTGTACTATTTATCCCGATAGGTGGAACAATCGGCGGCGGCTGTACGCCCGGCACTTCACTCCCTATCGGTCGCCCGGCACCGTCATAATAAAATTGCGGTACATTTCCGACAATCAGGGTATTCGAAATCGGCATCTCTGTTCTAACAACCGCAGGCTGTGTCGAAAACGGAATCACAATTTTCACTTTCGCTTCAACATTCATATATACCGTCATTAACACCATGTTAATACCCGCTTCCTGCATTTTCGGTTTTAATTCAACATGCACACTCCCTAGCGGCACAAGCTTCAACGGCAAATCCGGTCCCATCTGCGCCAGAAGGTTGCTTTGCAGTGCCTGACCGAGCGGAACGGTCTCAGACATTCCTTCCATCTCTTTCAATGCGTGCATCACATTTTCTGTCGCCTCAAAAACGATACGGGTATGTTCATTAGAATTAAAAAAAGCAGCCTGAATCTTTCCGTCTTTATCTTCCCTTACATCCATCAGTTTTTTAAAATCTGTCTCCTTCATAATCTTTTGGTTAATCGCGTCATGAATGGCCTTCGTTGCGAGTTGTTCCGCACGGACACGCGCAATATTGTGAAGCACAGGCTCAATGTTTTTCTCCACATAATAAAACGTTTGAAACGTCAGGCCCAAGAAAATGAGCAGGGAGATGAGAAACATATATTTGGAAGGAACCGGCGCCCGTCCGGACCTGCTGCGAAGCTTCCTTCTTTTCATCTTCCCACCTCCTTGCTGCAAATATATGCTTGGAGGTGGCTAGCTAAAACAGAAAAATATAACCATATAACAAAAAGACTGCCGGTACATATACCAGCAGTCTTTCATTTCTAGCTTCTTTCTATTAATATGTGCGTCTACGCATGCTTCGCAAAATGAGGCTTGCAATAAATACAAGAATGACTGCACCAATAATGGCAGGCACAATTGCAAATCCGCCTACAATCGGTCCAAAATCGCCAAGCAACGCTGAACCGATCCACGCACCGATGAATCCGGCGATAATATTTCCGATAATCCCCCCTGGTACATCACTACCTACAATCGCTCCGGCTAACCAACCGATAATCCCTCCGACAATTAATGCCCATAGAAAACTCATCATGCATATCCCTCCTAGATGTCTGTATGGTAATGTGAGAATTGCTTATGGTTTTCTATACCCGCGCTTTTTTATGTTGACACATTTTAGCCCTATTTGTTTTATCGTGAAAAAGAAGGGGTAAGAAAAACTTATGGTCAGTGCCGCTCGTCCCGCCAAAAATAAAAAACCCCCAACTGAAACGCATTCAGTTGAGAGTTAATAACGAATATTATGTAGACATGTTGTTCCTATTACTTCGTCACACGTTTGGCGCCAACATAACGGCTGCCCCAATAATATTTATCGTTGATGCTATTAATCGATACACCGCTGCTGCTAGACGAATGAATAAACCGCCCACTTCCGAGATACATACCTGCATGCGTAACAGCCGCGCGGCTAGATGTTTTAAAGAAGACTAAATCTCCGGTGCGAAGCTGTGAACGAGATACCGGCGTTCCTTTGCTGTACATCGCATTTGCAGTTCGAGGCAGAGAAACTTTTTCTCCCTTAAATACGTAGTTCAAAAATCCGGAACAATCAAAGCCACTTTTAGATGTTCCACCCCATTTGTATGGTGTTCCTAATACGCTCATTGCTTTAGTAACAAGAGATTCATTAGCTGCAGAAGCCGTACTGGTCCCTACAGGCGCAAAAAGACTACCAAGCGCAATTACGCTCGTCATTGCCACCGCCAAAATACCTTTTTTCTTCATAGCCTAGTTTTACTCCCTTCGTGCCTACGAGGTTAGTTGACGGGTTAAGAGGATAAGGTCTCTTTCCGTTGATACGGATACACCCCAAAATTAAATCGTCCCCCGCTTCACATTATGTGAATTCGGCAAGTAAACTTTTTCTATTTAATTGGCCACCTCTATAATAGTAATCTTTTTCTATATTTCTATGTTTTTCTATCTTTTTTCCAACAACAACGGTTTAAGTTTATCGAATTCTATCGAAAAAGAGAAGAATTTCATATAAACGTTCATAAATTAGACACATTTAAGTGAAATTTACTGCAACCTACGAAAATACACTTTATTTTTTTCAATTGGATATTACTTCTATAAAACAAACGCAATGTCTCGTGTCTTCCATTGAGCTTTTTGGTAGGCTTGCGCTAGCCCTACCTTCTGTATTTCATCTTTTGAAACTTCTTTAAATGGTACAGAAACTTCAAATTCCTCCTCGAACGGAAACGGAGCAAGACAGGCAGTTTTTCTGTTAAGCCAGCGGGGAATGATTTTCTTTCCTCCACTGAAAGTAAACTTTTGAGGGAAACCGTTCCGATACCAACCCACTTCCTGTTCTTTCGTTATTCCTGGCTCCTGGAGACACATATACAGGGACAGGTTGTCACAAAATTGCAACAACTCGAAATGAAAGTCCAATTCTGCTTGCTCTGCTTCTCTTATACCCAACTTTTCTTTCAAATGAAGCTGACGAGCTTTCTCGTCTCGCACATATGCCAGCGCTGCCTCTTCTGAAGTTCCTTGCAAAAATGAAACATAATGCATACTACAAAGCAGTCCCCCGTACAAACTTTCTGCTTCTACTTCATCTACTCCTTTTCGATAGAAAGAAAGTTTAGGCACAAGCGGAAAATCGATAAACGTATACGGCTTACGGGTTGCATCGTTCCAGAATGGCGTATCATCCAAGTCAATCCAGCCACGATCATGTTGACTAATACTCCAAATAACCTCTTTGCGTTTTTCTTTTCCAATAAAGTATTCAGCCTTCCATCTGTTAGCCATTTCTCCTGATGCTAGAGCATGATGATGCTGGGTTACCATCACAAATTCACGCTCTCGTTCGTATGCAATCATGAGTATCCTCCTTACTTCATTTTCGCTGCTTTACCCTTTCATCGTACCTTCTTCCCCTGCATGCCGCAAATAAAATCCCCGTATCATAAAGAAACGGGGGGGCTTGAGTTTATTTGGCAAATATATGTTTTCCAATTTTCTTTGTTTGGTGGCGCGTCCAAATCCATTTTGAAGTGGCGATGTCTGGATTAAAGTAGTACAACGATTTACCGGATGGATCTTGACCACGTATTGCCGCCCGTGCAGCGCGATACGCCTGTTTACTTGGCTTTAGTTTATACTGACCATCAGACACAGCTGTAAATGCTCCAGGTTGAAAAATTACGTCATGAATCGTTTTCGGGAATTTATCCGATTTGAGACGGTTCATAACGACCGCACCTACCGCTACCTGGCCTTCAAATGATTCACCGCGTGCTTCACCGTGAATGACACGAGCCAGCTTATCAAGTTCGGCTTTGCTTACTGTTAATCGCGCAAGCCTGGCCATTGTATTCGGACCGGCCACTCCGTCGACAGATAATCCTTGCTCACGCTGAAACTTGCGCACTGCAGCCTCAGTCAGTGTACCGTAGTATCCTGTAGCCTTTGCAGAAAGGTGGCCCAGAGTACCCAAACGAACTTGCAAATCCTTTACAGCGCCATTTTTCATACCATACTTGAGCGTAGATGCAGCTTCCGCGCGATTATGTATTGGTCCTGCCACGGATCCCAGTATAAAAGCGGATAGAAGCATCGGCAGTAAGATTTGTTTCTTCATGTTGGCTAGCCTCCTCTTTCTCCTTTCCCACATTATAGGCAGCACCATATGACCATTCAATGCACAAAAAGTCGTAACTGTTTGTGAAACGAAGCAAATGCTTGAATTTTTTAGCAATTTCTGCTCATTTGCGCTAAAATTATAGTAAATCTTTCCCGGGAAAAGGAGATGGTTTTTTGCCTTCTTTGCCACATGGCGCTACAGAATCCCCGCTCTGGACACGCGCATTCATTTTGACAACATTATCTAATCTTTTTTTATTTACGAGCTTTCAGATGCTAATTCCAACACTGCCTATCTATGTCGAAAGAAATGGGGGAGACGAACTGGCAGTTGGATTGGTTATCGGCATTTTCACCGTGTCCGCTCTATTGGCCCGCCCGTTTGCAGGAAAAGCCCTTGATACCCTTGGGCGCAGGAAAGTTATGGTTATTGGACTTATTATTTTTATCCTGTCAATGGCTGGCTATTATTGGGTCACGACTATCTTTCTGATTTTAAGCCTTCGTGTGATTCATGGCGTTGGATGGGGGATTACTACGACAACGTTCGGCACAGTAATCTCTGATATTATTCCTCCAGAACGACGCGGCGAAGGAATGGGATACTACGGCCTGTCGAGCACATTGGCCATGGCTTTAGCCCCCTTGTTCGGCATTTGGCTAATGGAGAAATCCGGTTTTGGCTGGCTATTTTTCCTTTGTACACTACTAGCTATTTTCAGCTTCCTTATCTCGCAGACGATTCACTATCCTGATGTCCCTGCTTCTGCTCCTGTTGAAGAGAACAAACAACGAAGCAAGCTGGATGATCTACTTGAGAAGAAAGCTCTCTTTCCTTCTTTTCTCGCCATGATGTTGGGGGTTACATATGGAGGGATCGTTACTTTTATCACACTGTTCGGCCAGGAGGCAGGCATTGTTAATGTGGGATGGTTTTTTCTCGCCAATGCGCTAATGGTTATGCTTGTCCGTCCGATAGCCGGGAAACTGTTTGATCGAAGGGGACATGTGTGGATTCTCCTTCCCGGAGCATTCTTTACGATAGCTGGACTTCTGCTTTTATCTTATTCCAGCAGCGTGCCTTCACTCATTTTTGCTTCATTATTTTATGGCATCGGCTTTGGGGCCATTCAACCAACGCTACAAGCATGGACGATTAATCGTGTGGCCGTTAACCGGCGTGGAGCCGCAAACGGCACGTTCTTCTCCGGATTTGATTTAGGGATAGGAGCTGGGGCTATGGCTCTAGGCTTTGTGGCCAAATCGGCAAGCTATGCCGCAATGTACCGTGTTTCTATCATCTTTATCGTATTGTATCTTATTACCTACATTTTCTATCTCCTCAAACAGAAGAAACAGTAAGAAAAACGCGCAGCCATGGCTGCGCGTTTTTCAAGCGATATAACCGGAACTTTTATTCCCTAGAACGGCGGTCCATTTTAAAACCGGATAACGCCTGTTCTTCCTCCCGAAAAATCCGCTCCAGTTGAGAAGCGACGCTACGAATTTCATCCTGTACATGTTCTTCCTTATGAAGTGTCACAAAATGAGCCAATCCGTACATATTGACATAGAATGGCAAACGGCGTGCATTTGCATTCAATACTACATACGGCGCAATGCCGATAAGGCCAGTCTGCACAAGAGTGTCGTACAGCTCATGTGATTTATTCCGCATCAATAACAGTACGTCCATAATACGCTTCGCCGCTGCTGTACCACTTACTGTCACTACTTCTCGCGGCAGAATGAGGCCGTAACGCGTATCAGGGAGCTGCAATGAAAAATCGAACGCCCTATGGCGAATAATCTGATGATGACAGCCTTCGGAGCAAGTAATGGCGATTCGTTTGCCGAATGCTCGCATGACTGTAGGTAGCTCGTTCCACTGACTTATCTGCGACAAATCACCAAGCACCATATCTTCTACTCGGGTAAAGGAAAGCGCCAGTGCCTTGTCCGATACTTCAACAAAAGGACCGCTATAGACTGGCAGCGTTGCGACCTGCCGTATTCTCCGTTGGTAGAACTCAGCTACATAAGAGCGTGCGTACGGTGTTGCTTCCAACTGGCCGATAAGGGATGGAAGCACCTCAGCCGTATGCATCCGAATTTTTTCTGCTGTCTCTGCTACTTCGCGGTTGTAGCCTTCATGCGCCAGCATTTCCACAATGGCGTCCGAAATAGCACGAGCATTACCGGTAATGGCTACGTTTGATTTCGCAGCAAGAGGTAGCACACTTCGCGCATTCTCACAGGCTAGCTTCTCGATTGAAGCATCTTCCATCTGTGGATTTTTTGTTTTAATGATTTCGAAGAATAAAGAGACAAATTCCTTATATCGCTCCGCACATTCCTGTCCAAAGGCAATGTACCGCTCTTTTAGCTCCGGATGCCTATCCAGTTCGGCAGGTATGATGAAATTCTGCTGCTTCCGCAGACAGCAACCGAACTCTGTAAAAGATAATCCCTTGGCAGCCTGGACAGTCTCCAAAATTTCAGTAAACCAATGCGATACACCCTCAACACAGAATTGAACAAATGCATGTTCTTTCGCGCTGGGATGGTCGTAGGTTCCCTCCCCTCTCTTCATAAACCCTTCTGTATAAGCTGTATCCGGTAAGTGAACCATGCCTTCCCTGATTATGTCATCCAAGTGGTCACGGATGCCGCGTGAATCCAAGCTTGCTTTAGCAAAAATAGTGCCGACAACTTCAGTCGGCACATTTTTAAACGCATATACATTATCTACCGTGCTCGTTACGTACTTCTTCAACTTCATCCCGTACCTCATCTCATTCATCCACCTCAGCTATTACAAAATTGTGTCACACTGCACAATCGTTATATTTAGCTCCTTGGAGAGATCGATTTCATAATACGGCTCTGCCTTGTCTCCATCTTCGTGCTTAATCACACGTACGATCGGACGTGCAGGCAAATTGCGGTTATAGTCCACCACAATGCCGGTGGCGCCATTGCTTAGCGTGACGGTTAGGCCGACCGGATAAATAGCAACCGTCCTGCGGAACGCTTCTACAACCTCTGACTCAAATTGGGTCCCCGTTCCGCCAAAAATAATCTCCATGGCATTATGTGGAAGCATCGCTTCGCGATATACACGGTTTGTTGTCAACGCATCAAATACATCACATACTGCAAGTAAACGTGCGTATTTATGAATATCCTCCCCTTTTAGTCCACGAGGATACCCGGATCCATCCATGCGTTCATGATGTTGATATGCACAGTGTGCCGCCAACAGCGGAATGCCCTGCTGATGTCGTAAATAATCAAACCCGTATTCCGTATGCTTTTTCATAATAGAAAACTCATCATCTGTTAACCGGCCGGGCTTATGCAGGATTTCATCAGGAATCATCAGCTTTCCGATATCATGCAGCATCGCACCTATTCCGAGTTCAAGCAACTCTTTATCGTTATACCCTAATTGAAGACCAACTGCAGCAGCATAAATAGCAACATTCAGCGAATGTGCATATACATAATGATCTTGAATGTACATATCACTCAATAGTCCCAATGCTTTGCGGTTACGTTTCAAATCGCCGAGAATCGACTCGAATACATTACGGAAAGCTGTAATAGTATTGGGAGAAAGACGAGATTTCCATTTCTTCTCTGCATGAATAATCTCCGAAAATCCCTGATAAATGACTTTTACAGCTGCACGCCTCGTCTCTGGCGATACGATCTCTTCTACTTCCAGATCTTCCGTCGCTTCATCTTGTATGTATAATGTGTAAACCCCTTTTTGTTTGAGTCGCTCAATGATATGCTCTGTCAATTCCATATCCGTATTGAGCAGTATTGTTCCCTGATCCGTACAAATTGGCTGCGCCAAAACCATGCCGGCCTGGCATCGTTGAATCGAAATTAGTCGCATACGTAATTAGCTCCTCACGTCCTCTAGTATCTTTTTCTCATTATACATATGCTACTTTAGGAAATCGACCTAAAAAAAGAGCTTTCCAGAGGAAAGCTACAGCATTGCAATAATCGCGTCTTTTCCTTTCATACCCGGTTCGATTCCTATCTCTCTAGCCGCTACGGTGACTGATTCAAGTGGCGCTTCAAGCAATTGTTCGATGGTACGCACACCGAGTGCTCTTCCTGCAATAATACCCCGGTCGGCAAGACGTTCATTCAACAGGCCCACATCAAGTGCACCGCACATGATATATCCTCTTTCCGTTGTAACCATTAAAAGGTTGGTTTTTGGTAACTGTACTGAAATCGCGGTCACTTGATGACCATCAAGCACAAGCGGTTTCATCTCAATCATTCTTTTGCCCTCCTTACCCCTTTCCGTCTCTCTTTACAGTATGTAAATGGCGCGGACCCGGTGACTCCTTAATGGTAGCGGTGCTGACGGGTGTTTTCCGGTCGTACGCTCCCTACGCCTTCCTCCGCCATCTTCACACGCAGCATCTCCATCAAATACAGCCCAAGCATCTGATAAATCTCCGTATCCTGCATCTCCTGAATCCATTGCATTAATTCCTCTTTACTTTGTCCATGTAGCAGCCCCATAACGATGGCTGTCACGTCCTCTTCATCACCCGTTAACTTATCACGATACATGTTATAAATGTCATTGACTAGCTTCATAAAATCTGATTACCCCTTTCACTTCTAGAGGATGTTCAAAAAGTCTGGGAAACAGAGCTGCGAATTTCTGCATGGCATTGCGCCTCCGCTGCTCACGTAGTCTCATCTACGCTCCGCTGCCCGGACCTGCCGCGCCTTGAACTTCACGGCTCTGTTTATCCTCCTTTTTGAACACGCTCTTCTATAATACTAATGCGGTTTTTTCTAGTATATCCCGCTTATATCTCATGCCAACGCTTGCGTGCAGATTTCTGTAATTCCTTTTCGTCCTGTAGCTGTTTTCGCAATACATCCCGCAAGAATTCCGGAATATAGAACTGTTTTTCCGTTCCCTGTTTGAACATCGGGAATATAATGCCAAACGTAAACATATCAATCGTACCGACCGTATACAATCGATCTGCTTGCAGCGGAATCCCCTGTATTTCTACACGTTTAATGCGCTGTCCGATAGGAGCATGTCGGTCGTAATACACTTCAGCTCCATCTATGCTTAACCAGCCGATAACTTTGCCACGGAAGCCAAATCCATTCACTTCCCTGCGGATAACCGACACATCTAACGCTTCTTCCAGAATCACCAGCAACTGATTTCCTTTTAGCTTCATTCTACAGGGATTAATCGGGTGAGGACACAAAGACAGTAAGTCTTTACGGGTAACCTCCCCCTTTCGCAAAGAAAACAAGAGTGTCCCAGAGTTCACAAAGCTCACTTCTGCATCTACCCATGAGCGTAATCCATCCGCCAACAGGTTAGACAGCGGTGACTCTTCTTCCCATGATACAGGAAGATCAGACTTTAAACTAGTGATGACTTCTCCCATAATGCTCTCAGCCATTTCCCCGTGTCGCTCGATTACTTCTTCCACCTTTTCATCTGGTTTGTACAGCCGGGTCGGCAAGCAATTGGCATGCATTTTCCGTATAACCCTTGTCTGTCTATCATATGTTACAGTTACATGACCGATGTATTGCCCGAATTTCCCGGTCTGACAGATGAGCGTATTCTCTACCCGCTCTCCTTCCGCCAAATATGTATGGGTATGTGCGCCTAAAATAATGTCGATTCCTTTGATACTGCGGGCCATTTCAACATCCCGACCATATCCAATATGCGAAAGAATAACGATAAGATCAACACGCGCGCGAATAGCCGCTACATATTTAGCTACGACTTCCTCAGGTACAAGTGCGGTTAACCCCAACAACTCATAGACTGAAGGGAATGACGCTGTAACGCCAATCCAACCGACAGTTAGGTCACCGTATTGCTGAATAATATAAGGGCTGAGAAAAGGAGGGATTTGCTTTGTTTTTGCATCTAACAGATTGGCACAGATGACAGGAAAAGCAGCGTTGCGGTACAGTTGATCAAACTCTATCCGGGGGAAAGTCAATCCTTCATTATTGCCGATGGTTGCCAAATCATATCCTGTTTCGTTCAGCACATCAATATTGGCCTGCCCCCAGGACGCTTCCGTTTTCAGATGTGCCCTATCCATATGATCGCCCAAGTCAACGGTAACTACAGTTTCTTCTCTTTCCTGCAACGTAAGCCGCATCGTTTTCAATCCGGCAGCAATGCGCCCCATCCATTCGAAATGGCTATGCAAATCGTTCGTATGCAGAATGTGTAGGATACCTTCCCCTTTTTCCACCGTATCTCCTCCTTATCTCATAGTAGTCCTTGCCAAAGCATACGCACGGCAATCAAAAGCAGAACAAAACGCAAAATTCTTTCCAGCCATTTGCCTGAAAGCTTGCGTGACAGTCGGCTTCCTAAAAGCCCTCCAATCCAAGCACCTGGCGCAATGGCAATGACTGCGCTCCATACGATATGGTCAAGTGTAATGTGTGTGATGCTGCCGACAAGCGAAGACAACAGAATAACGAACATGGAAGTGGCTGCAGCCACATGCGGCGGAAACCGAAACATCACAAGGAGAAAAGGAACGAGCAACGCGCCTCCGCCGATACCGAATACACTCGACAAGATACCAACTACCAGTGCAATGCTAATTGCAACCGGTTTAGAATATCCATATGTATACACCTGGCCGCTTACATCCGTATATGTTTTCGTCGTTTTCCACCGATTTTCCTTGCCTATGGCAAGCTTTGATCGATATGACAAAAGAACAAGCATAAAGAGCATGAAAATTCCATAATACAGGTTAAAGGAATCTTTGTCGAAAAAAGAGGAGAGCCATGCACCGATAATAGCTCCCGGTGCGCTGCCTATAAAAAATAAAAAGGCGCTTGAAACATCAATTAACTTTTGCTTGGCATAGCTAATACTTGAGGACAACGCTGTAATAATAATAAGCATAAGCGATGTACCTATCGCAAGCTGAGGTGTTATTTCGGGTACTCCCGGAATGAAGTTGGACAAATAAAACAAGGCGGGTACAAGAATAATCCCTCCTCCTAGCCCAAGCAAACTCCCAAATGTACCAGCTGCAATACCAATAAGCGTCAGAATGAACCAACCCACTTTTTTATCCACTCCAATGTGAAAACATATCATTATATATCTTTCTTATTTTCTTATTATCATATCATACATTTCTTTTTCCTATTTCTAATCATCAATTTTCGATTTTCACGCAAAAAAACTCCCAAACCATTCGTTTGGGAGTTTTTTGCGTTTTTGTGTTAACCAATAGAACCTTCCATTTCGAACTGGATTAAAGAAGCGTTTTAAAGCGTTTCAAAAGCTATACCAACTATGTAGATTTCGCCATTTTATTCAGTTTACGTTTAATTTTATTTCATACCTCTTCAGGGAAATGGGGGCAAAAAGGGGGCAAGCTAAGAACAATGAAGTATATATTCCACTTTTAGTTTCGCGTTAACAAATGCATTTACCACTCACACGAATTATATACCTACGATACAATATTTTTCACTTTCTTGTATCACCCAATCTTTAAACTAAATCACAAGTCATCTGTTATGCTATAGTATACTGTTTAGAATTGATACCTAAACCACTTTTTCGCTACATATCAGAAAACCACTATATAATAAGGAAGCTTTACAATATTACAAAACAAAAAGCCTAGAATCATCTGGGCTTTTCTTTGTGTCTTTATATACACTTATGAACTCCACTCCACTTCATTTTTATTATCATATTTAGTTACAATCGGGGAATGGAGTATTATATCTCAGTGCGCTGTTCAAAAGTTAGTTTTAAACAGATAAATCATCTCACATTGAAACTAACAAGAAAAACAAACAAAACCGATGCTATAATTAAACGTAAAATATATAAAAAGGAGAATTTGTATGGATTTAGAAAAACGCAAGAGAATAAACAAAAAGATTTTTACGGTGTTCGGTATATTTATTGTATTAATTATTGTCCTATTTGCTCTTTTGCCTAATGACAAATCAACCACCACAGAACAAACTCAAGGAGAGAGCAAAAGTGAAAGAGTAATGTCAGAATCAGAAATAAAACGCTTTAATGAATACGCGCCAAAACTAGCAGGTGGAACGCTTATCAAAGAAGCGAAAGCAAACGATTCTGTTGCTGAAGTTGTATATGCTGATTTCGAGGAACATAAAAAACTTCATCCTAAAGATAAAATGACAAAACAATTGTTTGATGATTATTGGGGAACTGGTGATAAAATAAACAAAGTTTTAATGGAAGAACCACTTCGTTTATTACGTGAATTTCCCAGTTTAAATGATGTGAAAATGACAGTTAATTATAACGGGAAAAAGTATCATGTAGAAGTAAACAGAAAAACAATTGAAGAATATTTTAATATCAATCTTGATGAAATACATAATGATGAATCTTTAGATAAGTGGAGAACGAAAGTAGTTCAGGTTTACTTTACAAAGGAAGAACGCGAAAAGTATGTTGCTAAATTTATAAAAACAAACTAAGTATACAGCCTCCCGGATGATGGGAGGCTCCTTTCTTCTTAACCCCTTCTATCACTTTACAGCTTCGATAACCTTCTTTGCTTTTTCGTGAAGTTCCGGGTGTTGCTTTGCATACTCTAAAAACGCTTCTTCTAAAATATCCTGTTGATCTTTCTCGGTAATGAATGACCAAGCTTTTAGAAGTTCGATAGTTTCCTCGTGAAGTCTATATGTGCGTGTTTTCTTTGCCATTTATTTACGTTCCTTTCTTTTGCGCTTACTGAAAAGAAGAAACAAAACAACAAGTGAAGAACCAAGAGCGAGTATAGCTGAGATGAAAGCGAACCAATACACGTTCATAGGGATACCTCGCTTTACTTTTAGGTATAGGGGATGTAAAATAAGCGTATAAGATGAATAGGGAAGTACAGACCGAGTATTGCACTCGGCCTGCCTTGCTACTGGCTTCTAGCGTGTCCGGCGCTTAGGAGCCTTTTTACGTTTAGCGGCTTTTTTCTTCTTGCGACGTTCTTTTCTTTGGTCGATTTTCTCTTCCAAAACAAGAAGTGCAATAACGATGTTTGCCGCTGTTAGGGCGAGTGATGCAACGCCCGTCCATAAAGCAAGCTCTTCCTTATCCAACTGTATACCCCCCTTTCCGGGGCAGGGCTTATTTCATCCCCTACATATAATATATCATAATTATGTATTTTTGTAAATATAAAAATATAGATTCAAGAAAAAAATCCCACTATCCAAATGGACGGTGGGAAGTTTGATTATTTTTCTTTTGTTTTTCCTGTATACCCAGATACCGACGCCAATGCAAGCATAACTAATAAGATCTAATCCTAAATCCCAAAGGTCAGGAGGAACAATGATTCCTCTTGCGTTCAAAATCTGATACAACAATCCACCAAATCCAGCCAATAAGAAAGGATCTTTCAATCGTTCTTTCATTATCCATTCACCTTCTTCATTCCAGCGGCTACTCGTACCTCATCAGCAAGGCGCCCGATCTCTTTTTTCTCGTTTGCATCTGTAGAAGCGTTCCATCTATCTTGCAAGATACGAATTACTTTGTTTGCATCGTCAATTTTCAATTTAACTTCCTCCTTAGGTTTAGTTACCGGCTTATTTACTGGCACATAGGCGATACCGATAGCTTTAAGTACACCCTGTCCAATGGCTTCTGCGAACTCAAGTAAAAAAGCAGCATCTTTCATTAACGCTGCTTCTTTGGGATTGGTTATAAAAAAGCATTCGAGTAGGGCGGCCTTTGCTTTGACTTTTAACACGGCTAGATTTGTTCGTATCTTGATTCCTCGGTCTTTTAGTCCATACTTCTGTAGGAACACTTTGACAGAGGCATGTAGGGCTTCAATTTGTCCGTTCTGCGAGTAGCAAAGGGTTTCGTATCCATTAGCGGAAGGATTGTCTGCCGCGTTCATATGAAGAGACAAGAAGAAGTCAGTTGCCTTGCTGTTACTGAATCGTTGTCGCGTTGACAAGTCCTCGTTTTTATTCGTTTTAAGGTTTGAAGCACTTGAAAGTGAACGTTCGTTGTTCCGTGTGAATAGAACAGTTACACCGTGTCGGGTTAGTACATCACGAACCAACTTAGCCAATGCGAAAGCGCGTTCATGCTCCTGTAGACCATTGCCTACTGCTCCCGGATCGGGTAGTCCGTGTCCCGGGTCAACAACTACGATTTTACTCATTGTCCTCCACTCCTTTTTAGATGTTTAATTTCAATCCACATTTCTTTGACGCTTGCTTCTAACGTAGCAAGACCGTGCTGAATTTTCTCCAATGTCTCAGATGTTCTTTCGTGACTATCGTTCGTTCTTTCAAGATGATCCATAAGCTTTAATTCTCGTTCTTTACTTTCTTGCTTCTGTTCAGCAACTAAGTCTTTTAATTCTTGTTCTCGTTCCTTGTTTTCTCGTTTCAAGTCCTTGAATACAAACGCTACTGCTGTGATAGAGACAAGAAAAAGAATGACAAAGAGTATCCCGAATGCTGCTTGTGATTCTGCGATTTGTTGAGCTACCTTAACATCTGGCATGACAAACCTCCCCCTTATATAAAAAGGGAGCCGAAGCTCCCAAATAAAAACGCCTCTCCATTTAGGAAAGACGTTTGTTATACGGTGATTATGAAATCCTCACCTGTGATTATTTTGAATTCCTCTGGCGTAATCTCGCCAAATGGATTCTTCTCTGTTTTTACTGCAAGACGAAGTTGATCTTTTGTTACCCATTTCATGTTATATGCTAAAATCCAGAATGCCATGTTTACTCACCTCCTTTCAACTGCATAAGCTCTATCTTGACTTTAGCTAGTTCCTGTCCAAGTGTTTGAATGATCGTATCTTTCTGCATGTTTTCAATTTTTAATTGCGCCAACTCCTGTCCCATCTTAACTAACGGTGCTTTTTCTTCTGCTCGCTCTTTTTCGATTTGTGATAGTGGTTTTTCATTGATGATGATCAATCGAACGCACCCCCGAATCCATTCACAATAACTTGGCTGGTCGCTGTCCCTTTTTCAAATACAAACCGTATGTCTACACCCCATTGTGCCGCTGTCTTCTCGGTATTCGTAAAAAGAAAACCGCGATTAAACCGGACATGATTCGTTATATCCTCCCAGGTAGGAGAGGCATCAAAGGCGTTGTTGCATGCTTCGATTTTCATTGTCGCTCCGTTTGGGACCACCGCATCGAGGGTGACAAGACTTGGCGGCAATATCGGTGACAAATGGATTCTTTAGTTTGAATTCGAGCTTGGTTTCCTGCCGGACAAACGTATAGGTACGTGATGACGTCATCCCTTTACTGTCGGTTGCTTCAACAGCTAGGGTGTGTTGTACCCCTGGTTGCAGTCGTATCCACATGTCATGAGGAATGGTAATGGTGTTTTCTTGTCCGGCTACACCTGCGAAAGAGCGTATGACCTTCCCATCGATTTTCTCAGTAACAGTAAAGGCATCCCCTTCTGGTTCGGTTACGGTATAGGTTTTAGATGGTATCGCCTGAATCGTTCCTAAATCCTCGTTGGTTCCGGAGATGACAGGTGGACGGTTATGGATAACGCGGAATTTACGTGTGACTTCCGCTGACTTTCCGCCTTTGTCATCTTCTGCCCAAACGGTAAGTGTATGGTCCACATTCTCGGCCAAGTCAACGGTGACTTCTGTAGATCCGTCGCGGAGTCGTTTACCACTGAACGTAAGGTTTTTGGCAAAAGAAAGAGGCGTGCCATTGACAACGCCCGATGTGATATTCCGTATTGTTCCGCTATTAATTTTGTATTTGACAGTTACAACATCACCGTTGTCGGTGTCTGATGCGCTACCAGTTATCGGAAGAATATTTCCTTCAGATAATGTGATATTATTCTGAGTTGAAAGCGTGAGAGTAGGGATAGAGTTTAAAATCTCAAGGACAGGGCGCCAACCAGTAGAAACGCCGTAACCAGAAGGGCTAGACCAATCTAAATAACGAGCAGAATGGTAGCCACGTACTGGACGTTTATTATTATCCTTATCGAATGCCTCTTGACAAAAAGAATAAATGTAGTACCAATTCCAAAATTTATTGTGGACGCTATTCATATCATTTTCGTCTTTATTTGTATCCAAATCACTTGTTGATGGTTTGGGAAGGCCGCTAAAATTCGATTCGTTTGTAATAATTCGATCCCACTCATTGCTCGTTGGAGTACCACCAGAGAATGGATCTCCGTTCGAACGGTAAGTTTCTCCGCCAGTAAGCACACGTAATTTACATTGCCGACCATCTATTGTAAATGTCTTTCCGAAAATCAGTCCATAAGTATTAAGATCGTTCCATGTGATATTAATTAATATAACCCTATCACAGATTAACAGTTTTTTACCATCGACAGTGACTTCTCGCCATTGGATTTTATAAGCATCATTTGTATCCGTATCACGAATTTCAATAACGGGTTTGGAGGTATTATTATAACTAGGGATATCGCCATAATCGGACGCTCCAGGAGGTATGGGTACGTTTGTAACACCCGTCCACGGTCGAGTTGGACGCGCTTGTTTAACTCCACCTAAATATAGTGTGCCAAATTTAATCAAATCTCCGTTCGCCATTATACCACCAGCCTTTTATTTACCTCGTCATACCATCCACTGATGACCTGAACATCCGTCAATGTATCTAGGTTCTCTGTAAAGATGTTATCCGTAAAATTGTTGAATAAGGCGTCTTTTACTGATTTCACATCGATTTGAAGGGCGGCTATGGCTGCTGCATGTTCGCTTAACATAAGGTGTGCGTCATAGATACCTCGTTCCCAACGATTCGCATCCGATTCTGTTACGTCGTTATTGTATTTCCAATCAAGTTTAGGGTTATACGCCATCTATCGTTCCTCCTTTTACTTCGAACCGAAACGTAAACTCTAGCGCCTGCCTATCGGTCACATCGATACTTCCCATTTTCTCCGTAATAAGTCCGCCTTGTTCGTCTAACAAACGCAACGACGTAATCTGCGTAACTCCACGAATAGGTTCGGCGATAATCACTACGTTACTTCCGTCCTGATGCGCAGATTTTACTGGAACTGTATGTTCGCTATTTACGACAACGGTGGAAGCTCGCATATATAAATCTCTTGCTACACGTGTTAAGTACGCTATATTCACGTTAACTCCACCTCGTTTTGATATTTCGTAAAACTCATGCCGATACGAAACTCTCCGATTCTATGATAACGACGCATATTTACGGTAGCCCTCTCGTTAATACTTACATACTCTTTTAGGCTAGGCGCAAATCCGAAGTTCAGATGAGCCGGAAGAAGTTCGCGTAATGTATCGATAACATCCGTAAAGTTCTTTCCGACTGCTTGATCGAAAAGAAATTCGATCATCACTTCGTAATCAGCAAACCGTTCTACAACGCCTATTTCTTCGCCAAACCATGCGCTTACTACTTTACGAATCGTTTCCTTTGTTACCGTTTCAGAAAAACGCATCTTAGCAAGTACACGCTCTCGGCGTTCCTGTAAAGGTTTGGTTTCATCAACCGGAATACCGAGTATCTTTTCCCAGTTAGCGATCCCCCATGTGGCTGTGCTTGGAGAAGATTGAGCATAAACATCATTTGCAACTGCATTTAGTTCATCTATTTTCAACGCCCCTGCTCGTTCTATATTCTGAGTAGAGTCATCTTCTCGATATCGAACAGGAAGCATTTTCATCATACGTTCATAAGCTTCACTCATAGAAATTCACCTCACCCAAAACAGCTACATCTTCATTTTTCATTTCAATGTTTGCTGTGCCGCCGTTCACGGTCAGGTTTTCGTAATCGATTATATCTGTGATATCTCCTAATAGGTTTGAGATACGAGTCCAACGAACCAGCGGGTCTTTAAAAGCAAGACTCTTTAAATATTCCTGTACAGCCGGGATGAATTGCTGACGAATCGTTTCGATATCGGCATTGGAAGCTGGTTGTATACGCGCTTCGATATTGATCAACACCTCGTTTACACCAACAACCGTCGGATCTGCACCAATAGGACAAACAGACTCAATGTACTGTTGTACATCGTCGATAACACTTTGCGCTGGTGCCTTTCCGTTCTCGTCTAATAGAACAATCTTGACTGTACCACCACCATTCCAGACCGGATATACTCTACATTCAGCAACGCCCGGGCGGGACATAGCCCATTGTCGATAGTGTGCAGGGTTCCCAGAGATACCCGGATTGCGTACCTCTTCTAAAAAACGCTTGAGTAACGCTTCGTCCGATTCCTCGTCTACGCCTCCTGTAAAAGCATCGTGCTCTATTGCATCTATCCCAGGTATATCCTCAACTAACTGTAATGAGTTTGCTGGAATATTTCCTATAGCACCCGGTGTTGTACATTCAAATGACACATTAGCTTCCCCTGCTGAAATCGTTGCCTCTTCTGTTGATATATATTCCAGAACATCATCCGTTCCTATGTAACGAGCGATAGTTCCGGCTGGAATAGGCGTGCCTGTTTCTCCTGTGAAGTTAATAGCTCCTTTTGCTGGTACGGCGAGTTTTCGATCTACACCAAATTCTCTAGTGCGTAGTGTTAATTGTTGAGAAGCCATGGAAGAGTTGATAACACTGTTGAAATAGAAATTCTCTATTATAACTTGAAGTTTATGGGATTCATTTGCGAAAGGTCGGGTTTCATCCCATACAAACTGCCCCTCTGTCTTATCATATCGGGGATTGACATTTTCAAGCATTCCCTCATGTATTTCATCGATTTCCTCAATTTCAAAATCAGGAATTGATACTACGTCATCCATTTCCATAGAGTGGCACCTCCATATCAAACGATTGCTCATCGACTAGGTTTACACGGAAGTATACTGTTAATCGATCTTCGTCTTTTTCAAATCTCCACTCCGATAAAAAAGCCACCCTTGGGTGTCGGGTGGCTGAAGCTTCGATGTTCTCTTGTAACTGCATACGCATATCATCAGTTATCACCCGACCAATGCAAAACTCCGTTAAAGTACCATACTCAAATTCCGGCGCATCTGGGTAGTTAGCATAAATACCATATTGATATTTTTCTGTTAAGAGTATCTTTGTCATCCACATTTTTACGGCTTCAATATCGTTCAATTCAACGCGACGACCATTCTGAATTACAAATTGATTGTTCTTAAAATCAAATAAAAATCCTGTGCCTAAATCTATTTCATCAGCTTGCTGCTGTTCGATTTCTTCTAATAATTCATCAGGATTCGGCATTTGAGGTATCATTCAAACTTCACCGCCCTATCTATCACATAATAAATTTGTTGGTCCTGTGCTGCCATAATAATGACTTCATCACCGACTTTTAATTCATCAAGATATTCAACGTCCGAATCAGATAGAGAAAACGAACCGTTTGCTACAGCTATATCATGTGAATGTTTGTATGGTGGATCAAGTTCTTGAGAGGTTGCACCTGCATTTTTTGAATGCGAAAGATTAGCTGATGAAGAAGTGATCTTCATTTTTCGATTGTGCTTAAGTATATGTTCAGCAAAGATTAACATTGTTTTATCAAGTTCTATTTCTTCACCTAGTTTGATTTCGATATCAGGTAAAGGTTTAGATACAACACCTATTTGAATCCCAATGAATGAAGGGTTTTCTCTTTCCTTTAGTAATTGAGCAAGGTGTGTAGCGAATCTTTCGGGTGTTATGCCCATATAATCACCTCAATATCGTTTAAAAGTGCAACTTACTTTATGAATACCATTTGCAAGCGTGTGGTTTGTACTTGTGATGATAAATTGTCCGATGATACCTGTTTTTGCCTCGGTTATCTTAAGTACCCGGCCCGAGCGTACATCGTCATGGCCTAAGAGATCAAAACTAACCTCTTCATTCACTCGATTAAGCTCCTGCAAAGCCGATAATGCTTGTCTTTTTGCATCGGATAGGGTATTACCATCGAAAGTAATTGCTTCTTGTAGCAAGCCATATTTGCCTATGCTATCAGGTGCAGCTATGCTTGTGTAAACCTGATCATCTTTAGTTATAACGATGCTATTTCGTAGTTCTGAAATAGACACTCTACGTTGCGGATTGCTAATAAACTCTAGTAAATCAAACTTGCCACTGTTACTAGAAAGCTTTATCGCTACGTCCAATAAAAAAGCATTCTGTCGGTCAATGACAAGTTTTCCATTCTCCATTTGAAAACGGTAGTCCTCGCCTATGTCTCGTTTGGCCTGATACAGAATGTCTTTTATAATATCGCTATAGGTTTGTTCGTTATAAATCTTTTTGATTTTCGTATTCATGGTAGCAATTCGAGCAGTAGGAATAGCAAACGGCCCAAGCAACTTTTTAACGCAAGCTGTAGCTGTTTCTTTCCCTTTAAACTGAATCGTCGTTTTGCTCTTGTTGAGATAAAATAAAGGATCGTAGCAAGTGATAGCCCTATTTGTCTCTGTATATGTCATATCGAAGATATAGCCCATAAATATAACTTTACCCTCGTTTATTACAGTTACGATATCAGCTGGGGCAATCTTAAATTTGAAATAGGGTGTAGCAGATGCGATTGGAAGAGTGAAGTCTAACCTCTGCCCTAATTCCTCTATAGAATCTGACCAACTCATCGGGCCAACAACGGGTGTCAACTCATATCGTGTGCCTTCATGTGTAAGGAATATTTGGTGCGGCATAAATATTACCTCTTCTTCCAATCGATATGAACGTGATCGTAATGGCCTTTAGTTCGCCATAACACAAAGTACCCATTCTTCCGGCCCCATGCTGCTAACTGGTCTAATTTTTTCGCATTACCTACAACGTCATACGCTTCATTAGTCAAGTGTGCCGAACTTTTAGCGCCACCTACCTCTTTGTTGTGCTTGGCTGAGCGTCCGGCTGAACTAATGCGCAATCCAAGTTTCTTGACCTGCTCACGTACTGCTTTTGCCTTGTCCGAGTCATAACCCTTTCCCGGTTTACCTTTGTTGCCAGATTTTTTACTATCTTCCTTTGGAGGCGCAACATATTTATCGAATTTCGGTACGGTTGGTTTTACCTTGCCTGTAGCTTTACTTACTTTTAATTGCGGGAATATAAACTCTGTCATTTCTAAGGTGTAGTAGATATCCCGGTTACCACTTCTTACTTTTGGTTCGAATCTATCTAACGTAACAGCCATATTTATACCGTAGTACGGTATTTGTAGTCGTATGGGTACTCGCCTATCATTCCAGCGTCGCAATTCCTCTATGCGCTTCTTAGCAGCGTTTCCTTGTCCTCCCCATCCTTCGAACCCGGCAAGCCCTGTTTTATCTACTTCATAGTAGTTATCTGGGAAAAATGTTGTAAGAGAAAAGCGACGCAATTTCTTACTCCCGATTAGTCGAAGTTCTCCGTTTACGGTTTCGAATACTTCATGATTATTCTCGAACCCCCCCGGATCAATTTCAGAAGGAAGGATAGGAATTTGCATTGTTTTCTCTCCGTTATTAATAGAAAGGAATATTGAAATAGGATTTCCCATCACCTCACCTCCTAAATATTTTCCAAAGCTGGGCCGAATTTCGCCATGAATCTTCTGAACTCAGTATCTTCCCCGGCACCACTTGCGTAATAATTAACAACAACATTGGTCGGTTTATTAACTGTGCTAGTTGTCGTATTGTTTGTAGTAGTCTTATTGTTTACAATACCTTTGTTGTAATCCTTATTTTCTTGGGCTGTAAGGACACGTTCACCTTTATGGAGTCTTGCAACATAATTGTCATATGGGACATAAGGAAGTCCATCTTTGTGCCCCGGCAAGTTACTATCTCCACCTCCACCCATCCAAGAAGGTAATTCAAATTTCGGAAGCTCAAAGCTTGTAATAGATTTTTTGAAAGCCTCCCACTTCTCTACAATAGTGTCGATCCACTTTTTAACTGGCTCAAAAAACTCTGATGCTTTTTTCTTTGCTGTTTCCATAGCGGTTGAAATAGTTTCTTTGAATTCTCCCCATACTGCTGCTGTTTTTGTTTTTACATTCTCCCAAGCGCTTTTTATTGCGGCCCATAATTGATGTGTCTTTTCTTTGACTACATCAAAGTTTTTATACAGCAATATAGCCCCGGCAACCACTCCGGCTATTAAGGCGATTACAACACCTAACGGATTCAAATTCATTGCGATATTCCAAGCGATTTGTGCAGCAGTAACAATTTTCGTCCATGTATTCACTGCAATAAGTCGGGCATTTAAAATAAGCAAGGTTGCGTTATAGGCGACTACAGCAGCCGTAATGCTTCCTACCACTGTCTCGATCATGGGCCAGTTCGTTTTTATGAAGTTATAGACTTTGCCGGCAGTAGCGAATACAGTATCGATTGCTGCCGTAATCTCTGGCATCTTAGCAATTAACATATCTGCCACTTTACTTAACTCAGCTAGAACAGGCTTCATATTTTCGCCGATACTAGTAGAAAGTTCTCGCCACACCTTAATAGCTTTGTGCTGTAGATTATTTTGGAGTGCTTCTCCTGCCTTCTCGGTTGCGCCTTCTACATCACCCAAACCTTTTACTCCATCTGCCATTGCTGTTATTACTTTAGCACGTACATCTTCCCATTGTGTACCGAACAAATTAACCCCAGCTTCATTCTGCTTCAATGGATCTTTCATATTCGCCAATGCTGCAATCGTAGCAACAAAAGCCTGTTGTCCTTTTTCGCCACCTTGAGCGATTGCCTCACCCATTTTATCAGCATTTAATCCGATTGCTTCGAATCCTTCTGTGGTGGTTTTACTTCCATCCTGGGCACGTAGATTAAATTCTTTTACAGCATCCCCGACTTTATCTAAATTCCATGCACCTGCTTCGGCACCCTTAACTAGAATTGCTGTCATTTGGTTAGCAGATAGGCCCATATCCTTAAATTGCGGAGCATACTCACGCATAGTATCAAGCAACTCATCCGAGAAGTTACCACCCTTTTGAAAGCCTGTGGTGATTAAGTCCATAGCCTCATAACCATCAATACCAAACTGTTTCATCATAACGGAGGCTGTACGTGTACTCTCCATTATCTCTCCACCAAAGGCATCCCGGATGGTGTATGCATAATCTAGTAATTCACCACTTGTATCATCACCTAAGTTACCCATGTTTTGCCTTAAGATGACAAGATCGTCGGAAACAGCCTGTAGAGAGTCGCCCCATCCATTCACAAATGTAGATTTAGCAATCTCCCCTAGTTGTTCTGCTTTCTCATTAGTAACACCGAGGCTTGCTTGTATTCTGGAGACGTTATTCTCCATCTCCATGGCACTTTGTATCCCGGCTACCCCCAAAGCCCCTAACGCAGTAACAGCGGCCCCAGCAGCAGCTACAAGACCAACAGCAAGATATCTACCAACACGCGTGTATGCATAATATGAGGCATTCGCTTGGCTTACTGAACGTTGCCAAAAGCTTTCCATTTGCGAACCTACTTGAGAGGTTGCAGGGCCAATAGAGTCAATAGCATCATTTGTTCTTTCTAATCTTTTTCTAAGCTCATCTACTGCCTGTGTGGCACCTCGCATTGGATTAGTGAAACTATCTTTTAAAGAAAGTTCAGTGCTTACTACAAAATCAGACAAATGTACTCACCCCACTTTCAAGGAGCTTTTGTTGTTCTTCTTTTTCTTTAGCTGCACTCGCCATCATAAGTTCTTTCTCTTCATAAGGCAGAGTATCTATAACGCTAGAAAGAACACCTTTTTTCAGGTAGTGATGATACATATGAAACACATCATCACTCTCGATTAGTTTTTTAGATCATCCACCAATCGCACTGGGGCAGCATTATCACGACCTGCAAGATTAAGAATAAATAGAGCTACTTGCGGGATTTCTACTACCTCAAAAAACTCTTGAACAACAGCAGAAGGATTTTTCTTACACCCAAGCGCTTCAATGAGATCCTTATCTTTCAAATTTGGTTCTACTACATTGCGTAAAATTATCTTTTCTGTGGCCTTTTGTAAGACCTCGCTGTCATTTTCTTTTGTTCGCTCATATACAAGCGCATGATCGTACTCGCGCAAATCCTCCCGAGAAGGAGCTTTGATTTTGATTTCTCCTTCAAGAGAGGGTATATATACCGTCGCTATTTTTTCTTCGACCTTCGCTTTTCGTTTCGCGATTACATCTTGAATATTTACAATTGCCATAGTTACCTCCAATAAAATAGGGCAGCCCATAGGCTACCCGTTATTATTCTTCAAATTCCATTTTTGTTGGTGGGAATGTAAACGATATTGCATCATTCATAATTTTCTTGGGTTCGAACGACATAATATCAAGATCGCCATCAATTTTACATTCGTTAGCAATAGCTGTTTGTGTCTCATTTGTAGCTGCGTTTGTAACTTCCCCGATATACGTAAAGGTAGGATCTTTCCCTTTTTTCATTTCTTCAACAAAGCGCCTATATACAAAAGCGTTTGTTTTAATTACTTCGACACTACCTTTTCCACTCAACCCGACTAGTTTAGAATACTCATCCAATTCACCAACTAGATCGAAGTTTTCGCGTTTCGGTGTGACTTTTAACTCTGATTTTTGAACATAGAACAATTCCTCGCCATCAAAGTAAACTTTGCCACCCGATCCGGTATATACCTTATCTTCTACTGACATTCTCTACACCTCCTATAATCCGATTACAAATGTTAAATCTTCCATTGAATCAAGAGCGCTAATATTCGCAGCTAAAAATACATTCGACGCCGTATTAGCTCGTAAAAGTTGGCTATCATTCATTGTCGATATGTCTTTTCCAATCGATTCAAGATAAAGCTTGTTCGCTTCTGCATCTATCCGAGCACGGTTTAAACCTTCAGCATCAAGTGCATTTTCGATTACAAGTTGCTGAAAATATGCATTTACCGAGGTAACAAACATCATCTTATTTACAAAGCTGTTTGTGTATTTACCAACGTAATTATCTTCAAATGTCATACGAATATCCTCGCGAATCATATCGACAACCTCGACAATACGAATCTTAGAGAAGATAGCTGACTTTTCAGTTGTGAACGTCACCAAGGAGTTTACAGCGCGTCCAATCTTCACCTTCCGGCCGTCATTGATTAGGATGAGTTGCCCGGCATCAATATCTGCATTCGGATCGTCATGTTCATCAATGGATTCTACATCGGAAAAAGCATAGTACGTAGCCGAGCGAGTAAACGGAAGTCCAGCAAATACGGAAGCAAGACGCACTGTGAAATCAGCCGTTGTTTTTGTTTTACCATCCTTCATTTTGATGTTCGTTGTTGTAAAGTTGATAATACCCTCATCATCAGCGGCGGCATTTGCAAGTACAGCCTTATAAATTCGTTTCTTATTAGTGCGTTGACCTTTAATAAACGCTGTGATATCTGTAATATCAGTTTCCGTAGCTGCTGGCATAGCTAGATAGTTGAAATACATGCCCTTCAATGTATTGAGTGCATCAGCCAAAGGAGCCTCGGCCCCAATCGGCACCACGATAACTTTTGATGGTGTACCGTAAAAAGCTTCCTTTACATGCACAATGTTCTCGGCGCTGAAATCGGTCGTTTTCACTTCTTCAATACCGTTGTATATCTTCACTTCTGTTTTCGTGTCTCGAACGATAAGGGCTACAATCCCACGCGCTGAACGTGATACAGCACTAACAGCTAGGGTTTTGAAGATAATATCAATCTTAGGCAGTCCCATTCTCACGCCTCCTTATATATCAGTCTGTAACGTCTGCATAAGCTCGTATTGCTCTGCAAACTCAATTTCGTAGAAACTTACATCAAATGAGAAGTTGATCGAATCATCTATAACTTGGGAAGTCTTGTCGTATATCTCAAGCACCCTGTCACCTATAGGGAAATAGAGTTTAAATAGCTTGTTCAAGTCATCTGTCATTTTCCTATATGCGCTGTTATTCTTCTTTTCGAGCATATACACAATCTTGATTGACACCCGGCTGTAGGTTCGGCGCTCTGTCTCATTTGAATTGATGATCGGCACTAAGTACACAAAAAAAGCAGGGTATTTTAACCCCTGCTGTACCTCTTCACCATATATTTTTGCGGAAGGGAAAGCTGTTGCAAGCTTCTTTGTTACTGCCTGGAATATATCATCTAGCGTCACGCTCTCCCCTCCTTGATATCCTTAAGCCATTGTTTCATATCAGTGTCTATGACTTCTTCTAGTTGCTTGAGCGCTATTTCAAACATGTGCTGCCCCTGCACGAAGCCAACATATTCACTACCACGCTTGATACGGTGTCCGTACTCTACATGAGCAGCATAATGTGCGTTGCTTCCTACCACTACAACCCATTCGTTACCGACTCGCTTCACACTGTCTACAACTATGCTGTTTTTTAAGTTTCCCGTTTCACCAGTTGGAGTTAGACGCTTTACATCGGCTAGGTAGCGATAAGCAAGCTCGGTAAGCTTCTTACGCACTTTATCCGGCATCTCACGTATAACACGTTGCAAGAACGAACGCTCAAACTCATCTAATCCCCGTAAGTCAAATCCCATTACCCGGTACCTTCCCTTGTAACTGGTATCTCAATGTGCGAGGGGTAATACATCGGCTCATTCGCAACAAATTTGCGTATCCATCCATTCTCAAATGTGACCGTGATAGAATCCCCTGTTATAACGTTCACATCAGGCCGACAAAACACCTTACCGTCATAAGCAATATCATTCGGCCCCTCTGTTTGGGTGGTGTTTCGTCCAATACCGACGGAGAAAGAACAAGGGATATCCGATCCTTTTAACACATCGTCCTCAATTACCGTTTCTCCCCACGGCTTTTTAACTTCCATCGTCCCTCTTATCTCCATCCGGTGCCAGTAGGTTTCAGCTAATATGTCTGCTTCTGTCATGTGAACTTCACCAACTTAAAACGACGCATCAAACCAAGCATATCTCCAGTCAAGAAACTGTATCCCTGTACCTGTTGAGCGTCACCATAGGTAATTGTAGTGTCGCCTCGTGCAATGCTCTTTACAGGGGCGCTAGACGCCTCAGAAACGGTGTTACCTTTGTGTATCTTGATTACAGCTTGGATAAGTGTGTTCTCAAGTGCAGGTGGAAAGTCTGTACGATTCATCCATGCAAGCATCTCTTGCTCTGTAACAGAAAGGTAATAGTTGAGTTTGGCGTCATATGTCGTGTCATTCACAGGAATATCAAGCAGCATCTTTAATGTAGACAGTCTGTTATCCATCGTTTCACCACCTAAAGAGAAAAGTAAGGATATTTCACCCTACTTATCCTCATCTTTCTTTGCGTTTTTGCGTTTGGGCGCCTCTTTCTTTTCGAGTTCTCGTACTTGTTCGGCCTTTCGCTTTGCTTCTAACTCACGGCGGCGGCGTTGGAATGATGATAAACTCATTTTTACCCCCTTATATTAAATAAAGAGAGGCGTAACCACCTCCCTCTTGTTTCATTACAATGTGACTTTGAATTTAAATTTAACGACACGGATTTTCTTAGGTTCGTATACACGTTGCCAGTTTGCGCCCGTTGCTAGCTCTGCATTTGTTGGGAATACATCCGCAATTGTGGTATCAGTCCACTTGATTCCACGCGGATGAAGAATAAAGATTTTACGATTGATTAGAAAATCTTCCCCGGTTGAAGCGAGAGAATCGCGATCAACTTCCGTTGCAATAATACGCGGATGCGAACCATTACCAAGCGCAATTGCTCCTGATCCAAATAGATACATTTCACCAACAAGTTCGTTAGTGTCAAACGGCATTGCATCATCCACAATCACACGTTTACCCATGAAATAAGGGACGCGAGTTGTTTGGTTTAATTCGTTTGTTTGATTAACATACTCAATCAATTGGCGTTTAACCAAATACGCTTCAACTGCTGAGTGCATGATAACAGCCGTTAATTGATCTTTAGCATCCCCCAGCTTTTGTGTTGCATCAACAAATGCTGCCCCATCAAGTAATTCAGCCCCACCTGTGCCTCCGCTAATATCAAGAACGTGGTCTGTCATGCTCGGAGAGGCAAAGACGCCTTTCAGTGTATTTAAAAGCACCTTTTGCATATCCCTAACCCAATAGTTTGCAGTCAAGCTAGCGATAGCTTCCATCGGATCGGCACCAGAAAGCAACGCAGAAAGACCGTTAGCTCCCCAAGCTCGTGCGCGCCCGTGTTTTTTGGCTTTATCTGCATTCGTACCGATTTTACCGGGAGTTAACGCACCATCATCCTTCATTGTTTCGGAATCCCCGTCCAAATCGTTGAAATACGGCATATCAACCGTTGTGTTTGGCCCACTTGCTAGTTCATCGAACTGCGAGTCGTTTACCACAATGCCAGATTTAATTAGTTCTGACTTCTCCATTGTTTTGTTCACAACGTATGATGTGAAAATTTCCGGTTGAATTACATCTGCGATTCTTACTGTCATTTAAAAAGCACCCCTCTTAATTTAGTTTTATTCCATGTTCTGCTGCTAATCTAATAGCAAGCTCCCTATCTTCTTTGTAAATCCGGCCTTGTTCTGTTAGGTTGAAATGTTCCTTACTAAACGGATTCACAGTAGTTTTATCACGCGGATTAGGCGGATTATGAGGCACCCGTCCTTTTAATCCGGGCGAATCAAATAAATACCCATCACTTTCTCTTATTACTTTAATTTGTTCATCAAATCCAAGTAACTTTTCCCCATCAAGCTTAATGGTTTCAGTATTGAGCAACGCTTTTACAGCTTTCGGATTTCTAGCCTGCGCTTCGGTAATAGCCTTATCAAGAGCGAATTCAAACGCTTGTTTATCAAGTTTCTCCTGATACTCTTTGGTCGTACGTTCGTTTTGCTCTTTCAAGTCATTGATTTGCTTGACCAACTCTTCATTACCTTTTGCTTTGGCGCCCAAATCCTCTAACTGCTTATCGCGCTCTTTCAATTGGCCTTTTAGTTCCTTAACTTCATTGTTTTTCTCGTCAAACTTATCCTTAGGAAACCAATTGCCATCTGACACAACGGCAATTTTGTTATCTCCTGCTTTTTCAATGACCTGATTGTAAAGTTCTTCTCCAAGCAACTCTTTTAAATCCATATATAAACACTCTCCCGTTTTAGGTTTTTTTAGAGGTTACCCACCTCCAAACGGTTACCGTTTCTTTAGGGTCTAACCCTTAAAAAGACCAATAAAAAAAGTCACCCATCGGCGACTACTTCTTCTCAAGATATTTCTTTTTGTACTGCTCATAGTTCATGTTGGCTGGAATTCGAATTGGTTTACCGTTCTTATCCCTTGCTATACGTAAACTGTTCGGACTATCGAAATAAGGGATTGTCGTCGATCTGCAATACGGATGCAACGGCGGATAATTTACCCCTATACGCTTCTCTTTAAGGTCAAACACCTTATTGTCCATCTTCTGGCACAAAGAGCTTGTACGACGGTCTAGTGTAGCGAGGAACTGGTATTGTTTAATTCCTGCATCCTCATACGCTTTACCTGACGAATAATTCGCTACAAAACTGCTTTCGGTACGAATCAACCGGGTAGCATTAGATAAGCTAGCATCCATTCTTTCAGCTAAAGCCTTACTTGTTTGGCGTATGTCTTTGCCTTGAATGAAATGCTGCATCAATTCTTCTTCAAGTGTAAGCGCAAGCCGTTGTCTGTCACTCCATATGCGTTTAGAGTAGTTGGCCCCACTCCATGGAATCTCAAGGATTGCGTTTATTGCCTGTGTATTCAGTACGGTTGCAGCAGTAGCGGCCCCTATCCCTTGAGAGATAACAAAGCCTGTCTTTGTATAACTTTCTGTTGCTGTTTCGATAAGATGGCCTGTCATTGTATCCTCTTGCTGTTGTTTCAACAAGGCAAGTCGCACTTTGATCTCAGTCATAAGCTTTTCCATGCGTGTAATACGTGACCGAGCAGCCAATGTATTGAGCTCAAGCAACAAAAGAGAATCATTTGTTTTTTCTATCTGCTCAACATAGTCCTCGATATCCTGTCGCCATTCCATAAACTCAGTTTTATTGAGGTATACAGTTGCTTGCTGATATGTCATACCGTTTTCACTAGCATATAGCCCTACAAACGATTGTACGGCCTGTTGTATAGCTTTCAATGATTTAGAGTACATATCTGTAAGCAATTCCTCTGTATCATCTGTGCGCTTGATATCAGCCTCTATGACCTCTTCCATACGTTTACCCAGGTATTCAGCAGAAGGATTCTTTAACTCATCATTCACTATTCATCATCCCCATCCCCTTGTTCAGGGAATTGGTAATTATCCTGTACTTGTTTAGCTTTTTCTTCTCGTTCCTCTTTCTTTCGTTTCTCTTCCTCTTCCGGGTTTGTCACCCATGGATGATGAGCAAGAATTGTACGTTCAGAAATGATGCCGGAACTATTTTGAGCGATCTGCGAGGCTTCAAGTTCATTCATCAACATATTTTTGTTGAAGGTGAATTTCACCTCTTTGTAATTGAACTGCCCCTCACCTTTAATACTTAAGTATTCAGCTACAAACCATATCACCCACTCAAGCCCTTTACGGAATTTACGTTCAAGCATATCGGCCTTCAAATCAAGCAACGAGAACAAGAATTTAAGCGCGATACCTGAAGGAGCATTACCGAACTTATTTGTATTTACATCTACACCTTGACCGAATGTGAATATTTCCTCTCTCAAACGGTCTAAGTGGCTATTTACAGATTGAATAGGCAGTTCTGCACTCACTGTATCAACACCTGATCCCGGGTCTGCATCAAGGGTTATTGCTTTGTAATGTCGTAGGTTATCCATGAACTCAGAAAGTGACTGTCCTTCATATCCCTTAAGTACAAAGATGAGGCTTTGCAACTCTTCTAGGTTATTTGAGTTATCACTTACTCGTTTGTCATAGTCGTCGATAAGCTCTTTATAAAAATCAAGGTCTGATACCTCGAATTGATTATTAGCGAACTTGATGAACGGGACTTCTCCCCATCCATAACCTTTATCACCGTAATAAAAGTGAGGTGCCGGGTTTGGTTCTTCTGTTGTATCAAGAACAAATTCACCTTCAGCGGTAGCGACGTAATATGTTACATCATCCTTTGTCCACCATTCAGCACGTTTACCCTCTTCTCCGTTGATAATGTATGGATAATAACGGATGAAAGCCTCAAGGTTCTTCTGTTTGCTTGTGTCATATATAGGGATACATTCTTCTGCGGGAATGACAATGGTATCAAACTCCCCATCCTCGTTAATGTAAGGATGTAGCCATTCTTTCCCTTTGTTTGAAGCACCTAGACCAAGCTCGATCATATCGTCATTAAAGTCCTCTGTTAACACCTCGGCGATCTTCTTTAGAAAAGCGTCTGGCCCTGTGAATGTCACTGACTTACCAAGGATATACGATACCTTTTGATCTACTAGGAGCTTATGCCATCCATGAGGAATTTTGTTATTTGGTTTTGTTTCATCGACTACTTTCACACCATCTTTCCATACATACTGTTGGCGTTTCATGATATCACTACGGTTAAAATAATAATCGACACCCCGTTTCATTTCAGTAGTGTCATGTGTTCTAATCAAATCATTTAATATTTTCGGTTTAGTATTTGTTGTTTCAGTAGCCATTTTCTCGTTAATTTGTTGTTCGAACGTTGGTGTATCGGGATACATGTCACACCTCCTTATGTTAAGACTCCTACACCTTTCCTTCTTAGCGGCTCTGTGCCGTAGCGCGTGGCATCAATTGTATGATTATCCTTATCCTCTAACTTTGGCTTCTGATTGCCGTCTGTATCTGTCTGGTAGTCGATATCCTCGAACTCTTTTGCCGTATTAGGTGTACGTTTGGGGTCAATTACAATCTCTTCTAAGTCGTCAAGCCATCTTTCACCAAACTCAACGCTTCCCGGCCCCTTCTTCGCTCCTTTAATACGGATGCCATATGTCTTTACTTCTGATATACTCTTAGGCTCTGCACTGTCCGCTATCGTCATTACATCATGGTATTTCTTTTCCAATATCCATTCTGCAACTTCCCTGTTACTTAGCTTTGAGCCGTACAATTCATCCATAAAAAATAGCCTTCTCCGTCTGCTATCATAGTGCATACGCACAAAAGCAAAAGGATCAGGCCCATATCCCCAATCAAGTCCTTGATGAATATTATCGAATGTCTTAAACTCTTTATCCGGTATCTCCCGGAATACAAGGTTTGTAAATGGCACAACACCACTCCCTATCGCTTTGCCCATATACTCCCACTCATACTTATGAGGTTTTCTCATCTTAACGTTTTCGGCTTCCTCAATGAATTTCTTTGACAAATGAGGATTATCAAAATAGGTAGAGTGGTCAACGAAGGTATTGTCATCTATAAAAGCAGACTCGTATTTCTTATTAACCCACGCCTGCTTTCTTTTTGGTGGATTATAAGAATAATAAAACGAGTAATCAAATCCATATTTCTTTTTGCGTCTCTCGGCCTCAGATGTAATTTTCCCCTCTAATTCTTCACGAAGAACAGAGTTTTCTATAGTTGTTACTTCATCTTCTGTTTTAAATTCAGCCATTTCCTCAATCCATAGAATAGCCAAGGGGAACTTAGCATCTTTAATAGACTTTATTTTGTTCGGATCATCAGCGCCAGCAAAATATATTTTGTTCCCTCTAGGTAAATAAGTAATTTCTAATCTACTCTCAACAAATCGGAATAGATGTTTTACACCTAGAAAAATAGTTGCTGCTTCAAAGTTCTGAAACACCGATTTCACAATTGTATTTTGTACTTTCCTCATCGCTAATGCTGATACAGGATACTCCATAATATCCATGATAATTCGTAAAGGTATATGGAATGATTTACCCGAGCCACGACCACCTTTTAAAACATATCGCAAGTGTTGTTTTTTACGAGAGGCAATCCAAAATTTTTCAAAGTGAGGACTAATGATTTCAGACATTTTCACTTTCATTCGTCATCATCCCCAATGTCATCAACGATAGTTACACCGACATTGCCTTCTACCTGCTGTTTCTCAGTCCACATAGCATAACGCTTGCCGAGCAGTTCAGCGGCCTGATTGCGTTCTTTGAAATAAGGATATATCTTATTTTGCTTTGTTACTACATTCCCCTCTTCGTCTGTGTCCTCATATTCAGTGATAAAAGGAACGCCACGCATAACAGAGGTTAGATACTCTAAAACTTCATCCTGAGAAGCTATACGCTCGTTATTCTTTGAATCCATAATTTCATCAATGTATTGTTTGATTGCAGTATTTTGCAGTAGTTTATGAGCGTTTCCTCTTGGACTCTTGTACCCTGCTTTTCTTGCTGCTTCTTCTGCATTACCTGTCTCAATATAATAATCAGCAAAAGCCTGTTGCTTTGGTGTAAGCTTACTCATTCATATCACCTCACCCCCAAAAACTATATGTTTTTGTTTATATATAGGATTTACCTATAAGAAACGCAAATAAAAAAGCACCCCGAAGGATGCTCTTATTTTAAATTAAAACTCTATTCTTATACTTTTGATACTTTTTCCTTCTCTACGTTCCTTCTCATCATTAGGGAAAAACGTATTATTTGTTTCTTTGGCGTTTAACCCTGTTACTACTAACTCAATAATGTCTTTCCCTTCACATTGTTGAGTAATAGGCTTTTTGCCATCAAATTCATAAATTACTTTTGCCATATATCTCACCTCCTATACTGATAATTCGACAGGAGGTTAATTTTACCTGCTACATTTCGACTATTCTCTCAAAAAGCTAAAATCGTTATCCCTTAATACCTGATGCAATACGATCCCTACTCTATTAACAAAGTCCTCATCTTGTTCACCGATTCCGGCCTCTTCAATACAAGCATGAAGTATTTCATGTACCAAGGTTTGATTCTGCTTATCAATCGACATGTTTGATTTAATCCTAATTAGTGCCTTTTGATAAACGCATTCGCCCATGTCGCCAGGATCGTTATTTAATTCATCTGCCTGTTCAATTGTATAATCTACCCCGGCTACTTTTACCTTATCTATCATATATCACAACCACTTTCACGCAGTTTGTCAGCTAATTCTTTAGACATTTTCTTTATATCATCGCCCATAACATGAACGACAAAATTATTAATAGCCTGTTCTTTATTTTTAACTTGTTGCCCTTCTAATTCTTTCAACAGACGAATCGTTTCTTTCGCCTCTCTCTGTACTGCTTTTAACCCTGTTATCGCTCCTGATACATCAATATCTACCTTCATGCTCAATTCGCTCTTATCAGCCATTTGCAGCCCCCTAAAGTGTGTTAGATGTTTACCATCATTCGCACCCCGAACCCCTCTATACCGGTTACTGCCTCTTGGCACGTTTAGAGACAGAGAAGGTATTCAGGATGCCAATGATAGAATGCATGGGTATGGATTTGCACCATACATGGAAGCCGAGCTTTCTTCCTCGCGTGTTTATTTTAAAAGTGGAGTTCACTCTCCAATTCTCCTTCACTTCATTACAAAGTGCGTTCCTTAGCGTCTACCTATTTCGCCACCATGCATTTTACTTTCTCTTCACACAAGGATTACGAGAGCAAAACACCTTTCCAGCTAACCATGTTCCATATGGACATGTCCGGCATAGTTGTAGCTGTTTGCCATGTTGTTTTCTCTCCTCTCTTGTTTTCATATTTCTCACCCCGAAAATATAGTGTGCTGTTTGACGGGGACAGCACCACCCTTTGCAGGCCACCTACTTTAAGTAAATGACAATAAAAAAACGCCCGAGCTTTTGCCCGGACGCTTGCATGTATCGCTTTTTTACTTACTACCATTTTACCACGGCTTATCCTAGGTTTTTGTGCTTTATTTGTGCCTTCTTTACTCTACTACTAATTTTTCTAATCCAATCGTGACTGTATCCTAGTTCATCTGCGATTTCATGTAGTTTCATGCGCTTTATATCGCGCATATAAGCGACTTTATACTCTAGGCCATCAAAGTTACCTAGAACACTTTCCATCTTCCTCTTAGCATCTTTCTTAGCGTTTAATACCTCATACAGCGTATTAAGTGAATCATCCACTTTGTTCAATCGCTCCAATATCCGATCTAAACTCATTGGAGCATAACCATTCTGCACTTGTTCCGTTCCATAACTTGCCGTTGCTCTAAATCCCGGTTTGTTATCATACATACTCAGGCGAAGAAATTCCCTTTCTCGCTCTATATCCTTAATCCTGATTTCTAGCATTTCAATTTCATTGCATAGATCGATGTATGATTCAGTGAAGTGCATATTAGACCCCCTATACTTTGAACTTATTATTAATCCAATCGCACAATACCATCCCAACAACACCACCGAAAGAAAACGAGGAAATCGCAATACATATTTCGTCTATACTCATCCTCTTCATCCCTCGCTAATTAGTTTTGTCACTTCGTATGTTCCGTGTGAAAGGGTATCGTCAATTAATTCACAATCAGACTTAAGAATATGGGCTGTATGCCCTCCGTTATTAGTCCAGACCACTTCTTCTTTTGTCCTCCAATACTTTTCAAACTTCGGACATTGCTCAACCTCAAATTCTTCACCAACTCTTTCTGCATACCACCACCTCATAATGTCGTTTGCCGTTGCGTCGCCTATAATTCTCACTCTCACAAATAAATCCCCCTTAATACGGATTCGCACGATACCACTCATGTAATTCGTGAACACTCATCCCGTTTTTATATGCATAACGAAAATGGAAATCGGCATCACTTTGGAGAGCGATACTTAAACGAATACCTTTAAAACTTCGGTTAAAAGATTCAGTTGCAGCGATCATCTCTTGCTCTGTCATATATAAATCCCCCGATCCACGTTATAGCTTGCTCCACACTTATGACATGTCCGTATATACTCACCATGCAGGAGAGAAGGAGTAAAACCTCCACTCCCACATTTACAATATCCACCCATAAACTTTGTAGGTACTTTCCCTTCTTCTGGCTGCTCCCCTAACTGTTCCCTTATAGCGTCAGCCCAAGTCTTACGTTTAGCCATGAGTTTTCCCTCTGTAATACTCAAACATTCCATTGCGTTTTAGCTTACTAATCTTATTTAGGATGGATTTCTGCGTTCTCCCTAACACATAGGACATACTAAGAGATCCGTCTATGTCATAGTATTTGCATAGATACTCTTTCTCTTCTTCTGTAAAAGGTTTACCCTGATTCGGATGCAGTCGAGGGTGAAAGTTCATCCGACCTGAACTGTCATAGGATATATCAAGAGTGTCAATATCTATGTCCATCATTTTTCCCAACCTTGTAACCGTCTAATTTCAGCAAACAAACTTTCAACGTTCATTACAGCCCAATTTGCTAAATCGCCTGCTCCACTTTCTTCTGCTCTATTAAAAGATCGCTCCATCTTTTCGAGTCGTTCTTTTTCGATAGTCATTTCTTTGCCCTCTCCTTCTTCTCTTTCTTGTATTCCTCTATAGTCATCCAACGTCCGTATTTGAATGTCATAAGCTTTAGTTGCAGATGAGGGTATTTGAACTCGAATAGTTTTTTCTTGAGTGCAAAGTCTTTAGTCTCAAATCCTTTTACGTCTATCACTTCGAGCTCTCCATCTGGGTACGAAACTTCAAAGTCAGCTACGTATTCGATTTTCCTAACCATCTTGCCATTCTTCTTAAATGCAGGTTGTAAGACATAACGAGGTTGTATTATAAAACTTGTAATAGCCCCTTCCTGCTGTAGTTGCAGAAGCAAAGCATAATACCTTGCCTCTGCTTTAGAATCAAACGTAAGCCCGTCTATATTGTTCTCTTTGGCATCCTTGAGGTTATATATCTGCAAATCTTCTGTAACCACTACTTTTGTAGCCCCGTATTTGCTCATAGCAACTCCTTTAGTCTTTGGGCAGCGTATAAAAACCCTTCTTCTAATCCGTCCTTATGAGCAGCATAATTGCATTTCTTTACTGCTAACGCATGTGTAGCTTGTATGTTTGCTACTTCTGCCTTTGTCTCAAAGTCGTCTATTAGTCTAAGAATCTCCTCTCTCACTTCAAATCCTCCACCCTTTTAATCTCCACCGGGCCGGATAACCGTTCCCATTCACTTCTATTCTCATGTGGCAAACGTACTCTTGCTGTTTGATCCATCCATGTATCATCTATGTCATAAGAGAAGAATGGGCGTCTTTTACCTCTACGCATTAGTATCCGGCCTCCTGTCTTTGGTGGTTTACTGCATTTTTATCTAAATAGGCTTGTTCTATCTGTTCAAAAGTAAATCCAAGCATTTCTCCTAATCCAAAGAAGTACCGTTTCAACAATTGCCATTGCGCTGCTTTATAAAAATCATCACTTTGTAATTCAGTGACTAGTTTAAACACTTTGTTAAACTGAGTTATAATATCTTTCTCATCATAAGGGTTAATATTAAGATGTTGATTAACTTCAAGCTCTAATCCAATACTCAAAAGGAAGTGTAGGCAGTCTACATATTCCTCAAGAAGAGGATTGAATAGCGCTAAACCTTTAAAGCATCCTGCATCACATAGATCATATTGCGTACTGATATATCCAGTGCCTTCACAACGCTCGCATCTTCCTTTGTGTCCAGTTATGCATGGCTTTTGGTTATTACTCCAAAACTTGAAGCCTCTCCATTCATTCGCTAATTCCCCAAGTTCTACTTGTAACGCTAGAATCTTACCCGGCAACAGGTCTTTCCCTTCTAGCCCCTTATCTTTGATGATCCGTTCGTCCAATACACGTTGCATATCGAAAAGCTTTGATAGATTCATCACTCAACAACCTCCATATCTTCTGGCAACACTTTATATCTACGTCCTAATCCACTAGCGACTATATATACCTTTATACGGTCCATCATTTTAAATCCATTTCCATCGTCACCACCTAGCCATTCTGAATATCCCTCGTTTAAGCAGGTTGTTCCAATGACAACGAATTCTGTGTCTTTTTTCTTGTTTTCTTTTGTTTCAACTTTTCTATAATGACTCTTCCATGTGCCGCTTCCCCACGGGCAGGGTCCGTATTTCCTCACGTTCTCAGCAAAACGATTCACCTTTACCTTTTGTAAAAATTCCATGGTATCATCTCCTCAAATATTCATTTGAATTTTTGATTTAAAGTGTAGACTATGCCACAATCTACACCCTATTCACCTAAAATATATGCGACATCTTATCTCCCCTTTTCATCCTTAACTAATCCTAGAAGAGAGTATCCAACCAAATCTCCATATGGACTTTCGCCAAATGCATCTTTTTTAGTAGCGATCCTCATTTGCTTATCGAAGATCCGAACCAAGCATAATGCATCAGTATATTGTTCTGGCTCAATCCCATTAGGATATAAAAGTTTAAGGAACTCTCCTGCCTTCGAGAATGAGTCACCATAGGTTTTCTGCTTCTCTTCCACTAGTTGCCCTAACTCCCTTGCTTTCGCTTCGTACACGCCCATTGTGTGCGTCTCAAAGGTATTTTCTTTTTCGACTATAGCCTCTAACGTTTTCCATCGAAAATCACATACCTTGCACACCCTATATCTTCTAACGTAGTTTGATTTAGGATCCGGCCGACTATTATTAACTGCTGATTCTCCAGCGCATTTAGGGCAGTTCATATCATCTCACCCCATTTACGAGTTAATACAACTGGTTTCTTACCTTCTTCCACTGGTAACGCGCGATATTTCGCTAACTCTTCCTCAGATAAGAAGTATGTTTTAACCTCACCCGGTAGATTGTTTATTCTTTTATGACGAGGGATAATTGTTCTCATATCGCTTCCTCCTGAAATACTGTAGTTTTCGTAATGTCTGATTGCATTTCTATTTCCGTTACTTCAAAGTCACCCGATTTTAGTTGTTTGATTAACTTATTGATAACTGCGTTCTGTCCATCCAAGAAATCCGGGTTACACTTTAGTATTCCGTCTCTTGGATATCTATTTAATTCAACGTTCCGGCCCATTTGTTCGAGGTGTTTGATTAAGGCTTTGCGATCAACCATTTGCCTCATCCTCTCGCTAAAGATACGAATTTGTTATACTCCTTCAAGAAAGCGAGCTCCACCGTACCCGTTGCCCCGTGTCTGTTCTTACCTACAATCACTTCTGTGACGTTCTTCTTTTCAGCTTGAGCGTCGTAATAGTCATCTCGGTAAAGGAACATAATAATGTCTGCATCTTGTTCTACTGCGCCAGAATCCCTTAAGTCTGAAAGCATCGGACGCTTATCTTGACGTTGCTCTACCGAACGTGAAAGCTGAGATAAGGCCACTACAGGTAATTCAAACTCACGCGCCATAATCTTAAGTGCTCGAGACATTTCAGCAACCTCTTCATTTCTGTTGTGTGCTCGTCCGATATAGCTGATTAGTTGCAAGTAGTCGATGATAACCAAGTGGGGTACATCAGGGTATTTGTTTTTTAATCTCCGTACCTTTGCCCGAATCCCTTGTACTGTTTGCCCTGGCTCATCGTAAATATGCAAGTTCATGTTGTTGATAATACCGATTGCACGAGTTGCTTTCTCCCAATCTTCATTTGAGAATCTACTCTTCGGATTTCGCATCTTATCAGCATCGATATTCCCAATTGCACATATCATCCGACGAATAAGTTGTTTCTTCGGCATTTCAAGTGAGAAGATACTTACGCAAGCCTTATCTAGTCCGGCTGCATTGCCACCTACGTTCAATACGAATGCTGTTTTCCCCATTGCTGGACGGGCTGCAACAATAAGTAAGTCACTACTATTAAGCCCGTTTGTAATCCGATTCAAGTCTACATATCCCGTATCTATCCCGGTTAATCCTTCTGGTTGATTCTCCATCTCGTCATACACTTCTGAAAGCGTAGCTGTATGGTTGTAATCCATCTGCTGGCCTGTTTCGTCCAAGTGAGTAAGTTTCTGTACCGTCTCAGCGATTACATCAGTGTTCCGTTCGGCATTTACTCGGTTGATGAGTTCTACAGCTTGTGTTTCTGCCTTTCGCATCTTCCAAGCATCTAAAACAGCCGTAACGTAGTATTCAAAGTTTGTAGTCGTTGGTACACCTACAGCCAAATCCTGAATGTATTTAAGGCCCCCAGCTTGCTCTATACGCTCTCCTAACTCCGTGACGATTGTTACTAGGTCAACGGGCTTTTTCGCCTTGTCTAAGGCTCTTGCAGCTTCCCATATCACTATGTGCTCTTGTTTATAGAAGTGTTCAGGAAGAAGGGAGCACTCTTTTATTAGCTCCCCCTCCAATAGCACACCACCGATCACAGCTTGTTCTGCTTCGAGGTTAATTACTGCCATTTATTTACCCTCCGATTTCTTTAGGCATTTTTGGCAATAAACAAGTTCGTTGATAACGATAGCTGTTTCTTTGTATTGAGGTTGTCCACAACGACACTCCCACCACCAGCCGTTATCAAGATAAGACTGTTTTGGTATTGAATGAGCATCAACAAATTCATCAGCCCACCTTGCCCTTCTTACTTCTAAGTCCAAAAAGTTACTTCCGTCATAAAACTCACTAATATATTTGGCTCCTCCTCTTGTAGAAGAAAATACAATTTGTGAATATTCACCATTAGAAACTTGGTATGCTTTTAAATGCTTTTCAGTCATTCGCGATCCCCCATTTCTTCGCATCCTCTTGTAACGCTGCTTCAATCTCTGCCTGATAGTTACGAGACGGTTCAGAAGGAGGTGTAGGCTTGTTATCACGCTCATATTCGTTTAAATAGCCTTCAAAGTTTGTCCCGAACAACGTTTTAGGCCGGAGATACTTATTCATGTCTTTGTTGTTAAGCCACTGGGATGATTTCACATCAATTACTTTTTTGAAGTCTTCAAGGGTAAAGCCAGCGTTAAACCGTGCTTTGATAAGTCTTTTCGTTTCCTCCGAACCAGCCCGGAATTTACTACCTGTCTTTTCATTCAGGTAATCTATGATTTCTTTATAGGGCAAAGGTGAAGAAGAAAAGGGCATATTATTTATTTCTTTATCTATATCTTTATCTATATCTGTTGCGTGACTTCGCGTGACATTCTCCGTGACGTCACGTGACATGTCACTATCTTCTAAAAGAAACTTTTTCTTTTCCCTTTCCTTCTGTTTTCTTATCCTGTTCTGCTCCCTAATTCGCTCCATACCATCAATGTTTTGATACTTTTCCCAATTGCAAATCTGAATGACTGAGTTTTCATCTACCTCAATCATCCTGAGTCGATTAAAGGTTTCTAAAGCTAGGCGTACTGTACTTAAAGGCCGTCTGAATTTATGAGCTAACATTTCATCTGTGTATGGAATGTTTTCCGTAAGAAAGATATGACCTTTCATATTGCACTTGCCAGCTAAAGTAAGAAGTTTTATCCAAATGATGAGTATTGAATCAGCCTCAGGTAGACTTTCAATAAAGTCGACTTTTTCATTATCAAACATAGAAGTAGTAAGCTTAATCCACTTTATTTCAGACATTTGTTCACCTTCTTTTACTGCGGAGTTCTGATAGGTAGAATTAAAACCAATACATCTTTTTCGTTGGTGACAAGGAATGGTGACATTTGTCCAGTGAATTGCAGCACTACACTTTCCGATCCCATTTTTATATGAGCCTCAAGAGCATCACGCATATATTCAATGTTGTAGGTTGTTGATGGTTGTTCTGGCTTCACATATTCCGTGTATGGAAGCTCAAAATTAATACCTGCGTCTTTTCCGAGCATAGCTGTAAAATGAAAACTATCATCGTTAAAACTCAATCGAGTCGCTTTGCTATATCTGACTTTTAGATTCTTCAACATCTGGGCCATAGACTTATGTGCCTGATACCATACATTAATCTGATCTTTATCTAATAAGATGTGATCCTTTGTGTCCGTTGGAATAATCCCATTTACATTAGGATAGATACCTTTAGCCATCTCATAGCTACGTGGATTAATAAGTCTTTCTTCCTCAAATCCATGTACGTTCATAATTTTGATTAATTTGTGTGTATCTGTTGCTACTAAATGACCGTCTGCTGTGTGTTGAACAAAGTGCAATATAACTCTATACTCTTTCGCACCAGTGAATTTCTTAGCGATATCTAAAGCAATCCCGTATTTATCAGAATGGATCAATTCCATAGTTTAAATCACTCCAATTCGTATTTTTGGGTATGTCAAAGAACAGTTGGTAGAAAATAGTACGTATGTTCCGGGTATACACGCTTACGTTTTCGTGTATAATGAATCTAACAATTATTTTGCAAGCAACCGGGGTGGGGACCCCGGCCGTATGAGCGCCTTTGGGGAAAGGTGCTTTTTTATTTGCTCAAGGAACCGATAGATAATTCTTTAACAATCGTTGTGTAAATCTCTTTTAATCGTGCATCAGATTCAATTACGTCCATCTTTGTAGTTTGATTAATCTTTGTTTTTGTAGCTCCGTTTTCGGATAGCCGTTCTTTCAGGTTCGTTAGCCTAACGTTCAGATTGCAACGGCCTCTTTCTTCTAGCTTTTGATAGCTGTCATTCCTTAACTCTCGGTATTCTCCACCTAGCCTAGAAGCTGCTTGATTCAACATTGAGTTAATTGATTTTCTCCAATTGCTATCACGTTGCAAGAAGGTTTCTTGAATGACATTTACCGTTGTCTTTACTTCTGATAGTTGGCGTTTTGTTTCCAGGCTTTCGATTTGAACTTTAGCGACTCCATCAAAGAGGTGCTTAAACATTTGTAATTCTGGGCCGAGCATAGAAACATCAATGGTTTGTTCTTTCATTCTGTAGTATTCGTCAACCAACATTTCATAAGCTTCCCAAGCTTTGTCAGTATTGAGTGATTTAGCGTGCATCCAAGCACCTTTTTCGGTCCAAAGATAAATAACAGGAGCAAATTTAAGGTTCCCCGAAATTTTCGTGGTAGCTTTAAAATTTTTTAGTTCTTCATCTTTTAGTTCAAAATAATGTTTTCCTAGTGTGTAACGCTTCCTGTTATTTTGAAAGTTATCATTAATATGTTTGGCATCAGTTTTGTAAGACTCTGCTAATTGCAATGTTGTTAATACACGTTGTCCTCGATGTTCAATAACCGTTAAATTATTCATTCGCACCCTCCACTATAAATTTTGTTTAGAAAATAAAGGTAACCATTGTAATCTTGTTGTTTCAAAATTGATAAAAACGTTATAGTTTCATCAATCGCGATCCACCAGTTTAGTTCATGCGTTTCGTAAAACGTATCTGAATCCATGTTTACAGCGTCAATGAATAATTGAGTTATATTCTTTTTCAGTGTGCTTCCGGCTAAATTTACATATTGGTCTAATGATTTCTTCTTTTCATCTGTTACATTTGTTTGCAACACTAGCCATTCTAAACCGTTAATTCCTAGCTTCAATTTGTCGCATAATAGTGCGTGTTCCATTTTGTAGCAAGCTTCTATCCTTTTTTGTAAGTCATCTGAATCATTCAACTTAACTATTTTCATTAGCATCCTCCTTTAATAACTTGGCGAAACCAAAACCACAGGACTGTTAACGAAAGAAATTGTAGCTATTTCCTGATAAGATACAGAAACAGTTTCGTTTTTTGATTCATCAAAAACAGAGTGTTTCTTAGTGATGTTTTCACCTTTAAGCTCAGTGATTTCGATGCCTCCAAACTCCACCATATCATCCATTTGAATATCATCAGCATATTGAGTGAAGAAAAACATAATCGCTTCTTTTGCGTTACTTGCAGCAATAATTTCTGCGCCTTCACTATGACTAAATTTAAAAATCTTAGCTTTCATCCAAATCCTCCTTAGATTGCTTGTCCATTATCACGAGGGTCGTATTCTATCAACTCTTCTAACGGACATTCAAAGTAATCGCAAAGCTTTGTCAGCGTATCTACATGAGGCTTATAAGATAAGTCCTCTTTGTAGAGTTTTCCGAGAACCGGGCGACTAATGCCAGTCTCTTTACTTAGCTGATGAATGGATCGGACTTTCTTTTTCCCCATCAAAGTTGACAGGTGGATTCGTAGTTTTTCCATGTTTCACCTCCAAAGTATTTTTCTTCTTCCACCCACTTATCATGGTAACATATTCGTGCATTTATTGCAACACTTCCGTTACCAAAATAATGTTTAGTATTCCCATATAGTAATACTTGTGTTATACTCTTCTAAAAAAAGGAGAATGATGGGAATGAGTAATAATAAAACTATTAAAAGTAGATTGCATATTCTAATGGGTGAAAGAAAAATTAAGAGTATTCATGAACTCTCTAGGCTTACTGGTATCAGTCGTCCTACTTTAACTCGCCTTTACAATGATGAAAGCGATCGCTTGGACTTCAATACAATCACTACACTTTGTGATTTCTTTAATGTGCCTATTCAAGATTTGCTTGAAATCGTTGAAGTTAAAGAGAGCAAAAAATAATTTTCCAAAATATGATTTTTTTGAAACTCTCACTGTATCCACTCGTATAGTATGGTATAGAAACTACCTAGGTATTTCTCTTATGGTGCCTACTTCTCTATGTGTGATAGAAAGTGTTTCATCATGTCGTATTTTGATTAGCCAGTTGTCAGGATTAAGATTGCACCATTCGATAGATTCGCGTTCACGTCGATTAGGTTTTCTAGGGCGCATAGTTTCACCTCCTTATTCAGTTACATATTTTAGAACTTCGCCAAAACGTAATCTTTGCCACTCTAGCATTTCGAGCATAGCCTCGGGTTGGTCATGGATCTTTCTGTGGCATCCTACGCATACAGTGGCGAGGTTTCTAGGATCGTGTACACCTTGTTTAAAGTTGTATCTACGTGGGTCATAACGACCTTTGGTAATAATGTGGTGTAGCTGTAGGTTGTGAGGATTGCCACATCTAACGCAACATTTGTTATCGCGTTCATACACGAATCGGCGTATATCTTTGGGTATGTCTTTCAAGCGTCTTTTTTTCTTGAGAGCGTGACGAGGTTTGGGGCAAGGATTGAATCCGTACATGGGTTACACCTCTACTCCAAGAGCTTTTAATGCTGCAAGGCATATAGCAAGTGGTGCTGTTTCTGCTTGTACTAGCCAATTGCACCCGATAGGATAATCTATTGAGCAATCCCATTGCTTGTAGAACCCAACGTTTATTTCTGCACCTAGTTGAATGAGTTTTTCTAGTACTTTCCAAGCATCTGCTATATTGGTTGAGTAGTTAGGTAAAGGTTCTCTCGTTTCTTTATTCATTAAGAAATCACCAGAAGGAAAAGTACATCTTCCTTGTTCGTCAAGGTCTGCGTTTTCGATAATGTCACCATCAACAACCCAACCCATAACCTTTTCAGCAACAAGAATATCCAATTCACGGCCTGTTTTCATAGCTATACACCTCCGTTAGATTCGTTTTTAACGCCTTTTACCATGTCTTTAAGGCTGTTAATGGCACTTTCGTATGAGTTAGCTATACCTGTCCATCTGATATAGTCGCCTTCATATTGTGCAGCTTTTTCTAGTTGCTTACCTTTGGCTTTACGACTGAGATATTGACCGTCTACACCTGTCTTGAATAATGCATCGTATTCACCTTTCCTAACGCTCTCGAACATATCTGCTTGGGCTTGTTCAGCCATAGCCTCATGATATTTCTGTAGCTTGCGATAGTGTCCGGCAATAAGAGAGGCGTAAAGTCTAGCACGGCTGTATAGAAGCTCGCACTTACCAAGTTGGAATGTTCCAGCGTTATCTAGGTTAATAGCGTTGATTCTGTTAAGGTAGTCGTTATGGCTTTGTAGATAGTCCCATATACGTTTATCCTCAAGCTCTTTGTATGTGTCTAGGTTTGCTGCTAGTTCGTCCGTTTGCATATGTCACCTCCTAAGGGTTAAAGGAGAGGCTAGGCCCCTCCGTCGGTTTATTTGTCGTTGTATACTTCTTTTACGTAGTTGATGCAATTTGAACAGTAAATTGAATGGTTAAACAGTTCCCACTTATCACCGACTTGATCGGCACATTCTGCACATGTAGCGCAACTTATAGAATGTTTTAAGTGTTCAACCTCATCCAGCAGCCGACGAATGTCTGTAGAAGATTTAGCGATAAAATCTGCATTCATAAAGTCGGCCCTAGTCGCCTCGTCTTTCTCACAAATAGTAATTCCATCTAAGGTATATACATTGATACCGTAAGGACTTCCACTAGCTTCCCATGGCCCTGGCGTAGCAGCTTCTAAACGTTCTCGTATCTCTTTCAACTCTTGTTCGGTCACCCTATCCCCTCCTACCAATTCGGCTGTTCTACTGGCTCAAGATTCTTCCAAAAGCGATCTAGCTCCCTGTCATAAGCTAGTTGCTCCCAGAAGCCAAGCCCCTCACACATAACGCATGTTTTCTTACGTGCTACACCTGTACCCTTGCATCCAGAGCATATGATGCATTCAGTTTTCATGATGCGTTCACTTCCAGTAGTTCGGGATGCTCAAACACGTTACCGATGACTACTAAATTATTGGTGAAATCTAAAGGTGCATAAATTTCTTCCTTCCGTCCTTGTAAATGTTTCTTAGTTTCGTAAGTGAACCAAGCACCTTTAAAATCAATAACACCTAACTGTGAATAACCTTCATATTTGTTGTAATCAATAATTCCCCCTCCATCATCTCTATTGGGTATATAAGTGTCTTCTTCCCAAGTGCGAACAATATCCCCTTCATAAATCTCCTTACCGTTCTTATCCTTCAGTCCGGTGTACTCAGAAACTTTCAACTTACGCTCGATAACATCATCAATACTTTTGAATCCATAGCTTACTGATTCATACGTAACACCTATTAGACAACCGTTTTCAAGATATGTGTGAAACGAATATCGCCCAACACTTTCACCTTCTTGTTTGCCATACCAAAACCGATTGTTTCGCTCGTCCCAAAAACGAACCTTGATTTCTCGCATATCACACCTCTTCCTTCGTTGTTAAGCATAAGCAAGTATGATTTATAGCCATTCGTATTAACATTTGATCGCGTTCGTCTAACGCTACATTGTGTATAGTTTTTCCTAGTAATCTTACAAAGTCGTCATAGATTTCGAGATTGTTCATTTTGGCCCCCTAAAGGTGATTTAGAATGGTAGATCGTCGTCTGAGATATCAATAGGCTTGCCACTAAACGGACTGTCTGAGTTGCTAGGATAGCCTGTGTTGCTGTTTGATTGGTTGCCTTGTGTATTTCCACCCGAAAGGAATTGGACGTTTTCTGCCACGATTTCAGTAACGTAGACGCGACGACCTTCTTTATTCTCGTAGTTTCGCACTTGGATTCTACCTTCTACTGCTGCTTGTTTCCCTTTTGATAGATATTGCGCTGATGATTCGGCTGTTTTACCGAATACGACGATAGGAAGGAAGTCAGTTTCACGTTCTCCTTGCTGATTAGTGGTACGACGGTCTACGGCTAGGGTAAAAGTGGTTACGGCTGTACCTGATTGGGTGTAGCGCATCTCAGGATCTTTTGTAAGACGGCCTAAAACGATTGCACGATTAAGCATGTTGTTTATCCTCCTTAAATTCCCTGGTATATATTTTCTTTAGAATTTCAGTAACGTTGACATGTTCATCATAAACATACAGGTCATCGCCTCGATATTCTCTGTAAAGCTCAAGTGCAGCTTGAATCACTTCCAGTTCTTTTGGTTCAAACATTGGTTACCCCCCTATTTTCTATATTGGTGCTGATGCTGTAGTGTGTATTGCTTGCCTTCAATCGCAATGACGGTAGGTTCTCCCTTTTTCCGTTTGATAACAGTGACTTCGGCTTTGAACTTATCCGGCATAGTACGCTATGCCCCTTTCTGTTCGTTAATCACTTCGGCCCCCATCTTTTCCTCTAACTGCTTGGTCAGGATTTGATCTACCTCTTCAACCGTTTTTCCTTCTAACATCTGATTGAAGAACCACTTATTAAGCACCTCCGGCTTTCCTCCGATAAGCTCCCACTTGGATTTAATTGCTGCTGTGGGTTCGGGAGGCGTTGCATCCGGCTGAGTTGATTGTTCATCCGGTTTTGCTCCTTTTGGCAAAGCCCATGCAGGTAATGAAGGCTTACGTTTGATTTTGTAGCTATGTCCGGCGGGTTCGATTTCAACCCAGTTCTTAGGTAGTTTATAGAGATAGCGTCCGATTCCCCACTGATAAGCAGCACGTTTCATACTGTCTGATAAGCCACCTTTTATTGCTTCTTGGTTGGAATCGTCTGCACCATCCCACTTAGTAATCCATTCGTCCTCAAATTTGATAGAGATACCACATAACTGCGAACCTTGTTTCCACTCTTTGAATTGATTCTGCCAACCAAACGGGCCGAACACTTCATCTAACCGATTCTGTATGGCTCTGTTTGTAACATAGGCTAGGGCTAGCCCTTTCGTTTTATCCTTGTTTGTGGAGCCGACACGCCACTCTATATCTTCTTGAGGGAATGGCGCTTGTAATGCCTCCATAATTGATTTAGTATCCATTTGTTAAACCTCCCTTGCTATATCCGTAAAGCATCCGTGACAAGCGTATTTTGAGCCTTTAATGTGGTGCTTGCGTTCGCTCTTTTCAATTGGAACGTTGCAGATAGCGCACTCAGCGAATACGTAGGGATTGGGTTGATTGGAGTGTTGCACCCGGTATCACCTGCCCCTCTTTTAGTGCCTCATATAGCCTTGTTTTATCTACCTTAGGAGGTTGAGGGATAAGCCATTCATCTGCAATTTTCGTTTCGTCCACCACTACACTAGGTTTGTTGTTCTGCAAGCTCACTGTGAGTAGAGAGCCTTTTACTTTGGTTAATCCGGCGTTCTGTAGTGTTGTAGAGGTGTAAGTCTTAAGTCGTTCTATATCAGCTTCTAGGGCCTTTCTGCGTTCTGCAAGGCGCTTTTCTTCGTCTTTGATTGCTTTGACTTGAGCGTCAGTGGTTTTGATTACCTTGGCGATATTCTCAACCTTTGTGTCGATTTTGTCCTCAAGCTGTTCAAGGGCTACGCTGAAATCTTGTCCCTCTTCGATTGCTTCGAGTAAGGATTGATAGGCTTCTGCCATTTCATATAGTTTCATGCGTTCACTCCTTCAATCTTGATACCGTAGGCATTGAGCGTATCTCGTACCCCTTGCCTATATGCATTGCCATAATTAGAATATGGTTGACGCGCTTTATATTCACTCAGTACCTTTTCTTCTGGCGTCGGCTCTAATTCGTAGTCATTTACGAGGGCCTTAAGAAGAACATCACCGTTTCTGCCACTATTTCCGAATGAGAACTTACGCAAAGTCTTATGAGCCTCAGATACATGCTTTGAATGTCCCCATCTTTCATGAGCTAGGGAGCATATGATTTCAAAGGTTGTGATTTCTGCATTTTTCAGTGTTTTAATCGCTTCCGCCACTTCTTTCGGCAACTTCACTTTATCCATTCGCTTTCCCTCCGTTTTGTGCTATACTGACCGTAACGTTTTTTCTTTTCTGTGCCCTGTTGGTAGCAGGGCATTTTTATATTTCATAGGTTTCGTGCATCTTCAACACTGCTTGCATAGCTGTTGCGTACCCTGCTTCGAATGAGGCACTTAAGCTATCATCTGCCTCTATGTTTTTGCGTTGTGCTACTTTAGCAGATTCAAGCGACCGTTTGATTTCCTCTAACATGAGCTTGTCCACGTTATCACCTCCTAAGATGGCTTGTACCATTGGTTGTACATACTCCCATATCTCTTCTGCTGCATCACCTCCTATAAGGTTGTCTAAGGTTTGAAGATAGAATGTAAAGTCAAACTTTGTTCTACCTGCTTGCCAGAACGTTTCTGCCACTTCCCATGCTATTTGTTCAATGGCATCCAAGGCATTTTGTCCACCCTTCGGTTAAGATTCCAGTAAGTAAGAATAGAGAGGCTATGATGCAACCGAGTAAGAAGACTTGAAGATTACTTTTCATTTTTGCGCCCTTTTGCTTTTATATTTCTGATATAGGATGGAATCAGGTGTTTATTAAGAGCTCGAACAAATAAATATTCTGGTGGTTTGATTTTCTTCAATGGTTTAATTGATTTTTCGTTTGATGATTCATTTTCCATAAAGACACCTCGTTTATTTGATAGGATTTTCCTTTGTCGAATTATGGTATGTCAGAAGAACCTAGGCTTTTGGAGATTCTTCTAAATACATATACAAAGGAGAAAGACATATGAAACGGATTCCTAAAACACCAATTGAAAGTTTTGTTTTGTCCTTTCTAGCGTTTTGGTTGCTCACTCAACCATCGGATCAAAAATTCTCTTGTTTCCTTTGCTGGAAAGAGCCACTTTGATCCAACTTTGTGTTTTGGGAACCGAGGATCAAAAAAGAATTGATCTTGAATCGTGTTCCATGATAGACAAGTCCGTCTTTTCAATTCTGATGTGTCCCAAAATACAAAATCTACATCAACTTCTTTAATTAGTTCAGCTACTTTTTGTTTGCAAAGTTCCCGAACTTCCGATTCGTCGATATCGACATTGATACTTACCAAACCATTCATGAAACATTTGCCTCCTGTTCTGTAAGAGGTAACAACCCTTCCTTGCATTTAGTTAGTAGTTTGTAATTGTTTCGGTTGGTTTCCTTTTTGTTCAAACTTGTATTTCCGTCATTTTAGTCAAAAAATTAAGGTCTAATTGTAAATAAGTAGCTAAAACCACTAACGTTGTTACACTGGGCATATATCTACCCTTCTCGATATCGGCGATATAACTTCTAGATAAGCCTGTTAAATTAGATAATTGCTGTTGGGTTAAGTTTTTATTTTTTCTTCCTTGTGAAATAACTAAACCCAATGCTTCTCTCTTAATACATACTTGCATTTCCGTCACCTCCTTGAATTAATGATAAGTATTTCCGTCCAATTTGTAAAAGTGTAATATGGAGCAAATAAGCTCAAATAGCAATATTTTCAAGCAAATAGCTTGCTATTACGTCAAAATACTCATTTTTACTTGTTTTTCCGTCATTTTATGAATTGTATATCCGACCTTTCATGGGTATACTAACACTAAAGACGTCGTAATAACCGACTAATGATAAGGAGGTGTGCATTATGATTGTTGGTGAAAATATTAAGAAGTTCAGAAAAAGAGAAAAAATGACTCAAAACGAGTTGGCTAAAAAATCAAAGATCTCTAGGTCCTATTTAGCCGATGTTGAAAACGGAAGATACAATCCGAGTATCGATACTTTAAAATCAATTGCTTCTGCTCTTAATGTCGGGATTAGCGAGTTAATGGGTGAAGATAATTCCAAGCACAGTAAAGATGAAAATTTAGATGATGATTACCGTAAAATCGAAAGGTTTGCTCGAAAAGTAAATTCAAAGGACAGAAAAAAGGCAATTACAATTCTTGAGGCAGCATTTGAAGACGCATTCGAGGATGATGAAGACGAAGATGATAACCTATAGACCGAATTATCAACGTGCTGAAAAGGCAGCATACAATTTATTAGAAAGTAGTAAAGTAAACGCACTACCAGTCAAAGTAAAGAAACTCGCAAGACGATTTCCAAATCTTAAAATCAAATCATATTCTTGGTTCGGTGATAAGTACGGCATGGATATCGATGAAGTATGTGAGTTTGCTGATAGTTCCGAAGGCTGCTGTTACTATAAGAAATCAGAACACAAATATCTAATTTTGTATAACGACACAATTGACAATGCAGGAAGAATCCGGTGGACAATCGCACATGAATTAGGTCATTTTATTCTTAGACATAATGAGATAACTGATAAAACTATCATTGCAAGAAATTCATTAAGTAAACATGAGTATGATGCCTTTGAAAAAGAAGCTAACTGTTTCGCAAGAACACTATTGGCCCCTCCTAAGGTAATTACAGCATTAGGTAAAATAGATATTCCTTTGCTCTCTGACTTATGTCTTATCTCAATAGAGGCTGCCTCAAATGTTTTAAACTTTATTAACAGGGGATTTGAGATGGGAAGGAGACATGTTGCTAAGTCTTGGGCAATGGACCTTTTTAAAGATTTTATTCTAGAGCATAGGTACGGGATGAAATGTTTAGAGTGTAACTATTATTTTGTTCTAAAAACCGTTAAATTTTGTCCAGTATGCGGGACGGAAGATTTAACAAAAGAGAAAGGAAGCAATACGATGATATATTCACAAGTTGAACTCAATGAACTCCATACGGCTATTCAATGCCCTAGATGTGGAAACGAAAATATTTTGGGAGACTATTGTCAGATTTGTGGTTCCTATTTAGTTAATATGTGTACTGGTTTTTCTGAAGAAGGCGTAGGAGAACCATATCAAGGTCATTGGCATGAGTTAGATAATGGTTGCGGGGAATTATTGAGTGGAGATGCTAGATTTTGCACCAAATGCGGCTCTACATCTACTTTCTATGAATTAGGAATACTAAAGAATTGGAAAGACGAAAAGGAAAATATGAAATTAAGAGAAGAACTCCCATTTTAGTAACTTTATATTTTTTAGCCGCAAAGCGGCTTTTTATACTCTAATTAACGAACGTATATTCTTGTTTAGGGAGGAGTTTAAGTGGCATATTTCCGTAAACGCGGTGCAAATTGGGAATACCGTATCAAGTATGTAGATCGGAAGACCGGAAAAACAAGAGAAAAAACAAAAGGGGGATTCAGAACTAAGAAAGAGGCACAAATCGCAGCAGCAGAAGAGGAAACCAACATCAATTATTTTGGATTTGGTGAAAACGGAAGTGAAAAAGTTGAGAAATATTTTAATCAATGGTTAGAGATTTACAAGAAGCCTTTTGTTAAACCGATTACTTACTCCGTTCAGGAACGGAACGTTCGACTTAACATCCTACCTCGATGGGGAAATTATCAGCTAAAAGATATAACTAGGTCAGATTATCAGAAGTGGATTAATGAACTACGAGAGCGATATAGCGAAGGTACAGTTCGAAGGATACACAGTATCATGAGTAGCGCTTTATTTGATGCTGTTCATGAGTTTCACATTATAAGAGAAAACCCTATCCAAAAAATCAAAATACCAAAAGATAATGAAAAGTCCAGTAAAATCAGTTATTTTACACGAGAACAATTATCCTTATTCCTTAACACGGTTAAGGAGCCTATGAAGAAAGCGAAATACCAAGCATCCATTCAGTATTATGTGCTATTCTCTCTTCTAGCACGTACAGGCCTGCGAATCGGAGAGGCTTTAGCCTTAACCTGGGATGACATTGATCTGGATGAGAAAAAACTAACTGTCAATAAAACTCTAGTCTATCCTTTAAACTCAACCCCGTACCTATCCACACCGAAATCTAAAAAGAGTGATCGTGTAGTTAAGCTGGACGATGCAACTATAAAACTTATGAAACGACACAAGATCAATCAAAAGGAAGTTTACTTACGTTACAAAAACTACAAGGCGACAACTGAGAACATTATCTTTCACCAACAGGACGGACGTTGGCTCCGAACAAATGTAGTACGTGAATACTTTAAAGCTGTATGTAAGCGGGCAAGCTTACCTGTACTCTCCCCTCATGCGCTACGACACACCCATGCTGTCCATCTACTGGAAGCGGGCGCAAATATAAAATACGTGTCCGAGCGACTTGGGCATGCAAGCGTAAAAGTCACAGCAGACACGTATTTGCACATTACTAAAAAGATTGAAGATGACGCTTTAGCTCTGTATGAGCAATATGTCGACATCTAAAAGGGGGCAAAAAGGGGGCAAACGCCATTTTCAAGCACTTACCCCCTTGATATATAAAGGTTATCCGATACTACCTTCCATTTCGAACTGGATAAGGCGGTTCATTTCCACCGCGTATTCCATCGGTAATTCTTTCGTAAACGGCTCAATAAAGCCCATGATAATCATTTGTGTAGCCTCATCTTCCTTAAGACCACGACTCATCAAATAGAATAACTGTTCTTCACTCACTTTGGACACAGTTGCTTCATGCTCAAGTGTAATGTTGTTATTCAGAATTTCATTGTATGGAATCGTATCGGAAGTAGACAGCTTATCAAGGATAATCGTGTCGCATTTTACGTTGGACTTGGAGCCTTCAGATTTGCGTCCGAAGTTAGCTAAGCCACGGTATGTGACCTTACCGCCGTGTTTACTAATACTCTTCGATACGATGGTTGAGCTACATTCCGGTGCTAGATGAACCATCTTGGCGCCTGCATCCTGATGCTGGCCTTTACCGGCTACAGCAATGGAGATAACGACACCTTTCGCGCGTGGTCCTTTCATAATAACCGCCGGATATTTCATCGTCAGCTTACTTCCGATGTTACCATCGATCCATTCCATCGTCGCGTCTTCTTCCGCCACGGCACGCTTCGTAACCAGGTTATATACGTTACTGGACCAGTTTTGAATTGTCGTATAGCGGCAACGTGCACCTTTCTTCACGATAATCTCAACAACCGCGCTATGCAATGAATCTGTGCTGTAAATCGGCGCTGTACAGCCTTCTACATAGTGAACGAAGCTGTCTTCATCAGCAATAATCAATGTTCTTTCGAATTGCCCCATGTTTTCGGAGTTGATACGGAAGTATGCTTGCAACGGTGTTTCGCATTTAATGCCCTTCGGCACATAGATAAAGCTTCCGCCCGACCATACAGCGCTATTCAACGCTGCAAACTTGTTATCTGTCGGAGGTATTACCGTGCTGAAGTATTCCTTTACGATATCTGGATGCTCACGCACAGCAGTATCCATATCACAGAAGATAACGCCCATCTCTTCGAGGTCTTCCTGCATATTATGGTACACAACTTCAGATTCATACTGCGCCGACACACCGGCCAGGAATTTCTGTTCAGCTTCCGGAATTCCAAGACGGTCGAATGTGTTCTTAATTTCTTCCGGCACTTCATCCCAACTACGTCCCGCCTTTTCAGACGGCTTAACATAGTATGTGATGCTATTGAAATCCAATTCTGTCAAATCGCCGCCCCAGCTTGGCATCGGCATGCTTTGGAAGAGTTCCAAAGATTTCAGACGAAAATCCAGCATCCATTGTTCTTCGCCTTTCATGCGGGAGATTTCTTCCACAATTTCTTTCGTTAATCCTTTTTTCGCACGGAAGACCGAAATGTCCTTGTCATGAAACCCATATTGATATTCTGAGGATAGCTCAGGTGCTTTTTTGCTCATTCTCATTTCCTCCTTGCTAAGGCGTAATACGCCTCCTCATGTTTAGGCTACTCGCGAAGACCTTTTTCCATGGCTTTCCAAGCGAGGGTAGCGCACTTGATACGGGCCGGAAACTTGCTTACGCCTTGTAACGCTTCAATATCACCCAGGTCAGCCTCTTCGATTTCTTCCTCTGAGGCCTCCCCTTTCATCATCCGGGAAAATAAATCGGCTCTTGCCAATGCTTCATCGACTTCAAGTCCTTTGACGGCTTCAGTCATCATTGAAGCGGACGACATGCTGATAGAACAGCCTTCCCCGGTAAAACGAGCGTCAGTAACTTTTCCGTCTTCCACTTTCATCTGTAGTTGAATGCGGTCGCCGCAGGTCGGATTATTCATGTTTACAGTCAATGCACCATCTTCAAGCTCCCCTCGGTTGCGGGGCTTTTGATAATGGTCCATGATGACTCTGCGGTATAAATCATCAAGAGAAGACATTGCCGAAATACTCCTTTGTCTTAATGAGTCCTTTTACTAATGCGTCTATATCTTCTTCCGTGTTGTACAGATAGAAGCTGGCCCGCGCCGTAGACGACACTTTCAGCCATTTCATGAGCGGCTGACAGCAATGGTGTCCGGCACGAATTGCAATGCCTTCTGTATCGAGTACGGTAGCAATATCATGTGGATGCGCCTCTTTCATTGTAAACGTAACCAGACCGCTTCTCTTTTCAGGCCCGTATATTTTCAAGCCGTCAATTTGACGCAATCGTTCCATGGCATATGTTACAAGTTGATGTTCATGCTCACAGATCGCATCCATACCGATCGATTCTACAAAGTCAATCGCTGCACCAAGGCCGATCGCGCCGGCAATAATCGGCGTACCGCCTTCGAACTTCCACGGAAGTTCTTTCCATGTCGAATCATACAAATCTACAAAATCAATCATCTCTCCGCCAAACTCTACAGGCTCCATCTTCTCAAGAAGAGCGCGCTTACCATACAGGACACCGATTCCTGTCGGACCCGCCATCTTATGTCCTGAGAAAGCGAAGAAATCACAGTCCAAATCCTGAACGTCTACCTTCATATGTGGCGCTGCCTGCGCACCATCAACAACCATTATACCACCGTGGCGATGTACAATTTGCGCTATTTCTTTCACCGGATTAATCGAACCAAGCACATTGGATACATAACCCATCGCAACAAGTTTCGTATTCGGTGTAATAGTTTGCTCCGCTACTTCCACTGTAATCGTACCATCTTCCGCCAGCGGAATGAACTTCAGTGTAGCACCGGTGCGTTTGGCAATTTGTTGCCACGGAATGAAGTTGGCATGATGCTCCACTTCCGTTATAACAATCTCATCGCCTTCTCCAATGAAGTTACGGGCATAACCCTGAGCCACGAAGTTCAATGACGTAGTTGTACCGCGAGTAAAAATCACTTCTGCAGTCTCTTTTGCGTTGATGAACGTACGGACTTTTTCACGCGCTCCTTCGTATCCATCCGTTGCAAGCGTTCCGAGGGTGTGAACGCCACGATGAACGTTGGAATTGTATTCACGGTAATAACGGTCCATCGCTTCAATTACCTGAACCGGCTTTTGCGAAGTAGCCGCACTATCGAGGTACACAAGCGGATGGCCGTTTACATTCTGATTAAGAATGGGAAAGAGCTCGCGAATTTCTTTAGCGTTCATTAGGATAATTTACCTTCAATCATCATGCTTAACCGTTTTTTCATTCCCTCGATCGGAAGGCTATCCACTACTGGTGCTACAAAACCGTTAATGATTAACCGTTCCGCTTCCTTTCGCTCGATGCCGCGTGACATCATATAATATACTTGCAATGGACTAACCGGGCCTACGGATGCTGCATGGCCTGCCATTACATCATCTTCATCAATCAACAAAATCGGATTCGCGTCGCCACGGGCACGGTCGCCGATCATCAGGATGTTCTCAGCCTGTTCGCCGTTCGCTTTCTCCGCACCTTTCTTCATTTCGGTAATACCGTTGAAGATAGCGGTCGCTTCATCAAGCATAACGCCTCGGGATAGAATATTGCTCTCCGTATGAGTACCGAGATGCACAACTCGTGCCACGAAGTTCTCTTTTTGACTTCCGTTAGCAATCGCCACTGATTTGAAATCAGAGGAAGAACCGTTTCCGCTTAGAATCGTTGTCGTATTAGCTACCGTATTGCCTAGGTTCATATCACCTAGTAACCACTCGATGCGTGCATCATTTTCCGTGATACCACGACGATACGTATAATCTGTGACTTTCTCGGAAAGAGAACGGGTTGAAGCGTATCGCACTTTGGCACCGCTTTGTGCGAATACCTCTACCATGCCATTTACTACGACAGGCCGTGCATATTTCGCTCCTACCACGTTTTCAACAACCGTAACCTTGCTATTTACGTCAGCTACAATCAATGTATGTGGAAGCAATGCCACTTCTTCATCCATGCCCCAGATTACCGTCTGCAGAGGCTCTTTCACCTCTACGTTTTTCGGCACATATATGAAGAATCCGCCGCTCCATAAAGCTTGATGCAGCGCCGTAATTTTATGTTTCTCAATGCCGCATTGGAACAGATGCTTCTTCACTAAATCACTATGTTCCCGAATCGCCTGGGAAAGCGGCATGAATAGCACGCCCTGTGCTTTCAGAGAATCACTTATGCGAGCATATACGATGCCAGAATGCTTTTGAACGATTACATTGTCGTTATCTGCATCCAGCAAATCCTTAATTTCTTGCGGCAATTCCTCCAGTGAAGAAAGTGCTGCTTCCTCTTTATATGGTGTAAATTCGTCGATGTTCCATTTATCGATTTTCGTTTTTTCCAGCTTCGGTAACGGAAGCTGCTGATAACCCGCGAACCCTTCCTGGCGGAGTTGCGTCAGCCATTCCGGTTCGCCCTGGGAAAAGCGTGTTACCGCTTCCTGGTCGAATCGCACATTCGCTTCTACGCTCATTACTGTTATTCCTCCTAACCTAGCTTTCTGCGCCTACTGTTTCGTCCTGAATACCCAGCTCTTCTTTAATCCAGTCATATCCGTTCTCTTCAAGTTTCAGAGCCAGTTCTGGTCCGCCAGATTTCACAATGCGACCTTGCATCATTACATGGACAAAATCAGGCTTAATGTAATTCAACAGACGCTGGTAGTGCGTAATCATCAGCACGCCCATTTCTGGACTACGAAGTTCGTTTACGCCGCGTGCTACAATTTTCAGCGCATCAATATCAAGGCCGGAGTCAATTTCATCAAGGATAGCAATACCTGGCTTCAGCATCATCATCTGAAGGATCTCATTACGCTTCTTCTCCCCTCCGGAGAAGCCTTCATTTACATAACGATGGGAGAAAACTTGATCCATCTCCAGTAATTCCATTTGCTTTTCCATTTGACGGATGAACTTAATAAGCGAAACTTCCTTGCCTTCTTCCTGACGCGCATTTAATGCACTGCGTAGAAAATCAGCATTCGTTACGCCGCTAATTTCACTTGGATACTGCATCGCAAGGAACAGCCCTTTGCGTGCACGCTCATCCACTTCCATCTCCAGTACGTCTTCTTCGTTCAGCGTTACTGAACCGCCTGTTACTTCATACTTAGGATGCCCCATTACAGCAGAAGCAAGCGTTGATTTTCCCGTTCCGTTCGGACCCATGATGGCATGCACTTCACCACCCTTGATCTCGAGGTTCAAGCCTTTTAAGATCTGCTTGTCTTCAATTGCAACGGATAGGTCTTTTATTTGCAAATGCGGTGTTCCTGCCATGAGTAAATTACCTCCATCTAACTTTTATCAACTTCAAACACGACGTAAAGAGTCATGTATTTGGAAACACTTTGTTTTAAATCCTCTTTTATAATATAGTATAACATAGTTGAAAATCAAGGAAAGACATATATGCATATTTTTTAAACAAATTTGTTTAAAAAGTGCCCTTTTCTATCTCTAGTCTATAGGATGGCCTAATCTAAAAAAACTATAAAGTGAAACTTCAATCGGCAGGGAGTTTTTCCTCCTCCACCGATTGTTAGTTGAGCGAATCGGACTTTTATAGGCAGTTATCTCTCACCTATGCCTCTTTGTCTTCTTAAGCTTAGAGGTGGGGCTTACTGCCCGTTAAATGTAGGATCAAGCACAACTTCCATTTTTTATGATTTTTTGGCCCGGTTTATGATAAACTCTACTTTACGTGCGAATTGCAGCAACGCCTTCTCCCCCGCTCCTTTTACCGTCACATATCCTGACTGCCCGTCCACCCCTTTTATTATAATGGATACGCTGTGACGATGATATTGCACACGGATGATGTCTTCAGCATTTATATTGACGAAAGGAAAGCCCTGCGAAGCAAATCCCATAAAGATGCTCTTGCTATATACAATTACATCCATTTCAGTCGTATGTACATTGTCATCGTGAACGACTTCTTTTACTTTTCCTTGCCAGAGTGGAACATCGAAGTGCTGTGGCCCGATAGAGACAACATCACTTTTGCCTTCTTTTCTGCCAGCCAACGCATAGAATGCCAGAATAAACAGCAAAATCGAAATCGACATTGCCCCTCCTAAATACATAATAGCCTCTTTCATGCCCATTTCCTCACTATATCCTTTTACTTATAATCTTAGCATTTTTTTCTTTCACCATCGAAGGCCGACACGAATTTGCAACTTCTTTTTTCAGATTTTATCCACAAAAATATATGTCATTCCTCCGTCTTTTTTGTATAATATAGGTAAGAAAACTCGGAAAATGAGGTGATCGTATGGAGTTTTTTTGTCCTCCCTGTCAGAAGGTTGTAGACGATTCCCATCACCTTTGTCATCAAGCACAAGCCTGGTTTCATGATGCCAGTGGCAAAAAATTATGGCGCATTCGCAGATTGAATCAATACGCATACCAGTACATTACAGAAGATGAATATGCTTATTTGTGCTCCGGACAATCTCTCATCCTGTCAGAAGCACAAAGTTTCGACGACTTTGACGGCACATCTTATACTGGAGTGGATTCGCGTGGAAAGCGAACCTCTATTTTTAAATCATCCAACAAGTAAAGCCGATGTTTGTATGACATCGGCTTTTTTCTGTTACTTATGCGATTCCTCTTGTTTATCCTTATCCGTAGATGAAGTTGACTTCTTGTCGGATTCAACTTCCTTCTTTCCATCCGTCTGCTGTGTCTTTTTCTCTGTTTCCTTGAGCAAAGGATGAACGACATTCTGTTTGCTCTGTTCGCGCTCCTCTTTATACTTTTCGTTTCGTTCTTTTTCTTCCTTTTTAATTGTGCGGCCTCCCTGCTGGCTCTGTTGCTGTTGCTGACCGTATCCGGAATTGTATTTCTTATCCTCTTCCGAACGTTTCGCATCTTTTTGCGCCTGTACCTCCGCTTTGTGCTTCGTATCCGCCGCAATTAGCTTTGGTACACCCTTTGACTTATCTTTTTGCTCCTGTTCAGTCAACTTCGGAGTGCGCTTAACAGGAAGGTTATCCCGCTCTACATGGACGGAAGCCGTCTGCTTTTTATGTGGTTCCGGCTTTTTATGCGGCGACGCTTCCGCCTTGTCCGCCAGTTGTTTAGGAGCCGTCGGAACTTGCACCGGTTTATCTTTTCGTTCTTTTTTCAATGTGGAAGGAACATTTGAGTATTGTACCGCATTCGGAATATTCTTAAATCCACCTATCGCCGATGATACTTCGCTAATGCTCATACTACGAATGCTATCTTCACCAAAATTTTTATCAATGCGCTTCATGGAATCATACAGCGCATACTTCCCGGCAGAAACGCCCAGCTTGCGAGCCTGCTCACGTATCTCTTTCGTACTTTCCATCATGGTGATAGTTAGCTCTCCCATACCGTCACCGGTAAAAAGCGGCACTTCCTTCTTCATAACCTCAAGCAGCTCTTGTGAAGCGGCTGGATCTTTCAGCCCGACAGGAACAATAAGCACATCATGATTCTTCTCCAGATATCCTTGCTTACGGGCTTCGGAAAGAATATCCTTTGTAACCTCAGTCAGCGTATGCTTCTGCCAGTCAATGTCCGGCATGATACGTTCTGCATCCTTGTTCAACGCATGAACATCAGTCACTTCATACTTCTCGTCCACTTCAAGTTCAAAACTCGGATTAATGTCAATAGAAACCATGGCATAAGCGGAAGCGAATACCATATTCCAGAGCGGTAGTGCGGTAATCAGCAGCAACAAGCAGGCGGCTGCCGCATATGTCCAGCTTTTCCAAGCATACCGCTTGCCGCGCGCAGGAGTAGAGCCACTGGCCTCCAGCGTATGAGTAAACTCAATCTCTTCGCCTTCGGTAATCAGTCCTTCGGCAGGTGGAACCTTACAGAACTCTCCGCTGGATGTCATGACAATAAGGTACTGTCCCCGTATCTCCAGCACAATGCCCTTCTTTTTCACGCGCGAGCTCCTCCTTTCCCTCCGTTTCATCCACTTGAATGTAGGAGCGCAAAAACCGATAGTTCTCAATGAAAATAAGCGTAATTGCCACAATATAGTTCCGATTCCTTTCCACCGTTTTGCGGGAGAAGGAAATAAACTGAAGAAGATACTTAACCGGGATTTTCTTCTTCTCCAGAAACGCTTCCCGCAATTTTTCATTATCCGCAATCATCCGGGCAATACGAATCATATTATTTCGGGCATCTGCATGTCGGGGCGTATATTCAGGAAGCTCTTCCAAAGAAATGTCGAACTCATTCAGACGCTCCCTGTAGTGCAGGATTTCCTCCCGCCGCATATCAGCTTCGCGTTCCGCCTGATATTGTTCAACCGCTACCTGTACATCCCAGACATTATATTCCGGTGATTCGGAATCCATCGTTTCATCAAAAGAAACAAATGAGGCACGGGGCTTATTTTTCCGTATATAATCTATAACACGCCTGCGTATCACAAGGTCCGCGAACGACAAAAAACTGCCGCCCTTCTCACTGGAATACTGTGATATCGCTTCGTTAAACGCTTCTAGTCCAACGCTGAACTCTTCATCGAGGCCTTGATCAATGTATCGTTTGCACACTTTTGAAACTACCGTGCCGATAAACGGCCGGTACTGCTGAAGTAACTCGTTGCGCAACTCATCTTCACCCTGGTGAATTCTTTCGATGATTCGATGAAGGTGTTCAGTCTCGTTTTTCTCCTGCGGAGATTTTTCTTTACGGCGCCATTTTCCCAGGAAAAGTGTGAGTAACAAGAACGTTCACCTCGCTTCATATTTATTCGCGTACTCCAAACCGTTTTAGGGGGGAGTAAAAGGGTTGTATGTAATAAAAATTTAAAAATTATATCTTGCTAAATACAAGCTTAGTCACAAATGCAGGAATTGGCAACCTTCCACGTAAAAAACCGGTGTTAATCATCCAATTCATACCATCCCTTTATTCTCTCATACTAAAATCTTCACAAAAAAAGGCCGCCTTCCTTTCTCTACCATAAAAGAGAGAAGGCTCTGGCGACCAATCTTAAAACAAAGTCTTTATTTTTTCAATACCCCAATGGCTATGGGAGCGTTTTGTTGCTCTGGGCCTCCCAGCGGCTTAACCGCTGACTGAGCTTGTTCAATCTACGCTTCAATTCGTTGCTCCACTCTTCGTCTTCTAACTGTTTGGCAACGGACATTAAATCTAGCGCGTTATCAATTTGACTGCGCAGAATATAAGAAATATTTCCATTATCAATGGAAACACAATTCTCAAATGTGCTATCAACATGCTCTCCCGTTACATAATCACGAAAGTCGACTTCGGGAGCCAAATCAGCCTGTGCATATTCCGACAATATATCATATTCTTCTTCTATCTCTGGATGAACGTCAATACGGTTGCACACAGGGCAATACAGAATAGGAACGTTATGAATCTGCGTCTTGAAATGACGTAAACTGCCCAGCGCGCCAATCATACTGGCTCCGCAGCAAAAACTCATCCGGACTCCTCCTTTATCTATAACAGCTACGCTGAAAGTGTCTATTTTCTATTGTAACGATGAGGTTCCTTTTTTCCTATGCGTAATTACTGGAATTGTCTATCCTACTTCCACTATGCAATTTTTCAACTTTTGTGTTAGCTTTCTATTATTCTACCACACATAAAAGAAAACAAGCATAGAAAATACGCGTTTTATTTTTATATAATTATTATTACATAAGCCTCATTATGCTAAGAAAAACTCGCGGGCGTTGCCGCTCGTCCTTTTTCCACAACGAAGCCAAACGGCCGCTTTCTGTCACTGGGAAAACGCAACGTTTGGCACACGCCTCACGAGTTTTTCAAATAGTACTATCGGAAGAAACGATATGTTGCTTTCTTACTTTACAGTAACTATATACTTTCTTGTCCTTCAAAAAAAGAAGCGGATAATTCCGCTTCCAGTAAACCAAATCCCTTTAACACCAGCCCCAATCACAATCCTCCACATAGCTGGAAGGATGAACAGTGTCGGCCGCGTCTAAACGAAAAATACGCTGTTGATCGACCGCGTATCCGGCATTCATCGTACAGGACGCAGCATCGAATGGAATATGACCGATTTCCTCCCCATTCAACGTTAATACAATGCAATCTTCCGTCACTTCTCCACGTATTTTATTCGTGACATCGATCCGGTTGACATCAGGATGCTGTGACATGACAATCCCTCCGTGTGTAAAAGATAACAATAGTATGCTAAAAAACACGGTTTTTATTACAATTACTACAAAAAGCACTCATGAACATGGCTGCAAGTCCTTTTTTCACAAAGAAGCCAAATGGTCGCTTTCTTACCTCCATCAAAAAAACAGCTCTCAACATAGAGAGCTGTTTTTTATTTCACTTTTATTCCTGCACCATTGCCTCGTAGGCTTTTGCGTCCATCAGCTTGCCTAATTCACCTTCATCTGCTAACTCGACAACTATCATCCACGCCTTCTCATAAGGCGATTCGTTTACCAATTCCGGTGAATCTTCCAGTTCACCATTTACTTCCACCACTTTTCCTGTAAGCGGCGCATACAATTCAGATACCGTTTTAACAGATTCTACACTACCGAATGGCTCATTCTGCTTGATTTCGTCTCCTACAGAAGGAAGCTCTACGAATACGATATCGCCCAGCTCGGATTGTGCAAAGTCCGTAATACCGATATGCGCTTTATTCCCTTCTATCCGTACCCATTCGTGCTCTTCACTATATTTCAGGTTTGTTGGCAAGTTCATATTTTCGAGTCCTCCTCATGTCCACTTTAAATTATCGTTCCACCTCTTCAGGCATCAAGACGCGATCCAGGCGCTTCTCAAGCATCTTTAACCCTTTTTCACCTGCTTGGTAGTGACGCAGCTTCTGTTCCGCATCAAAGAGGTAGTATGCAGGCACATATTGGTTCTTATAGGCGTCTACCAGCTTATAATCATTATCGATAGCTACGGGGTGAATAAGTTTATATTGCTCAATCGCCTCTTTCACCGGTCCTAGCTCCATATCCTTTTCCGAACGGGGCATATGAATGCTGACGACCCGAAGACCTTGATCCTTATAACGTTCACGCCACTCGTTCAGTTGTGGCAACGTTTCCTTACAAGTATGACAACTAATGGACCAGTAATGAACAAGAACCGGCGAATCTTTCAAGTCCGATTTCGTCACTCCACCATTGACCCACTCTGTTACGCCGTCAAATGTCGGCATTTCCTCGCGTAGTTTCATGTAAAACGCCTCCTTAAAATAAAACACACGGCTTTTCTTCCACTTCTTAGTATGGGAATCAAGAACGTGGAGTATGCGTGGAAGCGAAAACAATTCGAACGCGAATTAAAGTAAAACTTCCATTATAAGATAAAGAGCATTCTACTCGCATTTAATTGTAAAAAAAGGACCTAACAATTTCGCAAAAGTTAGGTCCTTTTCATTACTCGTACATCGGCTGCTCAAAGGGCAAAAACGTATTACTTGCCTTGAAGATGAGCTTGTCCTGGACGCCAGTTCGCAGGGCACAGACCACCGGATTGGAAAGCTTGCAGCACGCGAAGCGTTTCATCTACGCTGCGGCCAACATCAAGGTTGTGGATTGCGGAGTACATCAGTGTTCCTTCCGGATCGATGATGAACAGGCCGCGAAGCGCCACACCTTGCTCTTCGATAAGGATGCCGTAGTCACGGGATACTTTATGTGTATTATCAGAAGCGATCGGGAAGTTCAGTTTGCCCAGACCATTCTCATCACGGGACGTATTGATCCATGCGCGGTGAGAGAATTTGCTGTCTGTGCTGACTGCCAGAATCTCTGTATCCAACTCTTTGAATTGTTCGTAAGCGTCGCTCATTGCAGTGATTTCCGTTGGGCACACGAATGTGAAATCCAGCGGATAGAAGAACATAACTAACCATTTTCCTTTGTAGTCAGAGAGCTTCACATTACCGAAGTTCTCACCGTCACCTTGAGCGATTTCCATTTCGAAATCAGGAGCTTGCAAGCCTACTAAACGTTCTGCCATATGTAACTACCTCCTAGTATAGAAATATTCTAATCCGGGACAACCCGGAATAGTGAATGCTTTCGTGTCCTCTTACATCATAACAAGCAACAAGATGACAGTCAATACAAAATTGTAATTATTCTAATTAAGCTTGTTAAAGTTTTATGAAGAGGCTGTTACAGGAACGTAACACACATCATGTAACATGTACAATTTATGTAAAAAGTATTCCTGATTCTTTAATACGCATAATTACATCTTCTAAAACATCGATCGATTTTACCAACGCAATACGCACGTATCCTTCACCTTGTACACCGAACGCATTGCCAGGGATTACGACAACTCCGGCTTTTTCGAGTAGCGTAAATGCAAACGTTTCTGATGTCCATCCGTTTGGTACACGCGCCCAGACGAACATTGTCGCTTTGGGCTTCGGAATATTCCAGCCGATTTCTTTCAGCCCGTCTAGCAAAACATCGCGGCGTGCTTGATACAACGCACCATTCCCATTTTCTTCGGGATGCTCGATGTCATGTTGCATCGCCGCTACGGCCGCTTCCTGAACGGCGAGAAACACACCATAATCGATGTTGGATTTAATTACAGCTAACGGCTTAATAACTTCACGGTTTCCGACCAGATAACCGATGCGGCAGCCAGCCATGTTAAAGCTTTTAGAGAATGAATTGAATTCGACACCGATTTCTTTTGCACCTGGTGTTTCCAGAAAACTCGGCGGGCGATAGTCATCAAACGCCAGCTCCGAATATGCAAGGTCATGTGCTACAATAATTCGGTTACTCGTCGCAAATGCCACGACCTCTGCAAAAAAGTCATCCGTGGCTATCGCCGCAACCGGGTTGTTCGGATAGTTTAGTATCATTAGTTTAGCCCTGTTCTTAATCTCGGCCGGAATATTCGAAAAATCCGGAAGAAAACCGTTCTCTTCACGCAACGGCAACGGATAAACCTCTCCGTCCGCCAGTGTAACGCTTGCGAAATAAATCGGATATCCCGGGTCAGGCACTAGCACCACATCTCCGGGATTGATCCAGGCTTGAGCCAGGTGCGCCAGACCATCCTGCGATCCCATGAGCGACAATACCTCGTGCTCCGGATCAAGCTCTACACCGAAACGATGGCGATACCATCGGGCCGTTGTCTCACGGAAATGGACAGAACCTTCTGATGTTGGATATCCATAGTTATCCGGGTTCTGTACAGCTCTCGTGAGCGCTTCCATTACCAACGGAGAAGGTGGCTGATCCGGGCTTCCAATGCCTAGATCAATCACTTCTATACCACGGGCCTGTACTTCCCGTTTCCTACGGTTCATTTCTGTAAAAATGGCGGACGTAAGCCCCGATAAACGTTTAGCGGGCTGAATCATACGTATCGTCTCCACGCGGCTTCCTCCTTACTTCCACGTTTTCTCCATTTCCTCTTCTTTGAAGCCGACAGTCACTTTTCCTTCTGCTACGAGTAATGGCCGCTTAATCAGCTTACCATCCGCTGCGAGAAGGTCTAGCATCTCTTCTTCGGACATATCTTTAAGGCGATCTTTCAAGCCAAGCTCCCGATACGACTGTCCGCTCGTATTGAAAAACTTCTTTAGTTCAAGACCGCTTTGCTGCCAATATGCACGAAGCTGCTCTTTTTCTGGCGGCGTATCTACAATCGGCACTTCACAGTAAGCAATGCCTTGCTCTTCCAACCATTTTTTCGCTTTGCGGCATGTGCCGCACTTATTATATAAATATGCTGTAATATCTGCCATATAGTCACAACCCTTCTACTAATAAATACTGCTTTAACAAATTAACATAATTTCGTGTTTCGAACTCTTTGTTTATTCGATAGATAAGGTACCAAATCCTTTTCGTTTTTCCTAACTTCACATCAAAACTTTTTTTCAGCATATCTACCTTATCACAGCGTGTTCAAAAAGGAGGACAAACCTAACCGTGAAGTTCAAGGCACGGCAGACCCGAGCAACGGAGGAGCAACTCAACGCAGAAATTCACAGCTCTATTTCCCGGACTTTTGAGCACCCTCTATCAGGAGGAGCGTTCAAGAAGAATTTGAGGGATTTGCAAATTCGGATGCGTGACGATGAGAGGCTTTACTCCATATACATCCGATAATAACTGCGCTTCCATAGTTTCTTCGATGGTACCACTGTGCGTCATCCTGCCGTTCTCCATCAGAATCAACCGATCACAGTACTGTGCAGCCAGATTCAAGTCATGAAGCACCAGCACCGCTGTTCCATCCGTTTCCCTTCGCCATTCACGAACAAGATTAAGAATACCAATTTGATAGCCGATATCAAGATAAGTTGTCGGCTCGTCGAGCAGTAACACTTCCGGTTCCTGTGCCATCGCGCAAGCGATGGCAACCCGTTGACGCTCTCCACCACTCAATTGCTCCAGTAACTTGCATGCCATCGCTTCCAGACCGGTACGTGCAAGCGCATGCTGAATGACTTCTGCATCCTGCGCCGTATTACGTCGAAAAAAACCATGGTACGGATAGCGTCCCATCGCCACCGCTTCCTCTACCGTAATCGGTAACGGCGCCATTCCTTCCTGACTAACAACCGCCATTTTGCGCGCCAGCATTTTGGAAGAATAGGAGACGAGCGGTTTTTCATCCAGTAATATACTACCTGTCGATGGTACGAACAGGCGTGATATTACTTTTATAAGCGATGACTTACCAGATCCATTCGGTCCAATAATCCCCAGCGTCTCTCCTCTTCTCACCTGAAAGCTAATGTTCGATAATATTTCCCGCTGTCCGATTTGCAGGCTTACGTCAGTTGCTTGAATCATATGCATGCCTCCCTATACAGTTAGAAGAAACGTTGCCTTCTTTTACGCAGTAAGTATCCAAAGAACGGGGCACCTAAAAATGCGGTAATGACCCCAATAGGTAGCTCCTGCGGTTCCATTACGGTACGTGCAATCGTATCAGCTGCAATGAGCAGAATCGCTCCCGCCACTGCTGATATCGGCAACAACACACGATGGTCGGAACCAACGATCGCCCGCATAATATGGGGGACAATGAGTCCGACGAATCCGATAACACCAGAAACTGATACTGCGGCCCCAGCAGTCAACGAAGCTGCAATCAAAATCACCAGGCGTGTACGTTCTACGTTCATGCCAAGATGATGAGCTTTCTGTTCTCCAAATGCAAGCAGGTTCAATTCGCCGGCAAACAGAAAGATAATAAGTCCGCCGAGAATAACATACGGTGCCACTACCACACCTGAGGACCAGTCGCTCAAGGTCAGGCTACCCATCAGCCAATAGAAGATGCGTTGCATTTTCTCGCCGGACATCGACATCACCAGCGAGAGCCCGGCACCGAGAAATGCTTGTACGACTACACCGGACAGAAGCAACGTTTCCATTTGAACCTTTCCAGCCATATAAGCAAGGCGATATACGACAAACAATGTCCCCATTCCACAAATGAATGCAATGAGCGGCAACGTCCACTGTCCGAAAAGCGCAATACTCTGCCCGAACATCATAAAACAGGCAGCCCCAAGCGAAGCTCCCGATGATACACCAAGAATATATGGATCGGCCAGCGGATTACGGAGCACTCCCTGATAGGCCACTCCGGCTACCGCCAGTGCCGCACCGACGAGAATCGCCAGTAAAATCCGCGGCATTCGAATATTCCAGACAATGACCTCCGCCGCTTTAGACCAATCTTTCTCCATGTCAGGTATAAAAGGAACATGAGAAAGAATAATTTTCCACACTACATAAAAAGACAACTGCGCACTCCCCAGCGAAACACTGCCGATAACCACAAGCAAAAGCACAAAAAGAAGGGGAAGTAGCCAGAGCCCTAGCTTCTTCCCAAATCTTCGTTGACCTTCCTTCAAGCCCATCAGTCCTTATTTTTGAAATAACTCCGGATGCAATTTTTCTGCGATTTCTTTCAACCCTTCAGTAATGCGTGGTCCAGGACGGTTGACTACGTCGGAATCAACTGCGAATACCCGCCCATCCTTTATCGCTTTGATTTGCTGCCACTTCGGCCGCTGTTTAATCTTTGCGGCGCCCTCCTTATCATAATAACCATACGTGTTCATGATTACATCTGGATTCCGCTGTAACACTTTCTCTTCAGATAGTTGCTTCCACCCGTCCAGATCGCCCGCTATGTTTTTGCCGCCTGCCAGCGTGACCAAATCATGCATAAACGTACCTGTACCGGCTGTAAACAGGGAAGGGTCTACTTCAATCCAGACATTCGGGCGCTTTTCTTGCGGTACGGCTTTCACCTTGTCTTGCACATCTTGCACGTCCGTTTTCATCTTGCCAACCACTTCAGCCGCTTTCGCATCGTTGCCGGTCGCCTTACCGATCATTTCGATCGATTTGTAGATTTCATCAAATGTCTTGGCTTCCATTACAACTACAGGAAGCCCTGTTTTACGCAGTGCGTCAACCGCCTCCCCATTTCCGGTGTCTGCCAAGATGACATCAGGCTCCAATGAGACAACCTTCTCTATATTGACTTTTAAATCGCCTACTTTTTCTTTCTTTTTAACGTCTTCCGGGTAGTTATCGTAATTAGATACACCTACTACCTTATCACCAGCGCCCACCGCATATGCGATTTCTGTTGTGCCCGGCATAACAGAGACGATTCGCTCCGGCTTCTTCTCAATCTTCACTTCTGTTCCGGTACTGTCCGTTATGGTAAGCGGAAATTGTTCCTGGACAGGAGTTTGTGTCGTATCACCTGAAGACTTCGGTGCAGGGTTCGCACCACATGCTGCCAATAAAACCATTAGCAACACAGTTACTCCTATCGATATGTATTTCTTCATTGCTTGTCTCGCCCCTATACATATGAAGTACTAACACCGCAAACAGGCAGGTCTCCTGACTTTAAGTTCATCGCGACTCTGCATCCTTAAAAGAAGCAGACGGCCGCCTGCCTTCTGCTTCTTTCCGTTTACTCGCTGATTTCGACCTTATAACCACAATACTTACGCATATTCAGTACGCCGTTTTCAAAGATAAAGTACTGTCCCTTAATTCCAAGTAGCCGATCTTCAACTACCGGCTGCTTGTCCAGATTATACGCCTTTACCTTTTGTATACGCTCCGAAGCGGGATACACGAAATCCATCCATTCATCCTCTCTGAGAATATACTGCTTATATTCCTCAGGGAAATGACTATAAATCTCCTCGCGCAACTCGAGTAAATCCACCAGTTCTACCTCGCCTTTGAGCATTTTGCGCCAGTCCGTTTTGTCGGCCACATATTGTGTTAAATACATTTCAAGCTCTCCCGCGATTTTTCGCGTCGGAACTTCAGCAATTGGAATCGCGCGCACCGCGCCCTGATCGACCCAACGCTTTTTTTCGTTATTTTTCCTTGTCAACCCTACCTTGACCCCACTGCTAAGCGCAAGATACACATAGTGTGGAATCATGCAATGCGCCTCACCCCACTCCGGGTCACGACATGTTCCCAGATGATAATGACATTCATGAGGTTTAACAATGCATAAATCATTCTCAGGCAAGCGGGTAAAACAAGGATAACAATATCCGCTGTTATACGTTTTCTTGATGCTCCGTCCACAATGAATACACTCTATGTTTCCGAGCGTAGCGATACGTATTGTCTTCCCGATCCATTCATTAACCGGAATCGCTTCTCCGTCAAGCTTCAATCTATACTGCACAGGTTCTTCATATTGATGAACGAATCCCTGAATAAATCCTGTATGTTTCACACTATTCTCCTCTGCCTGTATGTTACTAGCGTACTTCTTCTGGAATATCGATTACTTTACGCAGAAACTCACGCGTCCGTTCATTCTTCGGATTCGTAAACACATCTTCGGGTTTTCCTTCTTCCATAATAATGCCCTGATCCATAAAAATAACGCGATCACATACATCCCGGGCAAATCCCATCTCATGTGTGACGACTACCATTGTCATTCCTTCCTGCGCCAGTTCTTTCATAACGGCAAGCACTTCACCGACCAATTCTGGGTCAAGTGCAGACGTCGGTTCGTCAAACAGCATAATTTTCGGATTCATCGCCAACGCGCGTGCAATAGCCACACGTTGCATCTGACCACCGGACAACTTTTCAGGGTATACATCTGCCTTATCGCGCAGCCCTACCTTCTCTAACAAGCGTAACGCTTTTTCACGCGCCTGTGCCGGATTTTCTTTCAATACTTTCAATGGAGCCAGCATAACATTTTCCACTACAGTCTTATGCGGGAACAGGTTGAAGCGCTGAAATACCATGCCCACTTCCGTGCGCACCTGATTGATGTTGATCTTCGGATTGGATAAATCATGTCCATTAATAATAATTTGTCCGCTTGTCAATTCTTCCAGGCCATTCATACAACGTAGAAACGTACTTTTTCCTGAACCAGAAGGTCCGATAACGCTAACAACTTCTTTCTCGTTAATAACACAGTCAATACCTTTTAATACCTCTAATGAACCATAGTATTTATGCAAATCTTTAACCTGGATAATCACGATTTTTTCCCCTTTCCGACTGCCCTCTATCCTTTTTATTTTAAGGAAAAAAGACTAATTTGTAAAATGAATTAACGAGGACTCTTCCTGCTGTTTTGCTCGCTGGAAAAAGAAGCCGCAAATCGTAAATAATAGAAACATGCCCCCGAGAAAATAAAACATACTTCCCGGAGCAACATATTGGATTCCAAGACCTCCAAGATTCGGTCCAACAATGCTTCCTACACTAAAATTAATGGAAGCGATAATGTTAGCCGCCGGAAGAGATGCTTTGGGTACAAGATCAGCAATGTATGCCAAACCAAGTGAATAGAAGGAGCCTACCAGTCCGCCCGCGATAATAAATGCTACAAATACACCCCACACATGGGCACTGAACAACGGAACGGCCAGAAATGCCAGAGCGCCCAGAAATCCGGATAACATTAACACCGGCTTACGCCCGATGCGATCGCTCCACATACCGAGCGGCAATTGAAGAATCAGACTGCCAATACCGATGGCTGGCAACAAGAGTGACACCCAGCCCTCGCTTATGCCCACACGCAAACCGTATACCGGAAAGTTACTGTTTATTGATGATTCCATATATCCATAAAGGAATGACGGAATCAGGGCAAACCATGCAAGTTGCACCGCTCCCGCGTATCGTCTCTTCGCGGAAGGACTCTTTTCTTCCTGTACGGGATATTCATGCGGCAACCTTAACAGCAACAGAAACGCCAACACAAAAAAGATGCTGACAGTTGCGAACGGGACCCACATACCGTATGGCAAAAGCTTGATTCCTAATGGTCCAATACTGAATCCTATTGCATAGGACATACCATAAATAGCAATATGTCGTCCACGCTTCCCAGCTGGACTGCTGGACGTAATCCATAGTTGGGACGCATAATGAAGAGCGCTGTCCCCTATTCCGACAAGCATACGCAGCACAAACCAAAACACGAGATTTTGCCACAAGGGGAATAGCACGGTTGCCACAGTTACCAGTACAACACCAATCGTAATAACTCGCTTATATCCAAGCTTCTGTACTGGCTTTTCAATAACGAGCATTATAAGGAAAGTTCCGATATATAAAGCAGCCGCGTTCAGCCCGTTCGCACCAGACGACACTCCCGCTTTTTCCAAAATAATGGCCAACAACGGGAGCAGCAGTCCCTGACTTAGTCCGGCGATGATAACAACAAGAATAAGAATAAAAAATCGATAATTCGCCGATACGCTTTTTGTCATTTTCCACTCTCCACAAAAAAAAATACATAAAAGTAAAACTTCCATTAGCGGGATTTTCTTTATCTCCCACGGATAGGTAGTTATACTTATCAGAGTCTTAGGGATAAAACAATTCAACATCTATTGTACTGTACACAAAACAAAAAGGCGACGAATTTAATTCGTCGCCTTCCCCTCGGCAAGCTCCCCTGTATTGTTCGCTGCGTTATCTGATGAGTTATCCTGTACCTTGCCGAATCGGATGCGGCTCACTATCAGCAACAATAAAGGAAGCAGCAAGGCAAAGATAGGAGACGTTACCGACCGGATTTGGGTAATGTATATATTAAGATCGAGACTGTCTTTAATAATTCCTTGTCCTAATCCAGCTATCAAAAAGCACAGCGGAATCACCAATGGACTTACACTTTTCATGCCTGTCAAGTGGGCAACTCCGTGTGCCAACGTATAAAATACAACAATGAACTCCAGCAAAATAATCATAATGTAAATACCCAGGAACAAGATATCAATTCGTTCGACAAATTCACCAATTTTTACGAAGCGAATCGCTGCGATATATGGATAGCTGGAAATTTGCGACGTCCCCTGCCCCAATACACCGATCGATACAATGACCCGGTAGGCCAAGTACAATCCGCTCAGCACAATAGCCAGATACGGCAGCCATGCCTTTCTTTTATCCTTTTTCAGATACGGAAAGAACCCGATGAAGAAAATCAGTTCTCCTATAGGAAATACGTATTGGAGATAGGATGCAAACAGAATCTCCCCCATCGGCCGATCCAAAAAAGGTAAAACATTATCAAGCTTAAATTGTCCGATAAGCAGTATATTTACAAATATCAGCAGAAATAAATAGAAAGGAAAGGCAATCTGAGCAAATCGAACGATCGCTTCCATTCCACGGTATACCGCATAAGCTCCTACGATCACAATTCCGATAATATACACTTGTTCAGACAGCTCTGGAGTCAATACAGTGACAATAAACTCGGAAAACTGTCTAGAAGACATGACTGCCACTTCAAGCGCGAACCAAACATAGAGTAGACTAACGAATTTTCCCGGCCACTTCCCGAGAATATCTTCCGTATATTCAAACAGGATTTTACGTGGGTGACGTTCCTGCAGCTTCAAAAAGAGATAGAGCGTAAGCAAACCGGGTAGAATAACCACTAGATTGGAAATTCCTCCATCCTGTCCCCCGTAGACAAAATCAAAATTTGTATTACTCGATGTGGCTGTCAGATAAATAAGCATGATGATAAACAGCTGGCCTGAAGAGATTCGTCCCTTTTCATACATATGCACTTCCTCCCCTATAGCTCGACGCCAAAAATCACTAGAATCATCCTACGGGCAGTCGAGCCTGTTACCTGTTGCATAAACTGCAGCAGAGCTCCAGATTTCAACCAGAGATTCGATGTAAACAGAAAATAACATGCCAGCCCGCTTACCACCGTGAAAACAACAAGGTCTTTCCACTCTTTTTGCCGACGGAATATCCATATTCTTAATACAATGTAAATGCAAAACAGTACAGAGATGAGCGTAAGAATCACCGTGCCTCACCCGCTTTCGCCTGATTGATCATACCAGTGCGCAAATTTATCCAATGAATTTTAATATGCACAGGGATGTTCGGATAGATCTCTCGCCAATGCTGTTTATGTTCACGCCAGTAATTTTTATGCTGACGATGAATAAGAGGGCTAAAGCCGAAAATATCCACATTTTGTTGCTTCTGCATTTTAACAAGCAATTTTTTCATATCCCCGACGACTTTGTTCTCGATTCTTTTTTCCAATTCGGCAACTGTTTCCTTCTTCCCTAAATCAACATGCGCCCCCGATTCCAAAATCGTCCCCTCTACGAATAAATCGATTGTAATTTTCGGACGTCCATTTTCAATTGTGGATTTTATTTTACGATTATCTACCTTCATTTGAACGGCCGTATCGAATTTTCGCTCGCTCTTTTTATCCAGAAGAGTCGAATATACAAACTCAAGCTCTTGCTTTGTGAAATCCTGGAACATTCTAAGCGTACGCATCTCTTTCTTATCCAGCGTACTCTCGTATATAGGGTTCCTGGGACTAAGTGCACTAAGCACAACTCCATTCGTGATAATGATCCGTTCTTCTTTTCCGTTAATCTTGGCCTTTTTCACTTGTCCTGTAACAAATCCTGTATACGGGTCTGCGTAATTGTTAATTAGATCCCGTAACGATACGATAACTGTCCTTCCCCATTCCCCCTGGTTATTGATAATGCCCACCAGCTCGTAGCCCATCATAACCTCGCTATTAGGCTTTGCTGTTATGATATCTTCCGCATTTCCCTTCGCCACCAGTACCCAGCTTGAATACCGGATTTCACGGTTGCGTGCGAAGAAGTCGATTACTTCCCGCATTACATGCTGTTTTACCAGCGTTTCCCCGAAAACGATCACTTTACTGTGAAACCAGACGAGCCTACCAGAGGTCTGGGCGCGCAGATTCTTGGAAGCTTCCATAATTGTATCGCCGGTAGCGCGCGCCATGTAGACGGACTCCGGGGACACCGCAACACCTTTCTCTGTAGCCGGTTTTACAGACTGGATCGTGATAATAAATTTTTTATGTTTAGGGTCATAATCTACGCCAGTCAACATCACTACATTAAGCTGGTTTAGCTCCCGGACTGCAATGCCGCCCTCCGCCGTACCACAGCCTTGGAGCAGAGGCAGCAAGAGAAGAACCGTAAGTAAAAGCGGTTTCCACTTTTTTTGCATTACTGTTCTCCCCCTTGCTGCTGTGGTGGATTGGCCGGCATATCCGAGCGTTTTAAATCTTTCTTTTGTATATATTCCTGCCGCCACTTGCGCATCGGATACGGCAATACAAAAATCTCGCTCCCCCACGTGCGTCCATGCATCGGAGCAATCGGCGACATATACGGTACGCCAAACGTTCGCAGACTGCACATATGGATGCCGAGCGCCACTAACGCGATTGCAATGCCGAACAATCCAAGTCCTGCGGCGATAAGCATCATCGGAAAACGAAGTAAACGCGTAGACATAGACATATTGAAAGCAGGGATAGTGAAGGAAGCAATACCGGTAAATGCCACAACAATGACCATTGCCTGTGAAATAATTCCGGCTTCGACCGCAGCCTGACCGACGACGAGCGCGCCTACGATACTGACCGCAGAACCTACCGGGCGTGGCAGGCGCACCCCTGCCTCCCGTAAGACTTCAAACGAAACCTCCATAATCAACGCCTCGACAAGAGCAGGAAACGGTACGCCGGCCCGGGCCGAAATAACAGTCAGCAGCAGTGGGGTCGGTATTAACTCCTGGTGAAACGTCGTTATCGCAATATAGAAAGATGGGCCAAGCAACGCGATAAGAAAGGTTATTGTACGCAGAAGCCGAATGGCCGTAGAGAAATAGAAGCGTTGATAAAAGTCCTCGCTCGCCTGCATAAAATCATAAAATACAGACGGAACGACAAGAACGAACGGCGTACCGTCGATAATGATGGCGACTCTGCCTTCCGTCAGGGCTGATACTACTTTATCCGGCCTCTCAGTTGATATCATTTGCGGGAAAGGCGAATACACACTATCTTCAATCAATTCTTCCAACTGCGCACTTTCCAGCAGAATATCAATATCCACTTTTTGCAGCCGTTGACGCACTGTGTTTAATACGTCTTCCTCTACCAGCTCGCGCATATACATAAAGCAGACCATCGTATGGCTACGCTGCCCGATTTTTATCATCTCGGACTTCAGCTCCGGTGTGCGCAAACGTTTACGAATAAGCGCCGTATTATCCTGCAGCTTTTCAGTAAAACCTTCACGCGGGCCGCGCACCAATGGCTCAGCCTCCGGTTCTGCTACACTACGGCTCGGAAATCCGCAGGTTATGACTGCAATTATGTGGTCCATATCGTCGACATGTACGAGTGTGCTGCCTGTAGTAATCATCTCGACCGCTGTCTTAAGGTTGTCGACTCGTACCATTTTTTTTGCGGTAATGACTTGGTCTTCCACATGCTGTCCAAAGAACGATTCCGGTCCCATTTCCAGCAGAGGACGTATTACATGCTGGTCCAGAATATCTTCATTGACCATATCGTCAAGAAAAAACACCCCCCCTTCTGGAACGCGTCCGTCTGAGTCTGCTTTGGCGTTTAGAAATGTAAGGGGATGTGAAACGAATACATCAACGTCTTTGAATATCGCTTTCAACCGCTCTCCATTAACTGAGGTTATTGGATCGATTCCGATTTCTTCAAGCGGTTTACTTTTCAATACATCGGTATTAGTCTGCTCTTGTTCCTTTTCCTGTTCTATTTCATTCAAGGTCTTTGCCCGTTTCGGCTTTTTAAATTCTCCCATTCTTGTCACCCGCTTCATTTAGAGAATCTCTAGTAGGTTGTGCAGGAACAGGCAAAATATACAACCTGCAATTTTTTGCAGTGTTCTTGACAATTGTGTAAAGGTTCTTCATAATAAAAACAAATTAACGTCGTGATAGTAATCGAACATGTTGATGGGGAATAGTACGGTAGTAACCTGCGTTCAGAGAGCAAATCATCTCGCTGCGAGATTTGCCGCATGGTTTGCCGGAACCCACCCCGGAGTGCCAGGGATGACCTGGCCAGGGTCCCTCCCCCTGTTATCAACGAGGTAAGCGGGCATGTACACAATTTGTGCATCGCCAATGAAGGTGGTACCGCGGAAGCTAAGCCTTTCGTCCTTTTTCATGGGGACGGAAGGCTTTTTTTAATGGATTAAGAAACGATATGCTGCTGTAAAGCAAGAAAGCGACATATCGTTTCTTCCAACCGTATTACTCGAAAAACGCGCAAGGCGTGTGGCACGGCGGGTGAAAAAGACCGACAACCGTCTCCCTCATTCGAGATACCCAGATGTTTTGTCGGTCCGCCCAAAGTGACAGAAAGCGGTCGTTTGGCTTCGTTGTAGAAAAAGGACGAGCGGCAACGCTTGCGAGTTTTTCTTATTTTTTAGAAAACAAGGAAAGGCAGAGAGGCGGAGATTGGATTTATGGATACGAAAAAAAAGCATCGGATAGTAGTGAAAATCGGCAGTAGTTCGCTAACAAATCCGACCGGAGGGCTGTCCCGCGAAAAACTGGAAGAGCATGTATCTGCGTTGGCTGCGTTGCGTAAAGCGGGTCACGAAGTCATTCTCGTATCATCCGGCGCTGTGGCGGCCGGTTTTACATCACTCGGCTATCCATCCCGTCCTGTTACGCTTGAAGGAAAGCAATCAGCTGCTGCAGTCGGTCAGGGACTCTTGATTCAAGCTTACAATGATGAACTGCGAACATATGATTTGGCCGGTGCACAGATTCTACTGACACGGGACGATTTTTCGAAGCGAAATCGATATCATAATGCTCATCGTACGCTTAACGAACTGCTCAAACGCGGCGTGTTGCCCATTATTAATGAAAACGACTGCGTGGCGGTGGATGAGCTTACATTCGGCGACAATGACATGCTTTCCGCGCTGGTAGCCGGGTTTGTACGCGCTGACGATTTAATTATTCTTACCGACACCGACGGATTGTACGACGCGGACCCCCGCTCCAATCCACATGCCAAAAAATTCACGCTAATTGAGGACATTACACCGGACATCGAGGCGCTTGCTGGCGGTGCCGGCAGTCGGGTCGGGACCGGAGGAATGCGCTCTAAGATTAATGCGGCCAAGTTCGCACTCTCTCTCGGCATTGACGTCTTTATCGGCATGGGCACAGGAGCCGACAAATTACTTGATATTCTCGCTGGTAAAGGTGCAGGAACATATTTCCGCAATCAAATGAAGGCTCCACTTAAAGCCCACAAACAATGGATCGCCTTCCATGCCGAAAGCGACGGGCACATCGAAGTTGATGCAGGCGCGGCACAGGCGCTTCTTTATGAAGGCAAGAGCCTGCTTCCGTCTGGAATTACGAATGTAGTAGGTGAATTTGCAGCCGGTCAAGTAGTCGATGTGACAGATACAACAGGACGCCTGCTGGGAAAAGGAGAGGTTAACTACTCTTCGGCACAACTAGAGCAAGCCAAAGGGGAATCTACCGCATTCTGTCGCGAAAAACTGGGAATCCATCGCGTTGAAGCGGTGCATCGAGACAACTGGGTAACGCTATATATTGAAGAAATCGATAAACAAGAGCACAAGGAGGAGATTATGCAATGACCTTACTGGAAAAAGCGAAACTGGCTAAACAAGCAGCATCACAGATGGTGGCCCTCACGACTGAAGAGAAAAATCAGGCGCTTCTGGCCATGGCCGATGCGCTGGAAGGCAATATACCATACATTCTCGAGGCGAATGCCAAAGATATTGAAGCTGCAAAACAGGCGAACGTGACAGATGCTCTGATTGACCGCCTGGCTCTGTCAGAAACTCGTATTCACGATATGGCCGAAGGACTGCGTCAGGTAGTCGAACTCGAAGACCCGATTGGCGAGGTTCTCGAAGCCTGGGATCGTCCGAATGGACTTCACATTACCAAGGTTCGGGTTCCACTCGGTGTCATCGGCATGATTTACGAAGCGCGGCCAAACGTAACGGTAGATGCTACCGGTCTTTGCCTAAAGGCAGGTAATGCCGTTTTGTTGCGGGGGAGCTCTTCTGCTCTCTTTTCCAATCAAGCGCTTGTAAAAATCCTGTGTGGAGCGCTGACGCATACAAAAGTACCGGAAGAAGCCGTCCAGCTGTTAGAAGAAGGTACACGTGAAGAAGTCAACAAAATGCTGAAAATGAATGAGTATCTCGATGTGTTGATTCCACGCGGCGGAGCCGGACTCATTCGCTCTGTAGTTGATAATGCTTCCGTTCCGGTTCTTGAAACTGGCGCCGGCAACTGTCATGTCTATGTAGATGAGTCAGCTAAACCAGACATGGCCCGCGATATTGTTGTAAACGCAAAAACACACCGTCCAGCAGTATGCAATGCAGCTGAAACACTGCTTGTACATGAATCCTGGGCCAAAGAGTATCTAATAGACTTACTCACAGCACTCAAAGAAAAGAATGTAGAGCTGCGCGGCTGCGAACGCACCCGTAAGCTGGCTGGAGATATTGGCATTGTAGAAGCAAAGGAAGAAGATTGGGGCAACGAGTATCTTGATTATACGATGGCGGTAGCCATAGTCGATTCAACAGACGATGCCATCGCTCACATCAATCGCTACAGTACAAAACATTCAGAAGCGATTATTACTGAATCGGAAGAAAATGCACGTGCTTTCCAAAAGCGCGTGGATTCTGCGGCGGTGTACCATAATGCATCAACCCGTTTTACAGACGGATTCGAATTTGGATTCGGTGCCGAAATCGGTATCAGCACACAGAAGCTTCATGCACGCGGACCAATGGGTCTGCCGGCTCTGACCTCTTCCAAGTATGTTATTTACGGTACAGGGCAAATTCGATAAAGGGGAGAAAAAATATGTCCATCCTGCAGAATAAAATAATTTGCTTTCTTGGTGCGGGTTCGATGGCAGAAGCCATGATCTCCGGTCTTGTGGATAAAAAATTACTTCCTGCCGAACAAATTTATGCAATTAATCGCAGCGGTTCCCGGGTTCAAGAGCTTGCCGAACGCTATGGCATCGCCACACCGACAAAGGAAGAGGCCATATCTAAAGCAGACATTATCATATTGGCGGTAAAGCCCAAAGACATTGCTGAAGCCATTAGCAGCATACGGTCGCTGACTTCTTCGCGCCAGCTGTTTATTTCCGTGCTGGCCGGTACATCTACAGACTATATCACAAGCCTGCTTGGTCACTCAGCCGCTGTTATTCGCACCATGCCGAATACATCGGCTGCGGTCGGATTTTCCGCGACGGCACTTGCTCCGGGCGCACATGCAACAGATACGGATATGGAAGTGGCTCTGCAAATTTTTAAGGCCATCGGTATTGTAGAAACAGTAAAAGAAGAAGCATTGCATGCAGTAACGGGACTTTCCGGGAGTGGTCCGGCTTATGTATACTATTTAGTAGAAGCAATGGAACAAGCAGGACGAGAGATTGGTCTTGAAGGAGATGTAGCCCGCCGTCTGATCCTACAGACAATTATCGGCGCGGCCCACATGCTTCGCGACCGGGGAGAAGAACCGGCTGCACTACGTAAGCAGGTAACCAGCCCTGGAGGAACGACTGCAGCCGGGATCGCGGTGCTGGAAAAGTGCGGATTCCAGGATGCAATGCTCGCCTGCATTAAACAAGCGGTCGCCCGTTCGGAAGAAATGGGGAAACAATCAGTTCCCACCTCCTGACCGTCACTTCGAATCCGACAAAGGAGACAGGATATGGACGTTTTTGCACTGTATGGCCCCAGCGGCACAGGGAAGAGTACAAATGCACTTGAACTGGCGCATAAGTATAAAATCAATGCAATTATTGATGATGGTCTGCTCATTTATAATGGACGCAAAGTAGCAGGCACATCTGCAAAGTATGAACGTACCACGGTGCAGGCCGTCAAGCGGGCTATCTTCTTCTACGAAGATCATGCTACAGAGATAAGGCAGGCAATCCGTGATTTCAACATCGAGCGTATTCTTCTGCTCGGCACATCCCAAAAGATGGTTAACCGCATTGCAGATGCACTGGAAATCGCTCCGATTACTACGTATATTTCGATTGAAGACATTCGTTCCTCAAGCGAGATTAAAGCCGCACTTTATACTCGACGCACATCCGGCAAGCATGTTATCCCGATCCCGTATATTCAGGTCGAACAAGATTTCTTCCGCCGCCTTATTGCACAAGGAAAGAAAATCTTCTCTTCCAAAAAAGAAATCATCGGCGAGACAACAATCGTTCAACCCGATTTCGGCGGTGGACGGATGCACGTGACAGAGCATGTGCTGCGCAAGTTGGTCACGCTAAGCTGCAACAATATGCCGGAGGTAGAGAACATAACCAAAATCAGTGTAACGTTAAATGACCTGCCTTCTGTCTCGCTCGAAGTATACTTGAACGTGAAACGCGGAACGTCTCTGCCGGATATGGCACAAGAGATAAGGCATCGTATATACAAATCGTATGTGCAACACCTTAATATTGAATTACATTCGATTCATATTCATATTGGCAAATTAGCTATGGCTGGCGCCTGAATGCGCCGGCTTTTTGTGTGCAAAATATACACGTACCAATTCTACAGCGAAAGGGGACTTTCACATGCAACAACAAACAACCGGGCAACCTCAATCGCAGCAGGTGATAATGACAACGCCTCCGACCATCATAACGACCAAAGATACACATTACGTAAAAGATCAAATGAGCTGGCTGCTCGTAGCGATGAAGAAATGTAGCCATTATGCACAGGAATGTACCGATCCGCAAGTGAAGCAAATCATTGACCGTGCCGGGCAAATGCACCAGCGCCACTACAATACCTTGCTCCAACACTGCCAAACCGATAACACTTCTGCAATGAATAACGTATCCGGCAGTATGTCGGCTCAATAAGGAGGAAGCATCGTGCCAAATAACCAAATCTCGAATCCAACATCTCCAGTTCAAAATCAGGCGCAACAAACTCCGCAGATGACCGATCGCGATCGTTTAACCGACGTACTGACGACACAGAAATATTTGACTGATGGTTTCAATATCGCAACACGCGAAGCCAGCCATGACACACTGCATCGCGATGTGCTAACGTGTCTCACCGAGACGCATCAATGCGCGCGTGATATCTATAACCTGATGTTTCAACAGGGCTGGTATGCATTGGAGGCGGAAGAGCAGCAGAAGCTCACCCAGACATACCAACAGTTTAGCGGATACACTGCACAATTCCCGTACTCCGGAAAAGTCCAATAAGAAAAATTCGCAGGCACTTCCACTCGTCCTTTTTCCATAAAGAAGCCAAACGACCGCTTTGTGTCACTTCGGGCGGACCGACAAAACATCTGGGCATCTCGGTTGAGGGAGACTTATGTAGCTCTGCTGCGAAAAGCAACGTTTGGCACAAGCCTCACAAATTTTTCAAGTGATACGCTCGGAAGAAAGCAGATGTTGTTTGCTTCTTTTCCAGCGACACCTACTTTCTTACCCATTAAAAAAAAGGCACAGACGTTTATCATCGCCTGTGCCTTTTCTTATTCCGTTTCCCCTTTTTGCTTCTTTTCCATGTTCCAGCGTTTTACTTGCTCAAACAATTCACGAAGCTGCGCTTTCTCCTCTGGATGTTCATTTGTCCAATGCTGCACAAGCGGCGGCATCGTCTTCAGCATATGGTTATATAACGCCCATACCTTTATCATTTTTACTCTCTCTTCGTCTGCTTTCCCAGTCAAAAATTCCGTAAAACTGTACAACAAACTATCAATATCAGGTACCGGCTCCTTTTTGCTGTTTACTTCCTCCATCTGTCATCCCTCCATCTGTCTTCTTTTTCTTATTATGAGCTGATTCTGCTTTTAAGTTCAAATTATGATATGCAATCAATATGCTATACTATGTAAAGAATCATGCATAAAGAAGATAAGAAACCCTTCCTTATCTTTTTTCAGACTCATATTTTTGTAGAAAGAAGGCATACGATTTATGATGCGATATAGCGATATGTCAAGAGAAGAACTACAGGCCGAAATGCAGCGGCTACGCGGCGAAAGCATGAAAAAATACCAGGCCGGTTACATCTCTGAGGCGTCGGTGCTGGAATCCAAATTCTTCATGGCCCGCTCATACCTGCTAAAGCTGGATGATTTCATGAGTGGTCAGGAATACGGTGTCGTCGGCTACGATGAACCGTTTTTCGTCCGTTATCTCAACGGAATTATGGCCTGGGGACACTTCCGTTCATCAGATGAAGAAAAAGCGTTTCCGATCGGCCGACTTGAAGAAATCGGTCCCTCTTGCGCTTCCGGCGGAGGATGCTGCGGTGTCTAACTTCGCCGCCATTCATTCTTCAACAAGCCATATACGATATGGTTCACATAATGGTCATACAACCATTCTCCCTGACGGATCTGTCCCTCCTGTGTAAATCCAAGCCGCTCCGGTATGGCGCGGCTCTTTTCATTTTCCACCGCGCACTGGATCTCCACACGATTCAGCCCTAGCTCATCGAATATATAATCGATTAATCGGCTTACCGCAGCTGTCATTATCCCCTTCCCCTGCGCTTGTTCTATCATCCAGTATCCAATGCTCGTTCGGTGATTAACCCAATCAAGATAATGCAGGCCGACAATGCCAACAATCTTTCCGTTATACCACATTGTATAGTCTGTGCCGTTCTTCACGAATCTACGCTGAATGCTAGCTGTGATGAACATTTCCACGTCGGCGACGCTCCGGTTTGCATCAATCCATCCTAGAAATCGACGTAAATGCTCGCGATTGCTATTAATCAGCGCATATAACATCGGTGCATCCTTCATTTCTACCTCACGAAGCACTACCTTTTCATTCACATATAAATCCATAGCTCCACCCCTCCCTTTCCAATATCCCGAGTATATCTCTTCTTATGTATGATTACATTAAACAAACACTAAGATCAAACAGAAAAGCGTTCCCTTTAGACTCTGAAGGGAACGCCTTACCACCTGTTCATTCATTTACCAATGTAACACTTTCCACTGCCCAAATACCAGTTGTCCCCCTGCGGACAGGTTGGTACAACTCAATGAGAAACAGACAAGGGCCATGTTGTGCTTTGACCTGTGCACGATTCAAACCGGAGCCATAATCAAGGCGATAACTCTCGAAGCGGAAAACATCAGTAGCTTTAAAGCCAAGCTCCTCTATTCCAAGCCTCCGGGCCGTTTCCACAGGATTCAAACGCCATGCTCTCTCTCCGCTATCAGCAAGCTGCTGAATAGTCAGGAAATCTTCTGAAGCAACCATATGCCCTTGTCGCACTCTGCCGCACGGGTCTCTCGGCTTCCGCCAATTCCCCGATACGAATCCGAAGAACTTCTTTTTCAGCATTCATATCACCTTTTTAAACAGTGTATGCATACTGAAAAAACAGGGTGTAAAACACAAGAAAAACTCGTGGGCATGATGCCGCTCAGCCTTTTTCGCCTCCCATGCCACGCCTCCATAGAAATAAAGAAAACTTGGCTGATACCAAGCGCAGGCAACCACCTCGCGAGTTGTTCAAGCCATACTTTCTTATCCATAAAAAAAGCCCGCCATTAGATGGCGAGCGCAGATTCAAACGGACTAGCTACAATGCGGCCTCGCTGTACCTGGCGGTGAAATGCGTCTTTCTCGATAACAAACCCTTCATTCGAACCTTCATAACGACAAGCAAAGAACAAACGATCCATCTCTTCTACCATGAACGGCTTTTTTTCCCGAGCCAGGTGATATTGACGACCCACATGCTTCTGTATCATAACAAAATCACTCCTAATCCGTCTTATTGTTATCTGTATCATAACACAATCTGTCATAATACAGCAAGATATTTTTTGAAAATTATTGTAATACAGTAGATTTTCGTTTTATAAACCATGTAACAAGCGTCAGAGGAACAAGCCCTAGCACCGTTAATCCGCCAAAAAATGTATATGTCCGCAAAACTCCGTACGTATCTACCAGCATTCCTCCCACCACATTCGCCGCCATCGAACCAAGACCGAGGCCCATAGAGGTATAAACGGCAAGCGCGGTTACACGCAATGTATCTGGCGCATTTTCCCGAACAAATTGAGTAGCAGACGCTAAATACAATCCGGCTGAGAACCCCTGGATAAAGAACAAGGCAAGCACAGCAAAAGGCGTCGGCCCTGTACCATACCAAAACCAGCGCAGTGACGATACCAATGCGGCAATAAAAATTGTCTTCTCCAGGCCAAGTCTCTTGATGAAGAATCCCGACCATTTCATAAACGGTGCCTCGCTTCCCGCAAACAATAAAAACGCCAGGCCAATACCGGCAATCTGCCCTCCCAGCTGCTCATACAACAGACCAAAGAAAATGTTATGGGCATTAATCGGTCCAAAAATCAGGAAAGCGCTGGCCAAAAATAGCATATAGCGCGGAAGTCGGATTAGCTCCGATAAGCCCTTAAACACATTGACCGCTTCCACAGAGCGTTCCGTCTGTACACCTTGCAAAAATAAGAACGCACTAAACTGCGCAAATGCGTATACATAAAAAATCACCCCAAGCCAGAAGGCATCGACAAGCATGCCTGCCACCAGCGTCGCCAGTGCAAAACCGATAGCACCCCATTGGCGAATGCGGCCGAATTCAATTCCTGTACGCGTTACATAGCCTAACGCCAGTCCATCAGATATGGGCACCGCACCGCTCTGAAAGAAATGCAACACACCATACAATAACGCAAAAGCAATAAAGCTCTTTCCACCCCATAGCAGAAGGAACGACGCAGCAACCGCGCCGAGCAAAATGCCGCTTAATACCTGCCGCGACATTTGGAATCTGTCGCATAACATTCCCCAGAACGGTTGGGCAAAGATAGCCACAATCGGGCCAACCGACACAATCAGGCCAATCTGCGTTCCGCTCATACCAATGCTTTTCAAATAATGCGATAACAACGGATACAATGCACCAAGGGCGAAGTAAATAAACAAAAAAAGTCCACTGATGCATACCGACTCTCGCCGCCAGAATGGCTTTCCCATACTATGTTCTCCTTTCCGCAAAAAACAGAAGGCAAACCCGTATAGGTTTGCCTGTGTTATATCTACCTTTTCTTATGCTTTATAAGCCGGGAGAATCTTGCTCTGGTTGACCGTGCGCTTCTTCTCCCATGTGTCTGGATTTGCCGGATCATACTGTTCGAGAAATCTGATGACTTCTTTCGTTAGCGGCGTCGGTGTAGACGCCCCAGATGTCACCGCGACCTTCTTTCGGTCTTTGAGCCACTCTACATCCAACTCACTTAGATCCCCAATACGATAGGCTGGTACCCCTGCAATTTCTTCGGCTACCTGCGCCAGGCGGTTGGAGTTATTGCTACGCGGATCGCCTACAACCAGAAGCAAATCCGCTTCTCCCGCCTGTTCTGCTACCGCTTCCTGACGCACCTGGGTCGCCATGCAAATCTCGTTATGCACCTCACAGCGTGGATACTTGCGAATAACTTTATTCATGATGTGTTTAATATCCCACTGGCTCATGGTCGTCTGATTCGTCACAATGAGCTTATCATGAGGCAAATCCAGTCGTTCTACATCGTCCTCCGACTCGATAAGGTGCACATGGTCCGGTGCTACCCCTATCGCGCCTTCCGGCTCTGGGTGACCTTTCTTACCGATATAAATAATATGATATCCCCGGGCAACGTTCTCCCGAATCAAATCATGCGTTTTCGTAACATCAGGACAAGTAGCATCCACAACGGTTAGACCCTTAGCCCGTGCCCGTTCCTTTACCTCCGGCGATACGCCATGCGCGGTAAAAATCACCGTGCCCTTTTCTATTTGCTCAAGCATATCCATACGGTTCGGGCCATCCAGCGTAATGATGTCCTGTTCTTCAAATGCCTTCACTACATGACTGTTATGCACAATCATACCGAGAATATAAATGGGCCGGGGAAACTCAAAGTTTTGTGCCGTCTTCTGCGCCAGTACCATAGCGTCCACGACACCGTAGCAATAGCCGCGGGGCGAGATTTTGATGACTTCCATATTGTTATACTGCCTCCCCACTGTCGGATTCAGGTGCTTATATACGCACCGATTCCATTATAACTCAAGCGGCAGGGTAAGCGCACCCCATTCGCGCAATTCAAGGGTACGGGCGCCTTCTATCACTACCGGATCATTCTGTGCCAACTCAAGCGCTTCTTCATATGTATCAGCAACATAAATAACCATTCCGCCTTTTCCGTCTGTAAACGGACCTGCAGCCATAATTTTCCCCTCATGATATAGCTTATTGATATAAGCCAGGTGGGCAGGACGATGCTGTGTGTTCTTCTCTTGATCAATAATAGGCAAAAGTGCAACGTATTTCATAAATGCGGGTCTCCTTTTGAATGGTGAATTTATACATATAAGAAAAACTCGCGGACATTGCCGCCCGTCCTTTTGCCACACGGAAGCCAAACGGTCGCTTTGTGTCACTTTTGTCGGTCTTTTTCGCCCACCGTTCCACTCGCTCCACAGGACATAAAGAAAACTTGGCTGGTGCCAAGCTATTGCGCAGGCAACCGCCTTAGTTGCCCTTATGCAGCTCTGCTGCGCAAGCAACGTTTGGCATACGCCTCGCGAGTTTTTCAAGTGATGCGATCGGAAGAAAACAGATGTGACTTTCTTGCTTTATAGCGTCATCTACTTTCTTCTCCATCAAAAAAGGGTCGTCCCATTGTCCAACCCCTTTTTTGGCATTCACATCTCCAATTCGTTTAACTCCTAAGGAACAGCAAATCCAGTCGCTACAATTAAAACATCAGCGAATATGCAGACTGCCAGAGCGACACCCGTGAAGGCCATCGCAAACTTGTTCTTCTGCTTTGCTACGTTTCGAAGACCCCATGCAACAAAGATAGTGAACACAAACATAAGAATGTTCATCAACATATCCCCTCAACTCCTCCCATGTAAAGCTGAAGTTATAATTCCAAAACACCTTTTATTTTACCAAAGTCAGACAATAGCTGGCAAATAAAGTTTATGTCTTTTTGTTCACTTCTATGCGTTTACTCGTCCTCGTCTACTTCCAGTTCCGCCTCCTGCTCGCGCTCGATGTAGACCAAATCACCTGCTGTCCATTCCGCTTGTCCACTTGTCAGATTTGTCATCAGTTGTTTTAAAGGCTCTTCCTGACCCTCTTCTTCGCCAACTGTAACTGTAACCTTGTCCAAATATTGAATGCCAACAATTTGATACCCCTGGGCATTTAGTTCATTTTCCACTTTTCCCAGGAATGTGTAATCGAATGAAAAATGATGCTCACGCGTCAAAATTCTCTCTACCACGCCTGCGGCACTAACGCCTGCACTGGCTGACTTGCCATAAGCGCGAATCAGTCCTCCCGCTCCAAGCTTAATACCACCGAAATAACGGGTAACCACAATGGCAGTGTCTTTCAATCCTTTTTTCTTAATCACTTCAAGAATGGGTTTACCAGCCGTACCGCTCGGCTCCCCATCATCATCCATCTTCTGGAACTGATCGTTCTCGCCTACAATATAAGCCGAGCAATTGTGAGTAGCGTCCCAGTGTTTCTTTTTAATTTCCTGTATGAAAGCGACCGCTTCCTCTTGTGTCTCGACCCGCTTAACGTAGCTGATGAAACGAGATCGGTTAATCTCTATCTCCGTTTCTCCTTCTGGCCGCACTGTCAAATATCGTTGCAGCATCTCCACCACTCCTTTTATCGTTAATAGCGCAAAATACTCCTACCCCTATAAGAGGTGGGATGAATACGCTTCGGACGAGAGCGGGCTAACCCTTCTTCCCAGTCCGACTATATGACACGCAATCCATTTTGATTTCGTTAGGTAGCCAAATGGCGCCTGCGCCCCTGTTTGTACAGAGAGCTAATCAACCCGGCTTGTCTGTTCTCACAAGCCCCTACTTCAAGAACAAATTTTCTCTAAATGATGGGTAGTTGACAGTACAGGATATAATAATATGATAGCTATATGGATTGATGATTGGCATGCCAGCAATTTGTTGAAATGCTGAAGTTTTACTTTATGATATCATACGTAAGGTTGGTGTACGATGACATGGATGTTATTTGATGGGTCAATCCCATCGGCGGTTTCGCTTGTTACCGCTCCGAATGAAAGTGCAGCTTCCTTCTGGCGAACGATCGAACCGTATCTTACTTTTTTATTTTCGCTGTCCGTCTTTCTTATCGCATTTCTTATTGTGCTTGAAAACCGCAACCCATCTCGGACGGTAGCGTGGCTTATTATTCTTAACTTTCTTCCGATCGTCGGATTCATTTTCTACATGCTATTGGGACGAAATGTACGCAAACGCAAACTGTTCCGCCATAAATTCATCAGTAACGCAGAAGTATTAAAGAAACTGGAGACAGCCCCTTCCGGCATGCTTGATGAAAACGATTTCTGGCAATATCCTCACCTTGCATCCAAGAGAAGGTTGCTAAACTTGATGGTAAACGTGTCCCAATCACCCTTCACGCTGCGGAACCGGAGTAAGATTCTCACAAATGGCGACGAAACATTTCGCCAGATGATCCAGGACATGTCGGAAGCAAAGCACCATATTCATTTCCAGTTTTATATTATTCGCCATGATACAACCGGACAGCAGTTCAAGCAGGTACTTATCGATAAAGCCCGCGAAGGGGTTAAAGTGCGGGTTATTTATGATGGTGTAGGCAGCGTACGGCTCGATAAGCGATATATTACGGAACTGAAGGAAGCAGGTGTCGAAGTGGTTACATTCTTCCCTGTTATCCTTCCGTTTCTAAATAACAAGCTTAATTACCGTAATCATAGGAAAATCGTAATTATCGACGGAAAAATCGGGTTCGTGGGCGGATTGAATATCGGAGACGAATATCTGGGCAAAGATACAAGGTATGGTTTCTGGCGCGATTCTCATGTGCGACTTGAAGGTGAATCCGTATATTTACTACAAAATATTTTTCTCAAAGACTGGTTCTTCGTTACAGAAGAAAATATTGAGGGAGATTCTTACTACCCCTCGTTAATCGAAGAGCCCGGCGAAGAGCTAATACAAATCGCTTCTAGCGGACCGGACTCCGACTGGGAGTCCATCTGGCAGATGTACTTCTCCATTATCGCCACAGCACAGGAGAAGATTTATATCACATCGCCTTATTTCGTTCCGGACGACTCGATTAGCATGGCGCTAAAAACCGCTGCACTAAGTGGTTTGGATGTGCGTATTCTGCTCCCAAGCCGACCGGACCATCAGACAGTATTCTGGGCCTCACGCTCATATTTTCAGGAACTACTTGAAGCGGGCGTACGATTTTACTTGTACCAACCAGGGTTCGTGCATGCCAAAATCCTGCTGGTCGATGGTGTAGTCGCTTCCATTGGCACAGCAAATATGGATATCCGCAGTTTCCAGCACAACTTCGAGGTGAACGCTATTATTTACAACAGCAACTCTGTCTATAAGCTGGAAGAGGATTTCATTAACGACCTCATGGACAGCAAGGAACTTACTCTAAAAGAATATAAGCGCAGACCCTGGCACCACCGCATCCTCGAATCGGTCGCCCGTCTACTGTCACCTCTACTTTAGAAAAGCTCGACGGCATTGCCCGCTTCTTGGCACTTCGGACGAACCAACAAAACATCTGGGTACTCTATTTTCTTATCCATGTAAAAGACGAGGCAAGAATATTTCCGCCTCGTCTTTGCATTCCAGATGAAAACCTCGCGCCCCAATTACCTTGCTACCGAATAGCTAGGGGATTTACCACGCCCCAAATGCTTCAGCGGAAGTACTTCATACTTATTCTTGTTCTGATATTTGTGTATTCTAATAAGCTCTTTTTCCTCTAGGCTCTTTATCTTCTTCTCAACGGTGTTTTTGTTCATGTTGCACATTGAAGCGATTTTGCGAATAGAAGGAACGAATCCGCCTTCGCTACGTTGGACAATTTGCAGCAAGAATACATAAATCATAAACTCAAACGGATCAAGACCTAATGAAAACAAATCATTATTAGGCGTTTGAAGCATCTCATTCAATATATCCATCCTGTCACCTCTCTTTATCCGTATTCATTACTTCTATTATTTCTGATTTGTATGCCCAATTTCAAGCTTTGAACAGTTTCTATAATTTAACAATAGCAGAAAAGCCATTCCCTCTCTTGCAGGAACGGCTTTGTTAACATTTTGTAACAATTTATTTAAAGGCGACATTGACGCTATATCCAACCGGTTTGTATATTTGCTGGAGCACCCGTACAGCCCGATCTTCCGCCGTCTGCAAAATGCCGCTTTCCTTCGCCTCCTGGCGAAGTTGCTCACGTGCCTGAGTTAAGAACTCTCGCTGCTCCTCAGGCGTCATGCCCTTACGAAATATTTCTTCGTCGGAAAATGCTTTCACCTTATCGATATCAATATTCGGCTCCTGTAGAAAGTCAGCGCGCGGTAATGTAATTGTAATCTGCTTGCTTTGTTTATCGATCGCTATGTCAGACGGGGATACTTTTTTTAAATCGATACCAACCAGAACTTTCGCAGGCACATCAATGTGAAAGAATCGTTTTGTCCCTGGTAGCTCGATATTGTAGATCCGGTAAGCGTCTTCCCCCTCTAATGTCGTCATCATAACCGCTTCCGCTGTTGTTAGATAAGATAAATCACGAATTTCTTGCACAACTGTCTGGCCTGTGACTGCTGGTGTCCCGAACCATTCACTCCCTGCCCAGGCACCGGCGCCGAGTACTGTAACGCCTAAGACAATAGCAACTACCAGATTTCTCGTTTTCTTTACCCAGCGTGGTCGTGGAAACGTAAAACGGAACGTTTTCTTTTTTTTCTCTGTTTGTTCCGCCTCTGCATACGGCAACCGGTAAATAGTTGCGCCCACATTTTTACGCTCTTCATCGCGTCTCGGCCGCAGCATTTCGTCTTTGTTGTTCACCGTTTCTCCTCCTACTTCATATACCTCTTAGTGATGTAAGTTCCTTTTCACACTAATTGGACGCCAAAATGACAAAAAAGTCGCTAGGCAAAAAGAGCGACTTTTCCTGGAAATAGTGAAGATTGATTGCAATGAATAGATTCGCGTCTATATACGATATATCAACTCTATTAGTAGTATACCTGTCAGACAGGCCATCAGGAAGAAAAAAGAAACCCAGTGCATCATACGAACTGTTTCTTTAATATCCTTTGGCACAATCGACCGAAGCGCATCTCCCATTTTTGCACGATCAGAAGGTACTCCCTGATAATAATTCGTGCCACCAAGCTGAATACCTAATGCACCCGCTACACCAGCTTCGGTGAACCCGCTGTTCGGACTCGGATGACGTCTTGCATCACGCAAGGTGATAATAGCGCAGCCCCGCCAATTCAGCCGAAGTATCCAGCTCACAAAAACAAGCAGCAGAGCGGATAGACGGGCTGGTATATAATTGACAACATCGTCAAAGCGCGCCGAAGCCCATCCTAGATTACGATACTTCTCATTTTTGTATCCGACCATGGAATCCAGCGTATTGGCCGCACGGTATGCCATCGCTAAGGGAGCACCCCCGATGGTAGCATAAAATAACGGAGAGATAATTGCATCCACGATATTCTCAGCCACTGTCTCCACAGCTCCGCGTGAGATCTCCTTTTCATTAAGAAATGCCGTATCGCGGCCTACTACCATTGAGAGCGCATGACGGGCATCTTCGATTTTGTTCTGCTTCAGCAAACGGTAAATCTCCATACCGGCTTCTGCCAGCCCTTTGGTGGCGATGGTGGTGGAGATAAGCCATGCCTCCACTCCCCATGCCAGCCATGGGTGGATCTGGTGTAAAAGTGCAAGCAATGCCCAAACGACCACAAAGCTTCCGGCGACGAGTACGATTGGAAACAACAACCCGGCACGCTTTAACCTTTCTTCCTGAACCCTGCTTCTAATCTTATCTTCCAGCCATGTAATGACTCGACCCATATAGACTACTGGGTGCGTCAGCCAGCGCGGGTCACCGATGATGCGGTCGATAATATAGGCGGCAAGCAGAACACATATACGTGCAAGCATTATGCTTCCCCCTGTGTGACGATAGCCTCATGCACTGCTTTGTATACAAGACGGCCGATCGCATTGCCGAGCGTCGTTGCCGCTCCGGCGAACTGATGAGGCTCTCCATACTCTCGATTCTGGCTGGAAGCAAGAACGATTGAATCTGTTGTTGTACCTGTAGCTGCATCCCCATCCTCATCGACAATGCCTGTATCCTGCAGAGCGGCTGCTTTTGCTTCGGTAGCCGTAATAATACCGTTAATCATCGCGGAAGGTGTTAAATAGGCATCCATAAGAAGAAAAATATTAATGGTACCGCAGCGGTAGGCAGAGAATGTCTCTCTTGCTTTTCCCGCCCGCGCACTGTTTCGCGTACCGGCTGTAGCACAGCATATCATTCGATAACGATCACCCGCTTCCTCTTCGATGGAGGCGTGCGTAATTTTAGCTGCAGTCTGTAAACCGATAGAATCAGCAACCGGATAGCCCCACTCTGTCAATTGATCCCTCATCATAAGAGTCGGGTCTTCACAACGATAGGTCAGCGGCACTTTCCAATTGATAAAATGAGTGGCTCGCATATGTCCGCCTCCCCATAATGCGCTGCTCATTGCGTCAAGCGGTGCATTTGCCTGCAATAAAAGATGGTCATCCCGAAAATCGATGCAAATGTCTGGCCAGACGGTGGAGGTATAGGATACACCAAGACGAAACGGCTGGCTCATACGGTAATTCCTTTCTGATGTCTGGCAACAGCGAATTCATAAACAGAACGATGCCACTCCTTCATCCGCTGACGAAGCATGGCAGTCTGACGTGCGCAGGTAGAGGAAGTGGCGTCCAGCAGAATACCGGCCAACGTTCCGCTGTGTGCCACAACGATCCCAAGACCTCCCGCTTCCTCGCAAAGCGCTTTCAATCGCGTAAAATCCGGGTGAGGCAACCTCTTCTGATGCAGCTCAGCGCTGCGTGTCGCCACGTGGCCGATAAGCTCACTATCGCCCATCCGAAAAGCTTCCTGAAGTTTCAGTAAAAGTCGATCATACTCTCTCTCTTCCTGCAATGTATACAGTTCCTGACACTTATTAAACGAAACAGTATCAACTTTACCGCCCCGATCTACACCTATGATACGCATTGGCGGCAATTGGCCAAGACTGCTCAGCACTTGTCCTTGATGATGCTGGTAGGCAACTACCTCTTCATACATAATCCCGTCAGTAGGTTCGACCTGAACGAGTAGCGACGAAATGTGCTGTGGTAGCAAACGCAGCTTGTACGCTTTTGATATAGCTCGGCAGGCAGCTACCATGTCCGCCGTACTGGTCGCGAACCCTTTACCTTCTGGTAATGACTTCTCTAGCAGCAAGGTGCCATGAAATGAGGTTTTATAATCGTTCATCAGTCGACGCAAAATGCGGCGCACTTTAATCTTCTGCGGCGAGGTAAGCAACTCGCCGGAAGCGGACGGATAAAATGTCGCGTTCACATAACTGGCGACAGGCAACGAAACGAGGAACGGTGTGCCGTTCCTTTGCCCCTGTAACAGCTCGCCAAACGTATGACATGCTGTGCCCGTAGTTGCTTTCATGTTTTTCTCCTCTTTTCCTATCCGTATTCCTATCATTTTTATCTCTTTCTTTTTTCTTCTATGATGACGACGAACGCCATGTTTGTCCATACTTCTCGGTAATCAAAATGTCTCCTGTACCAGGGCCTCGCACGGACCAGAATGCACTGGGGTTTCCTAACAAATGTCCGGCGAGAAACCACCGTATCGGTCCTCCGTGTGTAACAAGTACGGCCGTCTCCGTAGGAAGCATATGCTCCTCCAAATCGGACAGCCAACGGCCAATCCTATCCCCCAGCTCGTAGAGACTTTCTCCTTCTGGAGGTGAAACATCGTAAGGATTATTATACCATTTTTCGGCCAATGATTTGTGTGTCCGCATAATTTCTTCATACGTCTTTCTGTCCCATTGTCCAAAATCCAACTCACGTAACGCCGCAGTTTCTACTACCGTCATTTTGTGTGAACAAGCAATGATATGTGCTGTCTCCTTACAACGTAGCAAATCGCTTGTATAAATATATGTAACAGGCTCGTTCTTAAGCCGTTCGGCAGCAGCAAAAGCCTGCTCTCTCCCTTGCTCATTTAGCGGCGCATTATAATGTCCGAGATACCGACGCGACCGATTATCCTCCGTCTCGCCGTGCCGCACCCATATCCACCTCACATCCATAACCTCCCTGCAGCAATAAGGGCGACAAGCGTTACCGCTTCTGTCCATTCCACCAGTGCACCATAGCAATCTCCCGTCAAGCCGCCTAAGCGACAGGATACCGAACGGAGAAAAATCCAGCTCCCCAGCGTTACCACAAGTAATGCAAGCATACCAATCCAATCGAATAAAACAATGGTCAAGCATAGCACAAATATAAAACCGAAGCTTACCTTCCAGACCGTAAGTCCACCTCTAAGACCCGTTCCCAGACCTTTTTCACTTACATATGGCCAAAACCAGATAGCAGCCACAAGCGCCATGCGTGCAAAAAGCGGAGGAAGCAACAACCATATTTCTTTGCCGCTCCCTACAAGCTCATACAATGCCGATACTTTAACCATAAACAAAAGAATGGCCGCGGTAACGCCCATGGCGCCTACCCGGCTATCTTTCATAATTGCAAATATTTTCTCCCTCTCTCGCCAGCTTCCCAATCCGTCCGCCAAATCCATCCACCCATCCAGATGCAAAGCTCCGGTGCTGTACACCCAAAAGACTAGCGTCAACACAGCAGCGAGCGGCGCAGGCAACAGCCAGCCGGTAAGCCAGGCAACTCCCCATAGCAACGTGCCCAGCAGAACACCTACGGCCGGGTAAAAAGCCACACTGCGCTGCCAATCCTTCGGGTCAGCACTGAGTTTAGGAACAGGAATGCGGGTCAAGAAAGCAATGGCATGCAACAAAGCGTTCATATTCTCTCATCCTTAATCTTCCATGGAATGCCCGATAGCACAGCATATACTTCCTGTGCCTCTGCGGCAATTCGCTGATTGACCACACCAAGCGTATCTTGAAACCAACGGCCCAGCTTCGACATGGCAACGCCGCCCAATCCGGTCTCACTGGTTACAACGAAAACAGTGCCAGGATAATCTCGTATTGCGCTTATCCAGCTATCTACTGCTCCTATAATCCGCTCCGTCTCTTCTACGTCCCCCCACTTGTCTTCCGGGACACCTACTAACAGATTGCTTATCCATGTCGAAACACAGTCAAATAGCACAACTTCGTAATCATAATAGGTCTGCACCTCTGCGGCAGCATCGTACGGGGTCTCACTCAGCCCCCAGGAAGCAGGACGACGTTCACGATGCTGTGTAATACGCTGCTCCATCTCTTTATCTGTGCATACGCCCGTCGCCACGTAAAGTACCGCTCGGCTTTTTTCTTTGACGAGCCGTTCCGCAAATGCACTCTTACCCGAACGGACTCCTCCAGTGACTAATACGATACTCACGGTTTTGTCCTCTCCTCTATTCTCTCTTCCACCGTTTCCACCAAAGCTTGAAGCAGCCGATCATTTTCCTCGCGAGATCGCACCGCAATACGAAAATCCCGTGCCGTCAAACCCGGATACATGGCGCAATTACGAATCATAATACCACGCCGCCCCAGCGCGTTCTGCATCGCTTCCGCCGTATATCCCTTTGGTAGACGCACCAGTAAAAAATTGGCCTGTCCCGCCCACACCTGAAAACGCAAATCCTCCGATAATCGATTATGCAAATACTCCCGTTCATACGCGATCAACTCGCGGGTAGCCGCTTCATATTCATTCGCCTCGCAGCACGCCTCTCCGGCCGCCAGCGCAAAGCAATTGACGCTCCAGGGAACCTGCTTCCCTTTCATACGTGCGATAATATCTGGATGTGCAGCCGCGAACCCGAGGCGCAGCCCCGGAATTGCATAGAACTTCGTAAGCGAACGAAGCAGAATAACGTGCGGGTACAATGCCAGGTGTTTAAGCAATGTCGGTTGACTTTCATCTGGAAGAAAATCGATAAATGCTTCATCGATTACAAGATAGACACCTTTCTCCTGCGCCTGCATCGCTAATCGGCTTAGCGTTTCCTGGCTATACATAAGCCCGGTCGGATTGTTGGGATGTCCAATAAACAAAATGTCAACCTTATCTAGCAGCAAACCAAGCTCTTCTTCCATCGGTAGAAAACCTGTTTCTTCCTGTCCGATACAGCCGATTACCTCTGCTCCATACTGCTTTGCAAGCTGCGTATACTCTACAAACGAAGGATAGATAACACCGACTGTCGCGGGAGCAAGAGCCAGCAATGCGAGCGCCATACATTCGGCTGCACCATTTCCAACAAGAAGCGCTTCTTCCGGCACATCATACTTCTTCGCCAACGCACACAGGAGCCTACGATGAGCAGGGTCTGGGTAATGTCCGATGCTATTCTTGGCATGGACAATCGCTTCCAGCACTCCTTCTGGTGGCCCCAACGGATTAATGTTGGCACTGAAATCCAGCAACTGCTCCGGTTCTACATCAAACAGAGTAGAAGCAGTCAACAAATCGCCCCCATGCCCAAACTTTTCAAGCCTGGCCATTAAAATTCAATTCCCTTTACAGCCGGAATACCTTCATCATAGTAATGTTTAAGGGGCTTCATCTCGGTCACTAGGTCAGCTTTATCCATGACTTCAGAATACGCATTTCGCCCTGTGATGACCATATGCATCCCGTACGGGCGATTCTCGATAAGTTCCAATACCTCTCTGAGCGGCAATACGTTGTCAATAGGAAACGTGCTAATAGAAAGCGCATTATTCAGCTCGTCCAAAATGACCACATCATATGCGCCGCTCATCACTTTTTCTTTTGTGAAAGCCCAGGCCTCCTTCAACGCTTCCCGATGTTCCTCAGGAGTTTTCAGCCAGGTAAAGCCAATGCCTTTTTGATGCATTTCGATACCTATCTTATCGAACATAATCTTCTCCCCGTAGGTACGTTCAGGCGACTTGATGAATTGAATGACCAGTACGCGCTTCCCGCGTCCGCAAGCCCGGACTGCAAGCCCGAGTGCCGCCGTTGTTTTCCCCTTACCATCTCCAGTATATACAAGCACCAAACCACGTTGTTTATCCGGTTGATTCATGCCGTACCTCCCCATTTATTGTAATAGATGAGTGTATCTAACTCCCGCCGTTTCTCCCATTTTTCTGTTTCTAAAATCGGGGCAACAGGATATTGATCCGTATAGCCGAGCGATAATAGAGCAACCGGGTCAATATGTGGCGGTAGCCCAAGAATGTCACGCACATCGTTTTTCTTATAGAAACTTACCCATCCCATAGCGATGCCTTCAGCACAGGATGCCAGCCACATATTCTGAATAGCACAGGCCGTCGACATGATGTCTGTCTCAGGAATTGAATTACGCCCCAGGACATGCGAGCCTCCACGTGTCGGATCACATGTAACACACACTGTCAGCGGCGCCTCCTGAATGCCCTGCACTTTCAAGTGAAGGAATTGCTCCGCTCGTTCCCCTTCATAATGGATAGAAAGCGCTTTTCTCTCCTTCTCTGCCGCCCATGCTAGGCGCTCTTTTACTTCAGTGGATGTAACTAATATAAAATTCCAGGGCTGCATAAATCCTACGGATGGACCATAATGCGCGGCTTTCAATATCCTTTGCACCGCACCATCCGGCAGTGGCTGTGTAAGAAATGAGCGTACATCACGCCGCGCTCCGATTACTTTGTACACCGCTTGCTTTTCCTGTTCAGTGAACATCATCCGTTCTTCCCCCTTATGCATCGTCTCCGCGATTATCCGATACCAATTCCCAAAATCTATTCCAGAGCCGCTCCGTATCCTGCCATCTCGCATCATCCAGGAAATCGTCGTCCAACAGCTGCTTAAACAATCGCCTGCGCTGATGTGGACTTTCCACCTGCTCTAATACAATACGGCGGGCTTCAGCCAAGAAATCAACATACACCTCGTACGTCTCGTCATATGCCTCTCCAAGCTCGCTGACAAGTTTTCGTGCAAGACCCGGGCTCGCTCCTTCCGTAGCTACGGTCATGAGCAGCCTTCCTCGACGAAGCTGGGCTGGTACGGTAAACGTACTTGCATCCGGTCGGTCTGCAATATTGATAAGCTGGTACGGTGTCAACGCTTCACGAACGGATACGTTTACCTCCGAATTATCCGTAGCTGCAAAGACAAGGAACGCCTCCTGTACGTCTTCCGGTTCAAATGTTTTCTCCCGCCATTCGATACGCCCTGTCTGTACGAATGTGTGTAACCGCTCCGTCAGCGTAGGACTGACTACCGTAATGAAAGCACCCGTATTCAGAAGGGTTGTCGTTTTTCGCTCGGCAACCCTTCCTCCACCGACTACAAGACATCGTCTCCCCTTTAGTTGCAGCATAGCGGGATAGGAATATTCGGCCATTTGCAAAACCTCCTATGATTTGACGGGAAGCGGCAGCCCTATAATGCCATAGAGCTTCTTCATATCAATGTGTTCTCTTACAAGAGCTGCCAGCGCGGTGTAGCTCGCCTCCCGACGTTCCGACTCGGTGTGCACTTCGCCTTCTACCAGCTTCATCCCTTTTTCTAGTCGTATGCAGTTAAGCCATGCTCTTGTAAATTCTCTGTTATGAAATACACCGTGCAGATATGTACCCCATACGGCTTCGTCGTCTGCGACCGTCCCGTCCGTATGGCCATCATCCAACCGAAACAGTGGACGGCTACCTTCTTCTCGCATCGTTTGTCCAAGATGGATTTCGTATCCAGTCACGGCCTGTCCGGTCGCAAAAGAAACACCGCATACTTCCCCTTCTACGCGTATTGTCCGCTTGCCCGCCCGGAATGTTGTATGAATCGGCAGCAAACCCAGCCCTTCACTGCGTTCATAAATCGATTCAACGCCGTCTGGATCGTGCAGTTCCCTACCCAACATCTGGTAGCCGCCGCAAATTCCCACGACATACGCACCATCCCGTGCAGCCTGTCCAATCGCATCTGCTAGGCCAGTCTGCTTTAACCATCGTAAATCGTCTGTTGTATTCTTCGTGCCAGGGAGGATAATAATATCTGGATTGTTCCACTCGGCAACTGAAGCGATTAGGCGTATTCTGACGCCTGGTTCATCATACAGTGGGTCGACATCTGTAAAGTTGGAGATACGGGGCAAACGAATAACTGCAACGTTAAGAGCCTCTCCTTCTTCATCCCGTTTTTTTAGCTTGAGTGTAGATAAGGCCAGTGAATCTTCAGCATCAATGCCTGTGTCAGCGTAAGGTATCACTCCAAGCACCGGGAGCCCAGTATGTTCCTCCAGCCAATCCAAACCTGATTTCAAAAGAGAGAATTTTCCGCGAAATTTATTGATAATAAAACCTTTTACTCTTGCCCGCTCATCTTCATCCAACAGTGCAAGCGTTCCGACAAGCGATGCGAATACGCCGCCCCGATCAATATCAGCGATGAGCAGAACCGGCGCATCCGCCAGTTCTGCCGCCTTCATATTGGCAATGTCGCGGTCCTTCAGATTGATTTCCGCCGGACTGCCCGCCCCTTCCATGACAAGTACTTCATATTCTTCTGCAAGTCGATCGAGTGATTCGCGTAATACTGGCAATGCAGTCGGTACATAATCGCTCCGATATGCCCCTGCTCCCATATCAGCATAATGCTCACCCCGTACGATGACCTCGGCAATCATATCCTGCTTCGGCTTTAAGAGAATCGGATTCATGTCTGCGGTGGCCTCAATGCGGCACGCTTCCGCTTGCACGCCCTGAGCCCTTCCGATTTCTTTACCGTCACGTGTAATATAGGAGTTCAAAGCCATATTCTGCGACTTGAACGGTGCAACTTTCCAACCATCTTCATACAAGATGCGGCAGAGCGCGGTGCATAACACGCTCTTGCCTACATCCGATGACGTACCTTGCAGCATAATTGCTTTCATCTATACTCCCCCTGTTTGATTAATTCGAACGGGCGGAGACGGAATTAGGATTCGTACGCGGCATCCATAGACCGGCCACAAGCGCCACCACTGCTACGATGCACATCACCAGAAACACATTGTGCAACGCATACGCCAGCCCTTCTCTCATAGACGATATGAGCTGTACCGGCAGGTGACTTGCCGCTTCTGGACTTAAGAGCTGATTCATATCCGTTCCTTCTTCCAGCCCGTGTTCCTGCATATACCGTACGATTGCGGAGTTAAATAACGTTCCGAACATTGCAATACCAAAAGTCTGCCCCAGCGTACGAACGAACGAGTTAGAGGCTGTTGCCGCACCGCGGAGTTTCCAATCTACGGATGATTGCACCGTTACAGTAAACACCGTAACCGCAAGCCCAAAACCTAACCCGACGATAAACATAATCGCAACAATAACAATCTGTGATGTATCTATGCTAATTAGCGCAAGCCAGAGCGAAGCCAGCATAACTGTGAGTAGCCCTAGGAGCGCCGTATTGCGCGTACGAATCCGAACCATTAGCTGACCACTGGCAATAGCCCCAAACAGCCATCCGATAGACATTGGGGCCAGCGCTAATCCTGAATTTGTCGCTGCTCCACCGTATACTCCTTGAATCCATATCGGCAAGTAAGCCGTAATAGCAATCAGAACAGCACTAACAATGAATGAGACGAGATTGGAGATGGAAATAGATCGGATGCTAAACAATTGCAAAGGTAACATCGGCTCCTGAGATTTTATTTCGACGATAACAAAGACTCCCAAGAAAACAACAGCAACTGCAAATAAAGTAACTATCATTCCCGAACTCCATGGATACTCTTGTCCACCCGTCAAAAATGCATATAGTAATGCACACATTCCAATGGTGAATGTTACTGCACCAGCATAATCAATATGCTGCTTTTTCTTTTCAAACGATTCGTTCAAGTACATCCATACCAGAACGACGGCTATAATACCAAATGGAATGTTAACAAAGAAAATCCAATGCCAGGAAAGAACATCAACGAAAAAACCGCCTACCAGCGGTCCAATAATACCTGAGATGCCCCAAACAGAGCTAAACAACCCCTGGATTTTAGCACGCTCCTCAAAGGAATAAATATCACCGATAATCGTAAATGTTACCGGCAATACTGCCCCTGCGCCAATCCCCTGAATCGCACGGTACAAAATCAACTGTTCCATCGACTGGGCAAGTCCACACAGTACTGAACCCAGCAAAAAGACCACAGTTCCAAACGTAAAAATAATCTTACGTCCGAACAAGTCGGCCAATTTCCCATAAATGGGTGTCGTTACAGACGTAGTAAGTAAATATATCGCAAACACCCAACTAATTAGTTTTAGTCCTCCTAAATCGCTGACAATTCGGGGCATAGCGGTGCTGACGATAGTGACTTCAATCGCCGCCAAGAACGTTGCGACCAGCATTGCGATCGTTACGTTTCTTCGATTTGTTTTCATACGCTTTCTCCTTTTTCTTTCGCCCACCGTTTCATTAAGCGAGCGTATTTCTGCTGGTAGCGTATAAGATTTCCGACGTAAAAGTCAATCTCTTGGCCCGCTATTCATATGCCGGCACATCCTTTGCCAAAAAAACCGCTGTGTTCGCAGCGGGGATTTTACATTGATTTACAGACCCAGTTCATCGAATGTTGCCATCTCATTCAGCATAGCGACAGACGCCTCCAACAAAGGAAACATCAATACTGCGCCTGAACCCTCGCCTAGCCTCATCTGCAAATGTAGCACAGGTGATAATTCCAAATAAGAAAGAGCCGCCTTATGCGCTGGTTCCTCGGATAGATGAGAAGCAAACATATACGAAATCGCCTGCGGGCATATTTCATACGCAAGTAAAGCTGCTGCGCCTGCAATAACGCCGTCCACGATGACAGCCATTTTGTGCGCTGCCGCACCGAGTATCACTCCAACTAGACCTGCGATTTCCAGACCGCCTACACAGGCTAATATATCGAGCGGCTCTAAAGTAGAACGCCAATGCTTCCCAATACCGTTCACGGATAGCGAGCGCTCGATAATGTCCGCTTTTGCCCGGCGTTTCACCTCATCGATACCGGTCCCTTTACCTGTCAATTCATCCACTGGGCGACCTGTAATGGCGGCAGTCAATGCGGCGCTTGGGGTCGTATTTCCGATGCCCATGTCACCGAGAGCCACCGCCTTATATCCCTGCGCCGCCAATTCTTTCATAATACCGATGCCTATTTCGATAGCGCGAATTGCTTCATCACGGGTCATTGCCGGACCTTGTGCCATATTTTCCGTACCCGATTTTATTTTTTCATCTCGCACACCCAGAAGTCTCTGTGCCTTGCTCCCAACATCGACGACAATAACTTCCGCTCCCATACGGCGCGAGAATACATTAATCGCAGCTCCGCCCCGCGTAAAATTCCCCATCATTAATCCCGTTACTTCTGAAGGAAAAGCGCTTACACCCTCTTCTACCACACCGTGGTCGCCGCACATGACTACCACCGCTTTTTTATCCATTACTGGCATTTCCGTCCGCTGTATGCCCGCCAGGCGGATAACCATCTCCTCCAGGGATCCTAAGCTTCCTGGAGGCTTGGTGAGGTTATCTACCCGCCTTCGCACCGCTCCCATACTTTCTTTGTCCGTTTCCACGATGTGGCTTATCGTATCCGTAAGCAACGCACCAATCGTTTGTTCCATCGTCTCATCCACCGTCTTTCTCCATATAGTTCGAGAATGGCAAGGACGCAACGGGGCGAAGGGCTTCCTGTCCGCTTGTATTTTTATGTACGGCAAAAAAGCCCAGGTCAAAGACGACCTGGACTTGCCACATCCGGTTCTATGCTACCTGATCCCCGAGTATTTCGTGCAATAGGCAGGTCTCCTGGCTCCCGGATCAAAACCATGTGTCAGTAGCCTTCCCAAGCGCATATGCTCAGTGACTACCGACGGCTCCCCGGCTACAGTGGCGGGCCCGCGTATTTTCTTCCCTATTCTCCCTTAAGTAAGGGCACCTATTGCGTCCTATACACATTTACAAACAGCATACACCGCTTTTCTTACTTTTTCAACACTTGATAAATTCGCTCGATCGCCCAATCCAAATCTTCTTTGGAGATAATAAGCGGCGGTGCGAAACGGATTGTAGTTTCATGTGTTTCCTTACAAAGCAGTCCCAATTCTTTCAACGCCTCGCAATACGGACGCGCTGCTTCCGTCAGTTCAACGCCAATGAACAGACCACGTCCACGTACTTCCTTAATAGCCGGGTTTTCGATCTGCTGTAGCTTTTGCTTGAAGTATTCGCCCATCTCCAGCGAACGTTGCACAAGGTTTTCTTCTTCAAGCACTTCAAGCGCCGCAATCGCAACTGCGCAGCCTAGCGGGTTACCTCCGAACGTAGATCCGTGTGAGCCGGGCTCGAATACACCTAGAATTTCTCTGTCAGCTGCTACTGCAGAAATCGGAAATACCCCGCCACCAAGCGCCTTACCCATAATGTACATATCCGGTTTTACATCTTCCCAATCGGATGCGAACATTTTACCTGTGCGACCAAAACCGGTCTGGATTTCATCGGCAATAAACAGTACATTGTTTTCTTTACACAGCTCACGAGCCTGTTTAAGGAAACCTTCCGTTGGCATCAAGATGCCGGCCTCCCCTTGAATCGGCTCAGTCATAAATGCAGCCGTATTCGGCGTAATCGCCTTACGTAGAGCCTCAATGTCGCCATAAGGAATGATTTTGAATCCCGGGGTAAATGGTCCGAAGCCACGTTTATATGCCTCGTCGGAAGAAAACGATGTAATCGTAGTTGTCCGACCGTGGAAATTACCTTCAGAAACGATGATTTCAGCCTGGTTGTCCGGTACCTTTTTTACGTCATATGCCCAACGGCGCACGGCTTTTATCGCAGTTTCCACCGCTTCCGCCCCGGTGTTCATTGGCAGAATCATATTTTTGCCTGTCAGCGTCGACAGCTTCTCATAAAATTCACCTAGCTTATCGCTATGAAATGCACGGGACGTTAGCGTTACCTTATCTGCCTGATCTTTTAGCGCCTGAATAATTTTCGGATGACGGTGGCCTTGATTAAGTGCTGAATATGCACTCAACATATCCATATACTTATTGCCTTCCGGATCTTCTACCCATACACCTTCCGCTTTAGAGATAACAATTGGAAGTGGGTGGTAGTTTCTGGCTCCGAATTTTTCCGTTTTTTCAATGATATCATGCGTTTTTGTTGTTGAACCGTTCATGATGATTCCCCTCTCTGCAAAATAGAGTGTGTGGCTTCCTAAATTCCTTTTACAAAATCTCGGACGACAGCTTCGGCTGTGTGAATTGCAGCAAGTAATCTGGTCCGCCTGCTTTGGAATCCGTACCTGACATGTTGAATCCACCAAACGGATGCACTCCAACAATGGCTCCAGTACACTTGCGGTTGAAGTACAGGTTGCCCACATGGAACTCGGTACGGGCACGCTCGATGTACTCGCGGTTGCGGGTAAACACCGACCCGGTCAAGCCGTATTCTGTATTGTTCGCTACTTCCATCGCATGGTCAAAATCACGCACTTTCGTAAATGCTACGAACGGTCCGAACACTTCCTCCTGCATAATGCGCGCATCCGGGTCTACATCGGCGAAAATCGTCGGTTCTACGAAGAAGCCTTCGTCGCCAGCTGGCTTGCCGCCTGCCACGAGCTTGCCTTCACGCTTGCCGATTTCTACGTATTCCATTACTTTGTTCAATGCTTTCTCGTCAATGACCGGACCGGTGTAGTTGGACGCATCACGCACGTCGCCTACTTTCAATCCTTTTGTGATGTCCACGACTCGGCTTAATACCTCATCGTACACCGCCTCATGAATAATCGCACGCGAGCACGCGGAGCATTTCTGACCGGAGAAGCTGAACGCTGATGCGACGATGTTTTGTGCCGCCAGTTCCACATCTGCATCATCCAGCACGACGATGGCGTCTTTGCCGCCCATCTCAGCAACGAGACGTTTCATCCAGATTTGGCCTGGAGCCACTTTGGAAGAACGCTCATGAATGCGCAAACCGACTGCACGGGAACCAGTGAAGCTGATAAAACGGGTCAACTTGTGATCAACCAGGTAGTCTCCGATCACATCCGGACGACCCGGCAAGAAGTTCACCACACCCGCTGGAAGACCCGCTTCGACTAACAGCTCATAAAATTTGTAGGCGATGACTGGCGTCTGGCTAGCCGGTTTCAGAATAACGGTATTCCCGGTCACCATCGCAGACGTCACCATGCCAACTACGATCGCCAGCGCGAAGTTCCATGGCGGAATGACAACACCGACCCCCAGTGGAATGTATTCCAGGTGGTTGTCTTCGCCCGGCAGGCGGACGAGTGTTTGCTGACCACGGTCTTTGAGTTCCAGCGCCTGGCGCGCATAATATTCCATAAAGTCAATTGCTTCTGCCGTATCTGCATCTGCTTCTGCGCGGCTTTTACCCGCTTCCAGCATAGGCAGAGAANGCTGCGTTGTGCATCGCTTTATCAGCCAGCGCTTGATCCGCACTGGATACGCTTCCAACTACTTCTTTTTTCGCGGACGGGTTCACAGAAACGAGACGCTCTTCAGTCATCACTTCTTCGCCACCGATAACCAGCGGATAATCACGGCCCAGCTCAGCGGATACTTTCTCCAGTGCCTCATTAATCGCGTTCATATTTTTCTCTTCAGCAAAGTTTGTAAACGGTTCGGGACGGTATGGAATCATGTAGAAAACCTCCTGTTGACTTCATTTTCGTTTGTCTTTTTACCATTGCAATTACAATGCCAAGTTTACGCAATCCATAGTATCCGTTTTGCTATACGCTTCTTACCCATTTGATGCTATTTTCCTCAGCATCAAACACGCAAAATATTTATGCAGCAAATTTATTTTGCCTATCATATGCAAAATAATTAAATGGAAGACTTTTAATTAACCGAAATTAGTATTTATTATTTGTCAAATGAAGTTTCTGTCCTGTAACATATACAAATATATTGTGTTTTTTCAAAGAAGGGATGAGAAATCATGTTTAAAGCAGAGAAGTATGAAACATCCCGCGAGAAGAATTATGAACTCGTCGGTAAACAACTTAAGGCATTAATCGAAGATGAACCGAATCGAATCGCCAACCTTGCCAATGCATCCGCCCTGCTCAACCAATTCCTGGAGCGCATCAACTGGGTCGGCTTCTACCTATATGAAGAAAGAGAAGAACAGTTAATTCTAGGTCCTTTTCAGGGTCTTCCCGCATGTGTTCGTATTCCACTAGGCAAAGGCGTATGCGGTACATCCGCAGCTGAACGCAAAACGCTACGCGTGGCGGACGTACATCAATTTCCCGGTCACATTGCGTGCGATGCCGCTTCTAGGTCGGAAATCGTCGTTCCTATTATTAAGGATGGAATTCTTGTCGGAGTCCTCGATATCGACAGTCCGGAGAAAGACCGCTTTGATGAAGTTGATGAAAAAGGACTTGAGGCTTTCGTACACACCTTATCCGAATATTTATAAGAAAAACTCGCAGGAATTGCCACTTGTCTTTTTTCACAACGAAAAGCAGCCACCCGAACATCTTCCGGATGGCTGCTTTTTATTTCTCCTCGTCTTTCTTTGGCATGATATTCTTAAAGTTTGAAACGATGTCTTTGGCTTTTTCCGTTTCCTCAGTAATTCCCTGTTTAATGAGATTCAAATTCTTCTGAATGGAGGCGAGACGCTCATTCTTGGTCATCTCTTCCTCCCCGTCTTCCGTCTTTGCCTTATCCGCTTCATATAACCCCGGCATCTCCGCGCCTCGTCCCAAGCGACGCTGCGCCTCACGAGATTCTGCAATCTGCGGTGTATCCAACGGGTCCCATTCCTTTACTTCAGCAAGTCTCCCTTTCTCTTCCTTTTTACGTTCCATTCTCTCTTCAGCCATAAATTGCGCCTCCTCCTCAATTCTCTTGTCTGTCTTTACCCCCCATCCCGAATGCGTAAAACACAAGAGAACCGCCGCACTTATTGCACTCTGTTGCTAAATTCTTTCAGCGCACCCTGCACAAGGGGTAATTGGGAAAACGCTGAACCACCTCTAAGAGCCGCCGCTACCTGAAGCGTCTCATAAATCTCCTGCTCGCTCGCACCCTTATGGAGTGCTTCCATCGTATGATATAGAATACAGTATTCATCCTGAGATGCCAGACTAACGCCAAGAGCAATCAACTGTTTATCCTTCTGGGAAATCATCCCTTCAGCGAATGATACTCCTGTAAATTCATTGTATGCCCGGGTAAAATCAGGACTCATCTGCTGAAACGCACCTACACCTTCTTTATAATCATGAATTGCCTGCGTATAATGGTCCATTACTGCTTCACTCCATCCGTATAGTATTCGATCACATTCCATAGTATGTTCCGATTCATTCCCCCTTATAAAGCGCAAAATCAAATAGCAAATGTGCAAAACATTATTTCTTTTGCATAATTATTTTGCATATCAAATTCTAAAAATTTTTTATAAAATAAAAAAGGTTATTGATTATCCAGGTCTTTCGACAAAAAATTTAAATCAGGTCGAATTTTGGCACTAAACTTGCAAAATTAATGTATTAAAATACATATTAAGGGGGACTCGACTTGACCAACAAACAAGCACCACCGGTTCCATTCTGGCTTGCTATTATTCCTTTACTTACAATGATCGGTGCTATGGCCATCACAATCATTAAGTTCGAAGGCAGTCCGCATATTCCGCTTATCCTTGGTGCCATTGTATCCGCTTTCATAGCCTGGCGCCTCGGCCACAAGTGGGATGAAATTGAAAGCGGTATCTATCACGGCATTCGACTGGCGCTCCCCGCCATTGTCATCATTATTGCCGTAGGCATCATCATTGGTGCATGGATTGGCGGCGGCGTAGTTGCCACCATGGTATATTACGGCTTAAAATTAATCACTCCGTCCTTCTTTCTTGTCTCGATTACACTAATTACTGCAATTGTCTCACTCGCTATCGGAAGCTCCTGGTCCACTATGGGTACAATCGGCGTAGCCGGTATGGGTATCGGTATTAGCATGGGAATTCCAGCTCCGATGGTAGCTGGGGCTATTATTTCCGGTTCATATTTTGGCGATAAAATGTCTCCTCTATCAGATACGACGAACCTGGCATCCGGCGTAGCCGGATCCAATCTGTTTGAGCATATTCGTCATATGTTTTATTCCACGATTCCTGGAATCGTTATCGCATTAATTGCCTACTGGTTCCTTGGTCGTCAATTTGCAGGTACATCGATAAATAATCAGGATATTATTGCTGTAATGAATGAATTGCAAACCCAATTCGTTATCAGTCCGTGGCTTCTACTTATTCCGGCTGCTGTTATCGTGCTTGTAGCTCGTAAAGTGCCTGCTCTGCCAGCTTTGATAGTTGGTATTATTCTTGGCTTTCTCGCTCATGTTTTTGTACAGGGTGGAAGCGTACATGAAGCCGTTAATACACTATACGGCGGCTTTAAAATCGAGTCCGAAAACAAATTAATTGGTGAGCTGTTTAACAGAGGTGGAATTGAGGCGATGATGTATACGGTTTCCTTAACTATTGTCGCTATGACATTCGGCGGTGTTCTGGAAAAGACAGGCATGCTCAAATCCATCGTAGATAAAATTCTACTTATCGCAAGAACCGGAAAACAATTGGTTGCCACTACGGTTGTTTCTTCGTTTTTCACAAACGTTGTGGCGGCGGAACAGTATATTTCCATCGTAGTGCCGGGCCGGATGTATGCAAGGGTATATCGGGAAAAACGTCTGCATCCGAAAAACCTGTCACGCGCGTTAGAAGACGGCGGTACATTAACCTCGCCGTTCGTTCCGTGGAATACGTGCGGAGTGTTTATTCTTTCAACGTTGAGCGTTCATCCGTTCGCTTACGCACCATATGCGATTGTCAACTATATTGTTCCAATTATTTCGATTCTGTTTGCTGCAACCGGCTTTACCATCCAAAAAATCACCGATACAGAAGCCAAGCAATTAGAACGCAAGGAACAAGAAGCACAAGCGCAAAATATATAAATCTACTTATAAAAAGAGCCGGATCGAAAAATCGATCCGGCTCTTTTCCAATATCACGAAACCTGAGAGAACTATTCGTCCAAAATAAGGGCATGCACAATGCCCGGACCATGCACTCCGATCGTCAAATCGTTCTCAATATCAGCGGAACGGCTCGGCCCACTAATAAAATGAACCCCTGCCGGTAGCTGATTACCGAAACGCCTCGTTAAATCAGTCATGACTTCACCCATTTTTGTCTTTATATCACTCACCCGCAATACAGCAATAAATACAGTAGGCAGGAGACTAACCGAACGTCCCTGCCCAGCCGCAGAGAGAGCTACTACCGTTCCAGTATGGGCAATAGCATAATCCACTACTGCAATGCCGATATCAGCCCCTGCTGCTTTGACAAGCAGCTCTTCTTCTGCTCGCTCGTTCCATACCGTCATTTCAACATCCGGTAGATTTTGTTCCATGTTCATCTCATTAAGCAATGGATGATCAAAACGAATCATATATTTTGCCTTCATCGTCTGCGCCATATCTTCAATATAATTACATAAAGAAGTCAAATTGGGGAACCGCTGTGTATATCCTCCCATGTTTGTCCAATTAGTCATAAATAACTCGATTCGTTTTTCTTCTGAAAGTTCGTATGCCAACCAAAAGTCCGGTGCACCGCGAAAAGGATGATCTGGAGCCTTAGTAATACGCTGCCGATTCAGACGGTTTGCGATATGGGCAAAGAACTGCTCCTCCTTCATGGCCGCCTGCTCATCCAATTTACGAATCATTTCTTCCTCCCGCTTACTCATGATGTTTTTCCTCCCGTTTTCGCTTGGCTTCCTGTAGCCGTTTCAGCATGTCCGGCGCCATCGTGTTCCTATCGGCAAATAGCTCGGCAGATAAATCGCCCCATGTATCACGGAAAGAACCATCTGCTAATACAGGAGCATATCGATGCTCCGTCCAACCTTTGAGCGGGCCAAGCTTAGAAGTAATCGCTCCGTCACGTACGACGATTTTCTGACCTGCTTTTCCCAAATTTACAATACGCTTAAAGCGTCGATGATTCGACATGATATACTTAAATCCCTTAAACGCCATACGTTCCGAAGCCGGTGTATACCCTTCCTCCACCTTCTGTCGACGAATGTAGACAAGCATGTCATGCAACGGGATTTTAACCGGACACGCTTCATGGCAAGCTCCGCAAAGGCTGGACGCGTAGGAGACTTCACCCCACTTTTCCATATCCTGATTCAGTCGGGGTGTCAGAACAGCTCCAATCGGCCCGCTATATACCCATCCATACGTATGGCCACCAACATGGCGATATACTGGACATGCATTCAGGCAGGCCCCGCAACGGATGCAATTCAACACTTCCTGGAATTCCGGGTCGCCCAATTGTGAAGACCGTCCATTATCGAGAATGATAATATGCATCTCTTCCGGCCCATCTGAATCTTCCTGACGACGTGGGCCGGTAATGGCAGACATGTATACCGTCAGTTTTTGGCCTGTAGCCGAGCGTGGCAACATCGTCGCCATGACTTCCAAATCATCAAGCGATGGGATAATCCGTTCCATGCCCATATACGTAATTTGTGTTTTCGGAACGGTACTCACCATGCGGGCATTGCCTTCATTGGAGAATAACACCATAGATCCGGTCTCTGCGATAGCAAAGTTGCACCCGGTCATACCGATATCCGCCTCCAGGAATTTCTCCCGTAGTTTGGCACGAGCGAAACCTGCAAGTATAGGCGTTTCCGGCGGCAACACCTCCCCTGCTTCCTCTGAAAATAATTCCGCAACTTGCTGTTTATTCTTATGGATAGCTGGAATGATAATGTGGGAGGGTGTTTCTCCCGCCAGTTGGATAATATATTCGCCTAAATCGGTCTCAATCGCTTCCACTCCGATTTCTTCAAGCCTATGATTAATATGCAGTTCTTCAGATACCATGGATTTCGATTTCACGACCGATTTCGCATCTTTTGCCTCGGCAATTCTCATCGTGATGTCGACAGCTTCTTGTGCTGTTGTTGCGAAATGCACATGCACTCCAGCAGCTCGGGCATTTTTCACGAATTCGGATAAATAATAATCTAAATGAGCAATCGTATGAAGACGAATCTGTCGGGCGCGCTCCCGCCATTCTTCCCAGTTGCCCAGTTCATCGGAAGCCAGTTTTTTTGATGTACGAAGCTTTTCAGTTGTATACTTTACGGCATTGCGTAGGAATTCATCATTAAGGGAAATGTGCGCTCTATCTTTAATTGTGGTCGTTGGATCAAACGTTGTACTCATACTTTCTGCTTCACCCCTTCATACAGCAGCTCCGCCAAATGCATTACACGCACCTGCTTGCCTTCATAGCGTAGGCGACCACCGATATTCATCAGACAGCCCATGTCCATGCCGACCAGCACCTCGGCTTCAGTCTCTACTACATGCTGCACTTTCTCTTCCACCATTGCACCCGAAATCTCAGACATTTTAACGGCGAATGTACCTCCGAATCCACAGCAATCTTCCGCAAAAGGCAAATCAACAAATTCCATGCCTTTTACATTAGCAAGCAATTGCCTTGGCTCTTCTTTGATACCAAGAAGCCTCGTGCCATGGCAGGAAGGATGATATGTTACTTTATACGGAAAATGCGCCCCAATATCCGTTACACCTAATACGTTGACAAGAAATTGGGAGAACTCATACACCTTTTCACTAAATTCGCGAGCTTTTTTAAGCATGACCGGATCATCTTTGAATAAAGACGGGTAATAATGATGGATCATCCCTGTGCAGGAGCCGGACGGCGATACAACAAAATCACTATCATCGAATGCTTCGAGAAGCGTTCGCGCACTGGCACGTGCCTCATCCCAATATCCGCTATTGAATGCGGGCTGTCCGCAACATGTTTGCACTTCTGGAAAATGCAACTTCACTCCCTGACGGGCAAGAATCCGAGACATCGCTTCCCCGACCCGTGGGTAGATCGCATCCGACAAGCATGTAATAAAAATGGAGACTTTCACAAATAAGCACCTCCGAATACTCATTATGTCTTTAACAGAAAAGTCAATAGGGAGTGCCACCGTTCCAAAGACAATGGCATCTCCCCACTTCATTCCATCCACATGCTTCGCTGTCTATGGAAGCATCCAGGTTAAGTAGTAAGCTTGAATATATGTGATAATGCCAACGATGACGGCAAACATCAAACTATGCTTGACCGTGAAACGGAACAAATCGGACTCTTTGCCCACAAGCCCCACCGCAGCACATGCTACCGCAATCGATTGCGGTGAAATCATTTTCCCTGTTACTCCACCGGTCGTATTCGCCGCGACAAGCAACGTCTCGTTTACCCCAATTTGCTGTGCGGTTACGTTCTGCAAGTTACAGAACAGCGCATTGCTGGACGTATCGGAACCTGTAAGGAATACGCCGAGCCAGCCAAGGAACGGCGAGAAGAATGGAAACAGGCCACCTGCAGATGCCAGTATGAGCGCCAATGTCGACGATAAGCCCGAATAGTTGGCAACCATCGCAAATCCAAGCACCAGGCCGATTGAAATAATAGGCTTTTTCAGTTCAGATAGGGTTTCCCTAAAAGTTGCTACCCCTTCGCTCGGTTTCATCTTCAGTACGATTATCGTAATGAAAGCAGCAATCAGGATGGCTGTACCGGTAGCCGATAGAATATCGAATTTAAGCACCGCTTCGTACGGAGTGGGTTTCGTTACAATCGGCTCGGCTTTAATAACCATTTGATCCAGATAGGGGATATGAATTTTGAACACAAGCGATTCTAATGGGCCGCCTTTGCCGAACAAGGCTTTAAACGGTTTCAAACTCCAGATGGTAACCATAAGCGTAAGAATAATGAATGGAGACCATGCCTTGAAAATCTGACCTGCTGTATAATGCCGCGAATCAGCTTCAGTTGCCGCCATTTCAACTGTTGATGCACCTGCTCTTTCAAAGCGGAAGATGCGCTTCGGCTGCCATACTTTCAAGAATGCAGCGAGCGAAACTAGGCTGACCAGTGCAGAAGTGATATCAGGCAGCTCTGGTCCGATAAAGTTAGCCGTAAAGAACTGTGTAATCGCAAATGAACCGCCCGCTACAAGAATTGCCGGCCACGTTTCACGTACCCCGCGAACACCGTCCATGATGAATACCAGCCAGAATGGAACGATAACGGACAGGAGCGGCAATTGACGTCCGGCTACCTGACCGATGTGAAACGGATCGAGTCCTGTAACCTGACCCGCCGTCGTAATTGGAACACCCATTGCTCCGAACGCTACCGGTGCAGTATTGGCAATAAGACAAAGCCCGGCTGCATACAACGGATTGAACCCAAGACCGACCAGCAAAGCGGCAGTAATAGCTACTGGAGCGCCAAAGCCGGCCGCTCCTTCCAGGAACGCACCGAACGAAAAACCAACAAGCAGCATTTGCAACCGTTGATCCTCTGTAATCGACACGACGGAGGAACGGATGATGTCAAACTGTCCGGTTTTCACTGTGATTTTATACAAAAATACAGCGGTTACAATAATCCAGGCAATCGGCCATAAACCGTAAGCAAAGCCGTATCCGGCAGAAGCGAGCGCCATAGAAATCGGCATTTTGTAGACAAAGATTGCGATTACCAGAGAAATTAGCACTGTAATAAAACCTGCCGTATGACCCTTCATACGAAAAACAGCCAGTGCGAGAAAGAAGAATACGATAGGAATGACTGCCACAGCAGCTGACAGTCCCAGACTTCCCAGCGGCTCATACACCTGCGTCCATGTTTGCATGCAATACACCTCTTTTACCCTGAGTTTATTTTTATATGGTTAGCCTTCCGGCTTGTCCCCTTCTGAATCGCCACACATACATCTCAGGTGATCTGATAAATTAGGATGCTTAATATCTCAGGTCATCTGATAAATTAGGTTGCCAAACACCTCAGGTCATCTGACTTTTCTCTTCAGAAGAAAAGTGCTAATCCAGCATCTTTTCCTCTACTCCTTGCAAGTGATAGAGCATCGCCGTTTCCGCCCGATTCCCATTACGTTCCCGAATCGCCTCATAAATGCTGGCGTGTTCTTTATACAAATTCTTGGGAACTTCTTTCATCCGATACAGCTCCTGGCGACTTGTCTGCAGCGAACGACCAACCGCTTCAGAAATGGACATCATCACCGTTTGCAGCGTCTGATTGTGTGAAGCGGCAGCTACCGCATAATGGAACTTCCAATCTGCCTGATCGCCGAGTTCTCCACTAGAGAGGGCTTGCTCCATCTCTGTTAGCGCTTCCTTGATTTTACTCAGTTCCTCTTCGGTTCGCCGTTCCGCGGCTAGGCGGGCGGTACCGCTTTCAATAATCTTCCGTACTTCCAGCAATTCCATAATTTCCTGCCGCGTCGCCGGACGCATGGATTCAAATGCGGAGATAATTTCTTCCGGGTCGTGCCGGGTAACAAACGTGCCTTCTCCCTGCTTCATAGTAATTAGACCTAGTGTTTTGAGAGAACTGAGCGCTTCTCGTACTGTCGACTGACCTACTCCCAATGTCTCTCCGAGTTCTCGTAGAGATGGCAAGCGGGCTCCCGGTACATACGTGCCGGAAACAATTTGTTCGCGCAAGTAATCAGCAACCTCTTCATATGTCTTTCTAACATTAAACTTTGGCAACGTTTTCACGTCACATCCTTCCCTATCAGGTCATCTGATGTATGGCGCTGAATTTATCTTACGGACTTTTCAGTTTTTTGTCAATATTCATTTTGGAAGCGCATTAAATTTTTGAAATTATTAGCCATTCCGGTTTATATGAGCCTGTTCAAAAGGAAGGACAAGCGGAGCTATGAAGTTCAAGGTGCGGTAGACCTGAGCAGCGGAGGGGCAACACAACGCAGAAATTCGCATTTCTGTTTCCCGGACTTTTTGAACATCCTCTATTACTAGAAATCCCCTCTACATTGCCAGTGAAAGTTCCATACAATAATGAAATCCTGCACACCGTCAAATACAAGGGGATTTGTCATATACAAAGCTTTTTAGTTATTAAATTCACGTTAAATCAAGTGAACGATTCAACTTCACATATTCAAAATACATAGCCACACGCCATGGTACAATCATGCCGAAGGCTAAAATGAAAAAGAGACCAGCCGTTTCTTCTATACTCACATACATACCGACATAGGATTTTAATGCCAAACGAAGCAAGACTAATCCAACTAAGATAAAAAAGAATGCTTTTGAACGCTTCAGGTAAATATCTCTGCCTACAACTTCAAACTTCGAAGTAACAATCAACGGATATGACAGAAGTGCACCGACAAAAAAGGCAAACAATGCATATGTTACATGTACATGCATAGGCGGATACAAAAACATCGCAAAACCTGTACTCATAAAAAAAGGCGGCAGAATAATCTTCTTTAATGAAGCGGGCTTCTTGGAGGCACGCATACGAACCATCAGTACTATCGTGGCCATAAATATGCCAATAACCCCGCTCAGTATGGTCATAGTCACAGAACATCCTCCTTCGTTACGCGATTCATTTTCCTTCTAGTTTGTGCTCTGCGCTGTACACTTACACATGCCCTTTTCTATTATACATTATCAGGAAGAAAAAAATACAGATGTACATTATTGGCTCTTAATCAAAAAACCACGACCATTCGGCCGCAGTTTTTGTTTCTTTATCTATTCATATTGCTCATGCTGTTCTACATCTACCAGTTCATTGCGCTGAATCGGTGTTCGATAAGCCAATACTTCATCCACTACACCGCCACCTTCATCCATCATGCGATCCATACCTTCAGCCACGTCCTCCACAAACGACATTTCCTGCCTATTACGCGGATCTGTGTATTCGTAATTCATCCTGTATCCTCCTTACAAAAAAATTTAGGCTACAGTCCTTAGGATAAAGAAAGCAGATTACTTTATACGTTACCTTTCCCCTCATATTCGCTCATGAATCGCGCATACTAAATAAGGCACAAAATTTTGGCAATACGGAGGATGCTTGTAATGAACAATGATAAAACATTGCGGGAGGCATGCCGGACCCGCTTGGATGGTGGAATGTACTACTACCGCCTACAGACGCTTGAAGAACAAGGAATCGGGGAAATTTCCAGACTACCATTCTCCATTAAAATCTTGCTCGAAGCAGCTCTCAGGGCGATGGATAACCGTGCAATTACCGAAGAGCATGTTAAACGTATCGCTAATTGGGATCCCCATCCGAAGCCAGGAGAAATGTTCGAAATTCCATTCATGCCTTCTCGTGTCATTCTTCAGGACTTTACTGGCGTTCCCGCTGTGGTGGACCTTGCTTCCATGCGGGATGCCGTATCTAATCTTGGTCTTGAACCCGGTAAAATTAATCCACTTATCCCTGTGGATCTCGTAATTGACCATTCCGTACAAGTAGATCAGGCAGGTTCAGATACGTCGCTCAGTTTCAATATGGATAAAGAATTTGAACGCAACAGGGAACGATATACGTTTCTGCGCTGGGCTACTCAGGCATTCACTAACTTTCGGGCTGTACCGCCTTCTGTCGGCATCGTCCATCAGGTAAACCTCGAATATCTAGCTTCCGTCGTATCGCGGAAAGATACGGAAGACGGAGTTGAAGTATTCCCTGATTCACTCGTAGGAACTGACTCCCATACGACGATGATTAACGGTCTGGGTGTACTCGGCTGGGGTGTCGGTGGTATTGAAGCTGAAGCATCTATGCTCGGTCAACCCATGTATTTTCTGTTGCCACACGTCGTCGGGTTCGAATTAACTGGCAAGTTACCCGAAGGCTCTACAGCTACTGATCTAGCGCTCACTGTTACCAATATCTTGCGAAAAAAGGGCGTCGTTGGCAAATTCGTGGAATTCTTCGGCAAAGGTTTAAATTCGATGACACTCGAAGACAGAGCCACCATCGCTAACATGGCGCCGGAATACGGAGCGACCGCTGGCTATTTCCCTATCGACGAACAAACACTGCGCTATCTCCGTACAACCGGTCGTTCAGAAGAACACATCTCTCTTGTGGAAACCTATACAAAAGCGCAAGGACTGTTCCGTACGGACGATATGCCAGACCCGAACTACTCGGAAATTATCACTCTTGACCTCGGAAGCGTTGTGCCGACGCTCGCCGGTCCGAAACGACCGCAAGATCGCATCAATTTGACCGAGATGAAGGAATCATTCAATAAAGTATTACGTACGCCAGTGAAAGAAGGCGGCTTCGGTCTCACAGAAGAGAAGCTCGAACAGGAAGTGACTGTTACGTATCCGGACGGATCAAAGGCTTCACTCAAAACCGGATCTGTCGTTATCGCCGCAATTACGAGTTGTACCAATACATCAAATCCTTCCGTTATGATCGGGGCCGGATTACTGGCAAAAAAAGCCGTAGAAAAAGGGTTGCGTCGTAATCCGAATGTCAAATCGAGCCTAGCACCGGGCTCTCGCGTCGTTACCCAATATCTCGATGATGCCGGTCTGACGCCGTACCTGGATAAGCTTGGCTTTAACACAGTAGGTTATGGATGCACTACCTGTATTGGCAATAGCGGACCGTTAATCCCTGAAGTAGGAAAAGCGGTTGCCGAAAATGATATGACCGTCACCTCCGTACTAAGCGGAAACCGAAACTTCGAAGGACGCATTCATCCGCTCGTTAAAGCGAACTATCTGGCTTCACCGCCGCTCGTCGTCGCATACGCACTAGCCGGTACATTCAACATCGATCTCTATAACGATCCAATTGGACATAATGAGCAAGGAGATCCTGTCTACCTACGCGATATTTGGCCGAGTGAAGAAGAAGTTCGTAGTACGATTAACTCCATTATTACGCCAGAAATGTACCGTGAAAAATATAACAACGTACTTGCTTTTAATAAAGAATGGAATGAAATCCCAATATCTCAAGCTGAAATCTACAGTTGGGATAAAGACTCTACGTATATCCAATCGCCTCCGTTCTTTACTGACTTCTCCCTGGAAAGTTCGGGCATCCAACCGATCCGGAGTGCTCGTCTGCTAGCACTATTAGGCGATTCTGTCACAACTGACCATATTTCACCTGCCGGCGCCATTAAACCGGATAGTCCTGCCGGACAATACTTGCAAGGCAAAGGAGTAGAAGTCCGTGATTTCAATTCATACGGTTCGCGACGCGGTAACCATGAAGTCATGATGCGCGGTACGTTCGCCAATATCCGCATTCGCAATCACCTGGCTCCCGGAACGGAAGGCGGCTATACTACGTACCTTCCGACAGGGGAAGTGATGTCGATTTACGATGCAGCGATGAAATATCAAGAATCCAGTACCCCGCTCATGATTATCGGAGGAAAGGAATACGGGACAGGAAGCTCCCGCGACTGGGCTGCCAAAGGTACATTACTGCTCGGTGTAAAGGCTGTTATCGCAGAAAGCTATGAACGCATTCATCGCACCAACCTCGTATGTATGGGGGTCCTACCTTTACAATTTGAAGAGGGAATTAGCGCGGAAGCTCTTGGCATCACAGGCCAGGAAACGTTCGATATTCCAGAGTTAAACGAACGAATCAACCCTCGTCAAAAAATCGAGGTGCATGCGACTCGTTCTGATGGCTCCTCCTTCACATTCCAATGTATCGTCCGACTTGATACAGATGTGGAAATCGACTACTACAAAAATGGCGGCATTCTTCAACTCGTATTGCGCAAGCTCATTACCGACAAAAATGCATCTGTTTCTTCCTAAAAGATAAAATAAAGAAAGGGAGCGGAATCATCCCGCTCCCTTTCTTATTATTTATACATTTGTTTTTACTTCGCTGTTTTTTATCGCTTTATCGATCGTTGCGCCGCCCAGACAGACCTCATCTTTGTAGAATACAACCGCCTGTCCTGGTGTAATAGCACGTTGCGGTTCATCGAATACAACTTCACAACAGTTGCCTGGCTTCATTTGAACTGTCACGCCTTGATCCGGCTGACGATAGCGAAACTTGGCCATGCAGCGGAACGTATCCGGCATCTCCTTGTCACTTACCCAATGAACATCCGTCGCTTCCAAGCGGTCGCTGTATAACCGTTCATGGTCGCCACCCTGTGCCACATAAAGGATATTTTGTTTAACATCCTTATCGACAACAAACCATGGCTCACCTGTTCCCGTACCGCCTCCAATGCCCAATCCTTGACGCTGTCCAAGCGTATAATACATCAATCCATCATGACGGCCCTTCAGCTCGCCGTCTACGGTACGGATATCTCCCGGATTAGCAGGCAGATACGAGCTGAGGAATTCCTTAAAATTCCGCTCCCCGATAAAGCAAATACCCGTACTGTCTTTCTTCTTGGCCGTTGCCAATCCTGCTTTAAGGGCAATTTCCCTCACTTCTGTCTTAGGCAAATGACCGAGTGGGAACATCGTTCTTGACAATTGGGCCTGTCCAAGCTGATTCAAAAAGTATGTTTGATCTTTTTTCGGATCTACCCCGCGCAGCAGCCGGTATTCTCCGTCATGAAAGTCGACTCGCGCGTAATGACCTGTCGCTAAATAGTCTGCTCCCAAATCCAATGCGCGTTCCAAAAATGCTTTGAATTTGATTTCTTTATTGCACATCACATCAGGATTCGGTGTGCGGCCCTTTTTGTATTCATCCAGGAAATAGGTGAATACCCGATCCCAATACTCCTTCTCGAAATTAACTGTATAGTAAGGGATACCGATTTGTCCACAAACACGGCGCACGTCTTCATAATCTTCTTCCGCCGTACAATGACCAAACTCATCTGTATCATCCCAATTTTTCATAAAAATCCCGATTACATCGTATCCTTGCTGTTTGAGCAGCAGGGCAGCAACGGAGGAGTCCACACCTCCAGACATTCCGACTACCACCCTTGTATTCTCAGGCGATTTGTTCATCTATATCAGCTTCCTTAATTTATGAATTGAATAGCAATAGAAGGTTGCTTTCGTGTTTATTATACTAACAAATATTCTGCTGCACAAACAAGCGCGAAAACCCTCCTACGATTTTCCGGTTTGCTTCAAGATATACTCGATTGCATTATTAATGGCTACAGCCGCTTCCAACCTTGTCATCGTTTCAGTCGGGCGGAAGTTTCCTTGTCCGTCGCCGCGCATAATACCACGCTCATATAACGCATCAACACTGCCTACTCCCCACTCCATACCGGGCACAATATCTTTATAATATTTGCTGAGCGGCTTAGGCACAGGATTCGGTTCCGGAGTTGGTGTAGGATTTGTTCCTGCCAGCCCTACCGCCCGCGCGGCGCCGCGCGCAATCGCCTGCGCTACATTATCCAGAAATGCTAGGTTTTTCAACCTCGATGCATCTTCCGCCCGATCTATAAATCCGCACTCCAGAAGGATAGCCGGCATGCTCGTACGACGTAGCACAGCGAAGTTTGCGGTTTTCTTGCCCCTATCAGGTAAACCTGTGCTCTGGAAGACCCCAGCCACTTCATCATGGAGAATATTCTGGCGTCGTGCAGCCTCCTGATTGGCTACGCTAGGCGCGATATAACTCTCGAACCCCGTCCCACGTCCAGCATTAATATGAATGGAAATAAAATAATCGGCACGCAACTTATTAGCAAAATCAGCGCGCGCATTCAAATCCGCAGCTTTGTCTTCATTAAACACTCTGTCATCATTTCGTGTAAGTCGTACATCCGCCCCTAACGACCGTAATAATCCGGCTGCCCGCTGCGCAATCGCGAGTGTAACATCTTTTTCACGTAAATCGTTACCTATCGCTCCAGGATCGGGGCCTCCGTGCCCTGGATCAAGTACGATAATTTTTGCCATCTTTTTCTCTCCTTTCCTCGATAATCTATCATCCTTATACGTATGGCCTGTACTACATAGTATGTAGATAAGCTACTAAAAGCGCCAAAATTGGATGTACCCATTTATTTATAAAATAGTTACCAGAATCAATTTTCAGATAAACACTGACTTTAATCCTCCTTTGTAGTAAAATAAACCCATTATATTCAATCACCCTATTTTTGATTAAGGGAGGTATTCATGCGAAAAAATCTGCATACTTCTTTATTCCACTCTGCAAAAGCTTTTAGGGAGTACAGACGAACATTAATAGTAGGATGCCCGATTATTGGTTTGTTTCTTCTCGTATACTTGATTAATTCTCTTGCTGAAACTCCTCAACATCCAGAAAAAGACGGGAACACATTCTCACCAACAACCTTGCCTACATACCGAACTTCCTTCTACCCAAATGGAGAAGTCTCAGCAAAAGAATTAGTTCCACTCGGCCTGACGCCTGTGGAGATGGAAACATTCGAATCATCAAACCTGGTCGCTCAGACGCAAAAGAGTACGAACAACCGAGCGCTCAATCGCCAACAGAAGCCTGCCCGTTCTGCAATGGCTAAAGTTCGTGAAGGTATGGTCTTTACAGCGAATGCTTCCGGCTATACAGGCCCTGGGAAAACCAAGTCCGGAACGAAAGTAAGACCAGGTGTTGCCGCGGTTGATCCAGACTACATCCCGCTCGGAACTGTCCTATGGGTTGAAGGCTACGGAGAATGCCGAGCCGAGGACATAGGGGGAGCGATTAAAGGCAATGCTATCGATCTGGCTTTCTCTACTAAAAAAGAAGCTCTAGATTGGGGAAGAAAAGATGTGCAGGTAAAAGTAATAAGCGTACCAGAATAAGAAAAACTCGCGGTCGTGGCCGCTCGTCCTCTTTCCATAAAGAAGCCAAACGGCCGCTGATTGACACTTCGGGCGGACCGACAAAACACCCGGGTATCTCTATGAGGGAGACAGTTGTCGGTCTTTTTCGCCCGCCGCGCCATGCGCTCCACACAGAAAGAGCAACGTTTGACACACGCCTCGCGAGTTTTTCAAGTGATATGATCGGAAAAAAGTAGATGTCGCTATCTTCCTTTACAGCGACATCTACTTTGTTGTCTCTTATCCTTCATTCGCCTTCGTTCGTACATATCGTGGCTGGCGGCTGACTTCAAGCTTATACATGCTAAAGAATACCAATAATCCGATACACAAACAGACCAACCATGGCAAAAGCATAAAACCGCTCGCCAGTCCTACATCGTATAACCACCCTCCAAAACTTGTACTGAGTGAACCGCCAACGGCAAGCGAAAAGCTGTTAAAGCCATAGTATGAGCCCAAACGATTCGGAGGTGCAAACAGCGTAACTACATCATACATCACTGGCGCAGCTACCATATTGCCCAACGCAAACAGCAAGCCCACCGCTATGATCGTTCCTATCGTCGTTACAAATCCAAGCAAAAACAAACTAAGGCCCATCATAAGTGTACCTGCTCCAATCATAATAAATTGGGCTGATACGCCACGGAGCCAGCGGGTTACTTTCAACTGAAGAAAAATAATAGCAAGTGAAATCGTGGCATAAATAATGGCAACCCCGCTCGTATCCCCCGTAACCTCCTTCATTTGGCGCGGAATAGTCAAAAACAGCTGCATATATAAATAATAATAACCAATGAGAATGATTGTATAAGCGACAAACGGACGGTTACTGATAATGTCCCGCACATCCCCCAACCAACTCTTACCATTATTTTCTGCTTCAATCTTCGGTAACGTTATCCAAATAAGCACAGCTACAAACATAAATAATGTAGCAGATACAACAGACAGATAGAAGAATTCTATGGAGGCCAGTACGCTACCTACTAGCGTCGAGACTACCATGCCGGTATTTATCACCACACTGCGAAACGAAAATATTTCTTTCCTTCCCTTCTCTGGTGTTAGACGGGCAAACGCTGCTAGGAATGCCGGTTCAAATAACGCACCTCCAAGCCCGGAAAGAATCGCAGCGACGATAAATTGCCATACTTCCGTACAGAATGCAAATGCCAGAAAGCCAGCTGCCCGCACAAACACACCGAATATCATCGCCTCCTTGCAGCCGATCCGGTCTGCCAGCGCTCCTCCCAAGAACGAGAAACCCTGCTGTGAAAATTGACGAATTCCAAGCAATACTCCCGCCATAGCCATCGACCAGGCAAAGCTACCGGTTAAATATAAAGTCAGGTACGGAATCAACGCGTAAAAACCGAGGTTCATCAGAAATGAACTCACAAACAGCACTCGTACACCCAATGGGGATACTTGCCATACATATCGAATCATGCTCTCGCCCTCCTGTTCTATACAATAAAGCAGGGATTTCTATTTGTATAACGAATGATTTTGATAGGTGTTATCTACTTTTTCGATAAGGATAGGAGAACCAGTATGGACTTTGAACAATTGCGTACCTTTGTGGTGCTGGCACGCAACAAAAGTTTTTCCAAGACAGCCGATGCGCTGCACCTCGTGCAATCGACCGTTTCGTCACGCATTCAAGGATTAGAGACAGAGATAGGCAAACCGTTATTTATGCGTGACAGACGCCGGGTAGAGCTGACAGAAGCGGGTTATGCTTTTCTGCCGTATGCGGAACGACTACTGCTTCTAAGCGAAGAAAGCCTAACAAAAATCCGTTCTCTTAAAACGTATGAAGACCAGCTATCCATCGGCGCAACCGATTCCCTCTGGAAATACGTGCTGTGCCCTGTATTGGAGACCTTTTTTGCCCGCTATCCATCCGTCTCCTTAAAAACAAAAACAGGTCATTCGTGGGATGTAGTACATCATCTGATTGATGGCGTAGTTCAGCTTGGTTTCGTCTATCTTCCTCAATCCATTCCCGGCTTTGAGATTATTCCCTTCTATGAAGAAGAAATCGTTCTTGTCGCTCATCCCGAACACGAAGCGGCACGGTACGGTGTAGTGTCGCCAGAAATTCTGGCTCGCCTTCCTCTTTTGTATCTCGATTGGGGCAGCCCTTTCTATGAATGGATATGCGGAATGCTTCCACCCGAATATGTGCCACACCTGCGCATTGATAACGTCTCGTTGTTTCTGGCCCTCATGCAAAAAAACATCGGCATGGGCTTTATCATCAAGTCAGCAGTAGAAGAAGAATTAAGGGAAGGTTACCTCAAGGAAATTTGCCTTTCAGGCGATCTGATTCCTCCAAAGCGAGCGGCGTATATTATGGTCCAGAAAGAGAATCTGCAGCGGCCTTCTATTCAAAACTGGATGCATACGATGGAAGAGCTAGGGCTCTTTCCCGCTCTTCCGTCCAGACAAAAAACCCCTCTTTGATTGTTCATCCAAGAGGGGTCTCCCTCCCCAGCCTTTACCAAACGTCAAACCCTTTACCTTTATGAAAATGGATGAATCCCTGCTTCTTCGCATACTCCTCACTTCTCAGCTTGCCACCGAAAAAAACCGTAAGTACGACGAACGGATATTGCTCCTGCAACTGGCGTAATTCAGCAATGCGATCCTGTGCCCATTGAAGCGGAGTTTACACAGATGTAAGGGACAGAAGGCTTATTGTTAAGTGACAAAAATGTTCTTAACTCATTGTTATAAATGTTTTTCTTTTTCGTCTATCCTAAGCTAATGAGCGGATAGTCTACTAAAGATATGATGAAGCGTATCATAAGTGGCAGAAAGTTTTTTATTTCATATGCTTGACTTCGAGTTTACTCTAACAAGTACAATACAGGCATCTTTTAATCCCCACTAGAGGAGAGATGCAGATGTTAAACACACGTGTGATTGTAAACAAATACGGAGGATCAGAAGTCATTAATGTGATAAAGGAGCCCCTGCGTGCGCCCCGAAAAGGAGAGATTCGTGTTAAAGTCGAAAGTGCGGGAGTCGCCCTTGCAGATATCATGAGACGAGAGGGTGTTTATCCTTTGTCACCAACACCTCCTTTTACACCGGGGTACGATATTGTCGGAATTGTTGACCAGTTAGGGGAAGATGTGCAACAATTTTCAACAGGGGAAAGAGTCGCTGTCTTTTTTAATGGCACTGGTGGCTATGCAGCGTATGTGTATGCGAAGATTGACGAGTTGGTCACCGTTCCCGCTCATATAGATGCCGCTTTGTCGGTTGCTATTATCCTAAATTATGTAACTGCTTATCAAATGCTTCATCGCATTGCGAGGGTTTCTGAGGGAGAAAGTATTCTTATTCATGGTGCAAGCGGAGGCGTTGGTACCGCACTGCTTGAGCTTGGAAGACTTGCGAAATTGAAAATGTTTGGCACAGCTTCTTCGACCAAACACCAAATCGTTTCTCAACATGGCGCAACACCGATCGATTATCGGAATGAAGATTTTGTTCATGTTTTGCATCAACAGGCGCCTGAGGGCATGGATGCTGTGTTTGACCCAATTGGAGGACAAAACTGGGAACGTTCGTTTCAAACCTTAAGCAAGAACGGCCGATTCATAGGCTATGGCTATACTTCAATTCTTGAGAAAGGACAGCCAGATGATTGGTTGAACGGCTGGAAGAGTTTGGAGAGAAAGAATACTACGGAAAGAGGTAATCCCATCCATCTATATAGCATAACCGCTTTAAAAAAGGAGAAGCTGGATTGGTTTCGGGAGGATGTACGACACCTCTTCTCACTGTTAGAGGAAGGGAAATTAAATCCTTTAATTTCCCATCGAATTCCGCTGCAGGAAGCGGCATATGCACAGGAATTGCTTGAGAAGTCTTTAGCTGTCGGGAAGATTGTTTTAATCAGTTAATGAAAGGAGAGGTGCAAGCCCCATGTATTCAATCGGTGAAGTATCCAAATTAACAGGTATTTCGGCATTTACGCTTAGATATTACGAAAAAATAGGTCTTCTTCCAAATCCTCAACGTCAGGATGGAAAGAGGCGATATGACGATCAGGACCTTCGATTTATCCGATTTATATATGGGTTAAAGCATACAGGGATGAAGCTGGAAGATATTGCAACGTTTGTAGAAGACGGATGTCTACTGGTTCAAAATGAAAAGGATATAGATATTACTGATACATTACGGAAACGGATTAAAATTCTGGAGCAGCATATAGGGCAGTTGGAACAACAAATGAAGCAGTTGGAAGTTGTGAAGGCCGTTGCTAAGGATAAAAGAAATTTTTATGCTAATGTGCTGAAAGAGCAGGCATCGGAAGCAGTAAAGGACGTTTAGCTTAATCTATCGAAATAATCCTTGTAACTTCGAAGTGATAATATATTTTAACATCAGGAAATATTAGTTATGTGACACAGTAAAGAACTTTTTTGTCACACAAATGCTTGAAAATCTGTTTCGTGCTTGCGTTAGTCAATGTTATTTTTGTAACACCGTTCGAAGTTTTGAACGATGTTTTCTGTTTCAAGCTACTTTTTAGTAAAGAACATTGTTGTCAGTCAATACTTATACCTTATCAAACTGACACAGCCGAAAGCAGAAATCCAACTGCAAGGAGAGAGCTCACGTGACACGTTTACCCGCTGGGCCACCAAACCGGATGCAATGCAAAAGAAGCGCGAAGCTCCCAATTAAGGGGGTTCCGCGCTTCTTTTATGCGATAGGAACGGCGAATAATAGGTTGGTGACGGCCTCCCGTATTTCTTTCGGCACCGGACTCCCGGCTGCCTTCGCATGCCCGCCCCCGCCGAATATAGCCGCAACATCTCCCAGGTTCACTTCTTCTTTAATCGTGCGGTAACTGATTACACGCGACATATTAACGATCGCGATAAAATCCAGCTCAGGATTCAATTCCGCCAGCGCGTTGCCCAACTCGGAAATGTACTGCTCTGCAAAGACGACGCCCGCTTTATAACCATGGACATGTTGTACATAAATATCTTTAGATTTTCCTTTTATGTATTTTTCGATTTTTTCCTGTTCGATTGCCAGCAGCATGGTCTCTGTGTCTGTAAAATCCGGTGAAGAGTTGCCGGTAAAACGTTGAACGAATCTATCCCGTCCTAAAATATAAAACAGGTCATTAAGCTGCTTCGCATGTTGATTTCCGTTCTCTTTCCAATCCCAAGTATCATACTGCCGTACCAGCTCTACGTAGCGGACCAGCGCTTCATCTGGCAGAAGAAATCCGGCTTGCACCAGATAGTCATAGAACAATGTTGTACCGCTCGCCTTCACACCTTCAGATTCTACCTTTACCCGCGCCCATTTATAACGATTAAGCCAATCTGCAGTCTGATGGTGATCGAGAAGCAGGAACTTCTTCTTGTCGTATGAATCCAATCCTTCAATCCGAGCTGCAAGCTCCTCATTTACCGAGATATCGGTAATAAACACTTGATCATACTTATCCAAATGGAATGACAAAAGCTTACTGACCTTGTCGTTAATATCATCATAATTCGAGTAATCGACTTGAATATCGTCGCCAAACGCCAGTTTCCCCAGAATTCCGCAACTTACTCCATCTGTATCATTATGCGTAAATAACTTAACAGCACGTGGTCTTGATTTCTTCGACCCGCGGCGTTCCGGTTCGCTGAACAACGTATTCAAATTATCTGAACAGATTTGAACTTTGATGCCCATGCGTTCCGCCCGTGCAAGAAATTCCTGCATACTTGCATTTGCTTGTGACTTCATGTATCTACACCTCATGTAAAAGTAAACCGCCCATATCAATTATAACAGCATTCCACAGTTTTGCCCTCCGCTGTTTTTAACGTAACCAAAACGGGTACATTTCTTGTACAGAAAGGATGTGGTCATATGCCCTATCGTTCTACAAGCGAATTGCCTGACAGTGTGAAAGACAATCTTCCAGTTCACGCGCAGGAAATTTTCAAAGAGGCGTTTAATTCTGCCACCGAAGAATACGATAAAGAAGAAACCGCTTATAAAGTGGCATGGAGCGCCGTGAAACAAAAATATGGAAAAAACAAAGACGGCGAATGGGTTAAAAAATAAACTTTGTAGCAAATCCGTCTTGCGGTCCATTGCAGCATACAGCGACCGTAGGACGGATTTCTTATTTTGTTCGTTAAACCTCTTTTTGTGGGTAAAAATTATAAGAACGAAAACAAATGACGGAAGGAGGTCTCTTGGTGGGTACGACTTGGAAGTTGATTAAAAAAGGAAACATGACATCAGCGTCGGCTGCAATGGGGAATACGGCACTGGCTATTGTAAAAGGATTAGCTGCAGCATACAGCGGTAGTGGCGCTATGTTCGCCACGACCATGCATTCCATTGCAGATGCAGTAAACCAGGCTTTTGTCTTTACAGGTAGCGTGCTCGCCGAACGCACGCCTACACGCCGTTTTCCTACCGGCTTTGGCCGGGTCATCAACATTTTCTGTATGATAGCTGTCATTGTCGTTACAATTATGGCATATGAGACTATCCGGGAAGGATGGCACTTGTTTCATCATCCGGCCCAGGCGACGCATTTTTCGCTCAACCTGTTGATTTTACTTCTGGCAGTAGCCACAGATGGCTACGTACTTATTAAGGCCATGAAAGAAATCGCAAAAGAGTCACGTTCCGGCGCAACAGGATTCGGAATTATTTCTTCTTCATTTAAGAACGTCAAGCGGGCCGCTCCCCCGACCCGACTCGTCTTTTATGAAGATTTGGTGGCTACATGTGGAGCATGCCTTGCTCTGCTCGCCGTGGCCGTAAGTCACTTTACTACCTTTAAAGAATTGGATGGAATTGCTACAATTATTATTGGTTTCCTAATGATTGGTGTAGCGTTCCGTGTCGGTTACGATAACATGGTTGGACTGATCGGTGTAGCAGCTCCTCGTTCTGTAGAGGAGAAGGTAGCTACTATGCTTCTTAGCGATAAATGTGTAACGGACATCAATCGGTTGCGCATCGTGCAAGAGGGTCGATTCTATCATGTGGAGAGCTATGTGGAGCTGCGTCCCGGACTTGCTTTGGCAGATGCAGACGATATTAAATTCCGTCTACAGGATAAGCTAATGGAAGATCCGGATATTACGGACGTCGTCCTCGGTATAATCGAGGATAATGGAGTCAGAGACTGGAAACCGGAGAAACTAAATGAAGTGGAGTAGAAAACATGGCGACTGTTCGCAAAACTCTTTTATGGCTCGTTGTTCTGGCTCTTGCGATATTCATTATTCCGTATGCAATTCCGTTCATTCTGGCGCTATTAACCGCGATTTTCCTTGAGCCGATTGTCAAGTTGCTAATGCGCACGGTGAATGTGAATCGACTGGTGGCTGTCACGCTAACGTTCATCATGTTTTTTGCCGTATTCGGTCTCGGCGGATACCGGCTAGGTTCGGTACTTATCTTACAGAGCGTAGAGGTGGCGGAAAAGCTTCCCGCCTTTTCTTCAAAAGTAATGGGATTCCTGGAACATTATATGTGGAAATGGGAAACATATGCCGTTACCCTGCCATTTAACACTGACACAACGATACAGGACATTATGGAAGCACTCAAGAATTCGGCGACCAATTCAGCAACTGCCATCACTAAGGTTGTGCTAGGAGGTGTAGCTACAATTCCCGGGTTCCTCATCGTAGCTATTATCTACATGGTGGCATTGTTCTTAATAAGCCTGGATTTGCCGCGCCTACACCGTAATTTTCTGAATTTATTCACCGATTCCGCCCGGGAAAAGGTGGAGCTGGTTATGACTCAGTTATTCCGTGCCACAGTCGGCTTCTTACGTGCACAGGTAATTTTAAGCCTGCTTACGTATGTATTGGCACTCACCGGATTACTTATTCTGGGCGTCAAATATGCCCTGCTACTCTCTTTGCTCATTGTTATTGTTGATATTCTACCGATTCTTGGCACCGGTTCATTTCTTGTACCATGGGCTATATACAGCTTTGCGACAGGTAATTCGCATCTTGCGGTAGGCTTGATTATCTTGTTTATCGTTATTACGGTTATCCGTCGCATTATCGAGCCAAAAGTACTGGGTTCAAGTCTTGGCATTAGCGCTCTGGCTGCTTTAATCAGCCTCTACATCGGCTTTCAGTTACTCGGGTTTATTGGGCTCATCCTCGGCCCTGCACTCGTTATTATTTACGAGTCCCTGCGCAAAGCCGGTTTCCTTACATTCAAAATTAATTTTTGAAAACAAAAAGAAGACCGAGCTTGTTCAGCTCCTGTCTTCTTTTTTGCTTTTTCTTATTTCTTCTCGGTTTTCTCAAAATAGATCGGATTGTATTTCTCGATAATAGGCTTACTTTTCTCAAAATCAATGCCTTCATTGGCGGCGGCTTCTTTGTTAACACCAAGGTGCAGTTCTTTCGGGAATCCGACCGGTAAATCGCCTACTTTTGTTTCGCCATTCAGTACTTTTACAGCCATAAGCCCTGTTTGGTAGCCAAGGTCCTGGTAATCGGCTCCGAATCCGGCAAATCCGCCATTACGTACAGAGTCCATCTCGCCCACAAATAATGGAATTTTATTTTTCTCGGCTACCTGCACCACAGTTTTAAGTGCTGCCACTGCCGTATTGTCTTTCGGTACATAGATGACGTCCGCTTTGCCAACCAGCGATTCAGCCGCTTGCTTTACTTCCGTCGTGTTGCTGACATTGACTTCTACCGCTTTCATGCCATTCGCTGCAAGTGCCTTTTTAGCATTCTCAACGTTTACGACAGAATTGGCTTCCCCTGAATTATAAATAATCCCTACATTTTTTGTATCCTGCTTCAATTCCTTAATCAGCGCAACCAGTTTATTAATCGTTTCTGGATGCGTATCAGAATAACCGGTAATATTCTTGCCTGGCTTCTCCAGGTTATCCACTAGCTTGGCGCTAATCGGATCAGTAATGGCCGTAAAGAAGACCGGGATGTCTGTATTCTTCGTCGCCTGTACCATCGCCTGCGCACTCGGAGTAGAAATCGCTAGAACAGCGTCTTTCTTATCAGCGACAAATTTCTGTGCAATGGAAGCGACAGTGCTCTGATCGCCTTGCGCGGATTGATATTCAATATCCGCATCAGCATACCCATTCTCTTTCAAAGCTTTAATAAACCCTTCACGAGAAGCGTCAAGGGACGGATGTTCAATAAGTTGAGTAATCCCTATTTTTACTTTTTCTTTAGCTTGTCCTGCTTTTTGTTCTCCGCCTGCTTCCTGCTTTTGTTCCGATGACGTCTGCGTATTGCCACAGGCGGCTAGCAGCAGGCATAGAAGCAGGAAACAGACACTCGTGATGCGTGTCTTGCGTTTCATAAAACTCCCCCATTTTTTTATTTTTTTCTGATAATTCATTATACACTATTGCTGCAACGCATTAAAAGATAAAAATCTTACCCGGATTCAAAATATTATTCGGATCGAGCATCTGTTTCATTGCATACATTACATCCAATGCAGCGCCATGCTCCGTACGCTGATATTTCGCTTTGCCAAGGCCGACCCCATGCTCCCCTGTACACGTACCGCCCCGGCTTAACGCATAGCTTACAATCTGTGCGTTTATCGCTTCCGCTTGTTCGATATCAGCCGAACTATCCGGTTGAACCATAAGAAGAGAATGAAAATTTCCATCGCCTATATGACCGACAATACCGCCGACCATCCCGCTTTGCTCGATTAACTCTCTCGCATGCCCGATAGCTCCTGCCAGTTCGGATAGAGGGAGACAAACATCCGTAGACATCGCTTTTTTACCGGGATAGCCGTGAAGGAACGCATACGCAAGATGATGACGCGCTTCCCAGAGCGCGGCCTGACGGAGTGAATCCGTCTCGGATATGAAATCACTGCAACCGTGCTCCCCGACAATTTCCTGCGCAAAGGCAAGGTCATGCGCAAGCCCTGCTTCATTGCCGTGAAATTCAAAAAACAGCGTAGAAAGCTCGGGATAGCCTGTTCCTTTATACCTATTCACTTGCTGAATAGACCTGCCATCTACTAGCTCCATACGAGCTACCGGAATCGCGGCTGCCATAACCGCGCATGCGGCTGCCACAGCATCTGTTACTGTAGGAAAGCTTGCTCGTGCCGTTACAGACGCTTCTGGAATGCCATATAGTTTAAGCGTGAGTTCGGTAAATACGCCAAGCGTTCCTTCTGAACCAACGAAGATCCCGTTCAGATGATAGCCTGACGAAGACTTTGCCGCCATACTCCCCGTATGGATAATCCGTCCGTCCGCGAGTACTACCTCCATATCTCTCACCTGATCCCTCATAATTCCATAGCGTACCGATGTCGTACCGCTCGCATTCGTAGCTGCCATTCCTCCGATTGTTGCGTCCGCTCCAGGATCTACCGAGAAGAACAAACCGTACTTTTTCAACTCTTTATTCAACTGCATGCGGGTTACACCCGGCTGTACGCGCACCAGGAAATCCTGCGGTTTCACTTCAAGCACACGATTCATCAATTGAAAATCAAGCGATATGCCGCCTTGTTGCGGAATAATCTGACCCTCCATACCGGAGGCAACACCGAACGGAATAATGGGCACATGACGTTCATTCGCCCAGGCAACAATCCGACTTACTTCTTCCGTCGTTTTCGGAAACACTACTGCATCCGGCAAGCATGGCGTATGATAGGATTCATCCTTGCTGTGCTGCTCTAGCATGGTAGGATTTATAGTAACCCGATCGGCATCAATTATTTTTTTTAGTTCGTCCACATACATCCTTTTCTCTCCTTTTCCCTATAGTATGTATTACACGCTGCCCACTTGCATCCAGGCCCGTTTGTTGCGCCATGTAACATCCACTTCCGTACCGAAGAATTCTGAAAGGTTCTCTGATGTCATTAGCTCCTGTGTATTCCCAGCCCCATATATCCGTCCTTTTTTCAACAACAATACATGATGGAAAATAGGCACAATCTCTTCAACATGATGTGATACGTAGATAAGCGTCGGTCCCCCTGACTGGCTCCCCATATCTTGGACTCGCTCCAACAGCTGCTCACGTGCAAAAATATCCAGTCCTGTAGCCGGTTCATCCAGAATCAGAAGCTTTGGCGAAGCCATCAGCGCCCTGGCAATAAGTACACGCTGCTTCTCTCCCTGTGACAGACTCTCGTATATTCGCTTTTCCATGCCACAGCACCCCATTTGGTTAAGCAAATAGTACGCCTTCTCGTAATCTTCCGCCTGCTGCTCTTCATACAGCAGTCCCATCGAAGCAACTTTTCCGCTTAACACAATGTTTTCTACCGTCTCATTTTTATATAGTTTTTCCTGCATAGAAGTACTGACCCAGCCGATTGATTGACGCAATTTACGCAGATCATATTCACCGAACTTTTTGCCCAATACACTAACCTCACCTTTGGTAGGCCACATATATCCATTAATAATATTGAGCAGCGACGTTTTTCCGGAGCCGTTCAATCCCATGATGACCCAGTGTTCACCTGGTTGCACAGACCATGTAATATCTTGTAGTATATAAGTTTTATCACGCTTCCAGCTTACATTCTTAATATCAATTATCATCATTGTTTCCCCTTCCCTGGATGAATGTTTCTATTTTCTGAAAAGTATAGAATTCCGCGGCAGTTTTGTAAATACGAAAACCACTGGATGATGCACTCCAGTGGTCTATATAGGCTTATGATTTTAGAACCGAGTCAATGAACAGGGTGGTTTCCCTCCCTAAATCCACTTCTTTGACTTCAGTACCATCATAATCGAATTTTCCGCGGCCGGAAGAATGACTTTCTTTGAATACACGAATCACAGGACGAGACGGCAAACCTTTATGCTGCCCTACCACCACGCCGATTTCTCCCGTGCTAAGCTGTACCGAGCTTCCTGTAGGATACAATGCGATAGAGCGCAAAAACTGGATGACAATTTCATGGTCGAACTTCTTGCCGGCCAGTCCCATCAAGTACTCGCTTGCCTGATACGGCAACAGCGTCGGCTCCGGGGTAAGCGGTGAAATCAGATTATCATAGAAATTCGTTACAGCCACGATTTTTGCATACTCGTGAATCTCTATACTTTTAAGACTACGCGGCTCTCCAGTACCATCTACATGCTCGTGATGCTGCAAAGCAATATGCGCGCTAGACAGGCTAAGTTCGTGGCGTTTACGCAATATATTGAAACCGATCCAGGCATGATGATTTCCTTCCTGTGTATACCGTCTGAGCGGGTCATCTGTAACTTTCATTACTTTACCAATATCATGAAGTAGAGCACCAAGCGCCAGTTCTTTCAGCTTGCTTATACTATATCCAAGACTTACGCCGATAACAGTAGACATGATACACACATTCAATGAATGGATAAAGAGATGATTATCCTTTGTACGAATATCATCAAGATTCAGTAATACATCCTTCTGAGCTAAGATCTCATCGATTACGTTCGTCATTGTCTTTACTACTGACGTCGTATCAAAGTCTTTTCCTTCCTGTACACATTCCATTACATTAGATACTTGAGAGATGGCTTCACGACGAGTTTCTTCTGAAACTACCTCTTCTACCTTGATGTCTTCAAATCGGTCATCTTTTATGTAAATTTTGGTTACACCAATACGATATAACTTATTAATCATACCCGGTGTCAGCAATACCCCTTGATTTAATAGCGTCCGACCGTCGCTGGCATAGATGCTTTTTGCCAGAACCTGCCCCGGCTCCAGATGATCTAAACTAACATGGCGCATGCCCCTTCTCTCCTTCACTCTTCCCAAATTTCTCAAGAGTTTGTTATCATTGTGTAATTATAGCGCAGAATGGTATATTATTGAGTCACAACAATGATAACCGCGCATTCTATTTACTTCTTATTATATAAGACCTTACCAGTGGTTTGCTATTCTACATTTCGTTCGAATAGGATGATTACTCAGCATGAAAGAGTGAAAAGGAGCGTTTATTTTACATTATGAAACGATTGGTCACACTGTTTTTGAATGGGCTGCTTGTGGTAGCACCTATCGGGATTACTATCTATATTTTGATTTATATTTTCAGGCTAGTAGATAGCCTGGGCAAGAAGCTTCTTGTATCTATGAACTTGCCCACTATCACAGGGCTTGGTATTGTTGTTACAATAGGTTTGCTTATTTTCATCGGGTTTGTCAGTCAGCTCTGGCTCAGCCGCAAACTGCTTATGTGGACAGAGCGATTGATTACTCGCTTTCCGGGATTAAAAACGGTTTATAGTATGGTTAAAGATACGATCCACTCTCTTATTGGTGAAAAACGAGCATTCTCTCAGGTCGTGCTCGTAACACACGAAGACGGCGGAAAACGCATCGGATTTCTCACCACAGAAGATGTTACAGCTTTCCAACTGGATAAGGATTATATCGCTGTCTATATGCCGCATGCACTCCAAGTAAGCGGGGAACTCCGCCTGTATGCACGAGAGAACGTAACGTTTATCGATACACCTGTCGAAGAGGCGATGCGATTCTGCTTAACAGCTGGTGTAGCATCGAATAAAGAAGAAGAACAAGCATCGGGATAACCGGCGCTTGTTTTTTATGACTTTTTTCTTAATTCATCCACTTCTTCTCTCCTATTCTCTTCCTTCAAAAACAATACCATAATCTGTTTTATGTTGTTAAATAAAGGGGTAATGTAAGGATAGAAAAAACAATATTATAAAAGGGGGAAGAAACATCATGTCTCGCGTGGATTTAATAGAAAGAAAAGTATCCGCCAGAACAATTACCAGTCTTCTCTTGGTCTTTTGCTCTTTACTAATTTCGTTGTTCTCTATCTTCTCATCCTTCACTTCGTACAGCACACTACTCATTGTTCTACAGTGGGTTACGGTACTGCTCGGAATGGCTTTGGCTATCTCTACGATTGTGCCGGCCAAAAAATATCTCGCACACAATTCATTTTTTCTACAAATCTCAATTACGACGATGGTATTAGCTTGTTTGGACTTAATCTGGATTATTTTCGTATCTTACATTCTTTCGATTTTAAAATAAGAAGAGTTCGCGAGTTTTTCAAGCAAGCTGATTCAGTAGAAAATAGATGTCACTTCCTCGCTTTATAGAGCGTGTTCAAAAAGGAGGACAAACAGAGCCGTGAAGTTCAAGGCGCGGCAGGCCCGAGCAGCGGAGCGTAGGTGAGACTACGTGAGCAGCGGAGGGGCAACGCAACGCAGAAATTCGCAGCTCTGTTTCCCGGACTTTTTGAACATCCGCTTATAGTGACATCTATTTTCTTTTTCTGTCTTGCTATTGCATCATGTTCGGCAACCACAAAGACAATTGCGGGAGCATAACAAAGAATGCCAGTACAACAATAAACAGGATAATAAACGGAATGACTCCCCTTACTACAACCTCCAGTTTCTCCTTCGCAATTCCACCTACAACGAATAAATTCAAGCCTACCGGCGGTGTAATCATTGCCAATTCCATGTTTACGGTCATAACAATCGCGAAATGAATCGGATCGATGCCCAGGTGTTTAATAATCGGAAGTAAAATAGGTAGCGTAATCAAGATGACAGATACTGCCTCAAGGAACGTTCCCATAATAAAGAATAGAATATTGACGATAAGGAAGAACGTCCACTTATTCATATCACTTTCTGCAATCCATGCCCCTACTGTTTGTGGTACCTGTTCATTAGTCAGGTACAGACCAAACAAGCTAGCTGCGGCGATGATAAGGAAAATCATCGAGGTAATGTTAATCGTCTCTACCATAATCGGACGTACATCTTTCAGTCCCATCTCCCGATAAATACCTACAGATACAATCAAACCGTAGACGACTGCGATAACGGCTGATTCCGTCGGTGTCGCCACTCCGGTATAGATACTCCCTAGAATCAAAATTGGAAGAAGCGCTCCCCATAGCGCTTTAATAGAGGCTTTTATTCTTGCTTGCCCCGAAGATTTCTCATCGCTACCGTATCCATTTCTTTTGGCATAGTAAATCGCAGACACGATGAGCACTCCACCCAACAATACACCTGGAATGACTCCAGCCATGAATAGCTTACCGATTGACTCTTCGGCTGTAATACCGTAGATAATGAGCGGAATGCTTGGTGGAATTAGAATGCCTAACGTACCTGCGGCGGCGACTAGGCCCATAGAGTATTTCTTGTCATATCCTGCACTGACCATCGCAGGAATCATAATCGATCCGATCGCAGCTGCCGTTGCCGGACTGGAGCCAGAAATCGCCGCAAATACCATACATGCAAGAATCGTCACAACAGACAAGCCACCCGGCAAGTGGCCAACCCATGTACGCAGCGCTTCAATTAGATACTTGGAGATGCCGCCGCGCGCCAGGATGACCCCGGCCAATACGAAGCCTGGAATCGCCATCAGAGGAAACGAATCCAGCGCTGAGAACATCCGCTGTGGCACCATATTCATGTTAAAATCCGATTGCATAAGAACAAATACGGTCGCTAGGGACAGACTAATCGCAATCGGTACCCGCAGCAACATCATAATCACGAAAGAACTAAATAGCGTGAGGACCATGCGGCGCATCCTCCTTCTCTTTCGGCAGTTCTACCATATCTACCGTATTAACAATCTTCTCTCCACGCAACGCCTGCACCAGCTTCTCCAAAAACCGAAAGAAAAACATAATACCGGAAATCGGAAGAATTAAATAGACAAGCCACATCGGAATACCAACATCCATCGATACCATACCAGATACATAGCGTTTGGCTACCAGCACATAGCCGTAGTACGTAAAGAAGATACAAAACAGAACGCCCATAACGCTCGCAAAGATATCTACAGCACGCTGTGCTCCCCGCGGCAGCTTATCATACACCATATCCACCTGAATATGGTGATTATTACGCAACGCGACCGGTACTCCCAAGAGCGCTCCCCAAACAATCGTATAGTTAGCCACTTCTTCTACCCAAGCTTTCGGTTCATTGAACGCATAACGCATCATTACTCCATAAAAAATCAATGCAATCCCCACAGACAAAAATGTACCCGCAGCGATGTCTTCGAATAAATCCCACGCCTTTCTCAGGCTTTTCATCTCTTCTCCCCCTTCTTTGAAAAAGAAAGAGCACTAACGGTATAGTGCCCCCTCATTAGTTCTATTTCAGATTTTTAATTCCATCGATTAACTCAGGCGTAATTACGCTTTTGAACTCCTCGTACACCGGTTGCAACGCTTTTTCCAGCTCGGCGCGCTCAGCATCCGTCAGTTCTGTAATCTGCATTTTCCCGGAATTCTTAAGATTTTCATAGCTCTTATCATTATCTTCAGCAGCAAGCTTCCATTCATACTCAGTCGCTTCTTTCAGCGCTTCCTCTACTTTTGTACGAACATCTTCCGGCATCCCATCCCAAAACGGCTTGTTTACGAAGATAGCATAATCAAGACGGCCATGGTTGCTCACCGTCATATACTTTTGCACTTCCTGATATTTCTGTGTATCCATATTGTTATACGTGTTCTCCTGTCCATCTACCGTACCTTGCTGCAGTGCAGCATACGTGTCACCAAACGGAATCGTGGCAGAACCTGCATCCAGAGCTTTAAACTGTCCTTCTAGCACTTTTCCAGCCTGTGCCCGGAATTTCAGACCTTTGAAATCTGCCGGGGTTTTAAGTGGCTTTTTGTTGTTGGTGAACTGTTTAAACCCATTCTCCCAGAAGGCAAGTCCCATAATATCGTTTCCAACCAGTTGCTCGCCGTTTAATAACTGCTTTGCCAGGTCACTCTGGAAGAATTTCAGTGAGTGCTTACGATCCTTAAATAAGAACGGCATGTCTACATACTGCCAACGCGGGTCGAGCTTTACCATCTTCGTTACGGAAGGTGCAATCATTTGTACGTTGCCTGAAACGAGCGCATCCAACTCTTCTTTGTCACCGTATAATTGCGAAGACGGATACACTTCTACTTTTACCTTCCCACCTGTTTTTTCGGCTGCCAGATCCGCGAATTTTTGCGCGGCTTTTCCTTTTACGCTGTCAGCCGAGGTCACGTGCGAGAATTTAATCACGATGGCGTCTTTCTGTTTTTCTCCGCCCCCTTCCACTGGTTTCGAGTCTGCTGCCTTTTTCTCTCCGCCTCCACCACAGGCTGCAAGCAGGACCATCATCATGATAGTTAAGAATAAAGATAGTACCTTTTTCAATTTTTTCCCCCTCTTTTTTGTTTCTTATAACCTGTTTACCATGAGTCTTTTGATTCATTTTCTTTAGGTAAACGTTTTCAATTGGCAATTTTTATTTTATTTTCCAAAAAAACAGAAATCAATTTTTGTTCATTTTGTAAATATTTTGTTCATTATGTTCACGATGGCACCCTACAAAAATCGATAAAAAACTACATACTTTTGACCCTCATACCAAAAACAATTGTAGGATAAAATGGAGGTTGGTATAATTTTCTAAAACAAAAAATAAGAAATGAGGGGAAACCGATGGCGATTGCCGATCCGCTGCTACGCATGGTGACCAATGGGCTATTCAAGGTCTCCATAAAGAGTCTCGACACCGTCGATTTTACGATCAAGCCGCAGAACGCCCTTCATTCCGACTGAGGTGGATGAATGCGGTATAAATAAGAAAGATAAAGATAAAAAATTCAGATAGAGATTAAAACGTACGTTCGTTATTTTGTACAATAGGTGTAAAAGAGGTGAGAAAATGAAACCGAAAGTGAAAAGAATCACACATCTTGTTAAACTAAAAAACCCGACGAAACGAAAACAAACCGAATGGCGAGAAGCCCAGCGAGCCTATGCGGATTGCATCAATGCCTGCATCCCTCGTTTGATAGCAGGTGAAACGTTATCTTCGGCCAATGTAGAAGCTAATTTGAAGTCTGCCATTCGTAACGAGGCCATTCAACGCGCGAAAAAAGCGGTGTCTGATTATCAATCGGGTTCGGCAAAGAAAGTGCCGGTATTCAAATCCCGTCTCCCCATCAACATCAACAATCAAAACTGGGATACGAAACAGAAAAACGGGCGATGGTACATCGGGTTCGTTGTCTCCTCCAAGAAAAAATACATCCCTGTCGAAGAAAATGATTTTGTCAAACACTATTTCTCTTTTTTTGAACCAAATATTGTAAAGCAGACCAAGCAAGTGAAAAACCGAAGGACTGGAGAATGGACAGAAAAGCACGTTCGGTCTGATATAAACAGAGCCTTTCGCTGCACGATTCAGCTTCTTCGTAAAGGAGAAAGCTGGTATCTTGCCATTCCGGTAGAAGTGGCTTGTCCGCTTTCTACGCTCTCGATTCTTCCCCGTACTTCGATTGGTATTGATCTCGGCCTCCGTCATCTTGCCGTCGTTTCAGAACCGGTCAGCGGCAAGCGGCAATTTTTCTCTGGCAAAGAAGTCGGCTATATTCGGCGTCACTATCGTTCCCTGCGACGTTCCTTAGGAAAAAAGAAAGCACTGCGTGCGATCATGCGTCTGGGACATAAAGAAAGCCGTTGGATGAAGGATTATAACCGTAAGTTGGCCAGGCAGATTGTCGATTTTGCTCTGCAGTTTGATCGACCTGTGATTAAAATGGAGAATCTGGGCAACATCCGGGAAACATGTCATACGACGAACCGAGCGGATCGGATCCTCCATTCCTGGTCCTTTTATCAGCTGCAGCAATGCATTGTGGAACAAGCAGAAAAATACCATGTACAGGTTCTCTTTGTTGATCCGCGCTATACATCTCAAATGTGTCATGTTTGCAAGCATATTGACAAGAAGAACCGCCATCGAGATCGCTTCCACTGCCAAAAATGTGGGCATAACAATCATGCCGATCAGAATGCAGCAAGAAACATTGCCTTGTGCACGAGCCTTGCGGTGTAGCAAAAATCCGGGTCGATTTTTGTGATAGACAAGGTGCCTGTCGGGTAGAATCCCGGCAGGAGGATCGCCGTGGCACGATCTCTGGCGTCTGTGATGAAGGTAGGTCAGAAATGGAACAACGGGTCCTGTCGTGAGACACCACCTCTACTGGAGCAAGTCGCCCCCGCACTTCCACAGGGAAGCTCTTCACTTTTAGTGGAGAGAGGATGTCACTGAACCCGCCTTGCTTACTCTAAATCATACATTCCAGACAAGAGCTGACTCCCGATTACAGGCAAATAATCGGTCCGTATCGGTTTTGAAAGCTCTGAAATCGACTTTCTTCGCACGAATCATAGGCACTCTCTCCTCATATAACCCTGATTAGAGTAGACTAAGACAAGTATATCAGGAGATCGTATGTTCTGTAAGAAACAGCGTGAGGCTACGCCTAACCGACATTCATCTCCCACTTTCACTGGTGACGAAAGCACCTTCACGTTTAGAAGTGGGAGACTTCTTTCGGAAGAATGTTAAATCTCTGCCTCTGCTCGGCAGCGGCAAAGTTGATTACGTTACGTTAAAACAATGGGCGGAGTCCTGAGAAAGGAAAGAAAAACATGCGCGTTGCACCGCTTAAAGCCCTTTATTTTACTCAATTTCTATCTGCGTTCGCAGACAACATGATTATTTTTATCGTACTTGCGATTATGCGTCAGGAAAACTATCCAGGATTCTATATCGGTCTGGTTCAATCCGCGTTTTTGTTGGCATATGTCGTATGTGCTCCGTTTGTCGGACCATTCGCCGACCGCAACGCCAAATCCTACGTATTACTTATAGGCAATATCGTCAAAGCAGCCGGTATTCTACTGCTGATGACTGGCATATCGCCCGTATTCAGCTACCTTGTGGTCGGCATCGGGGCCGTGACCTACAGCCCTGCGAAATACGGTATTCTGCCTGAGTTGACGGACACTAAGGACGCTTTACTGAGAGCAAACGGTAAAATCGAGGGCTATACGATATTCGCCATTCTCGCAGGCTCTGTTGCTGGCGGGATGCTAGCGGAGTATTCGCTATTCTGGTCGATGGCTGTCTGTATCGGTCTATATCTTATCTCTATGGCCGGAACGCTCGCCATCCCACGGATGCCGGGCAATTCATCCTTGCGCTACAGCCGGGCGCTTTCGGATTTCATCTCAGACGTAAAACTGTTCTTCTCAAATCCGAAGTGTCGTTTTTCGCTGGTGGGCACCTGTTCATTCTGGATGTCGTCAACGGTTCTCCGTTTCGCATTCATTGCCTGGATTCCGTTAATGTTCGGCATTACTTCACTGGATAAAATCTCGATGCTGGTCGCAGTGACCGGCGTTGGAATTATTATTGGCTCGCTGGCTACGCCATACTTGATTCCAGCACATAAATATTATCGTTCCTATTTGTATGGACTGATGATGGCTCTTATCGTTATCGCATCTATTTTCGTCTCCAATCTTTATCTTATTATTGCAGTATTGATGGCCATTGGATTCATGGGTGGTGCCTTTATTGTACCGATGAATACCGTGCTACAGGATGAAGGACACAGAATAAGCGGGACGGGTAAAGCGGTCGCTGTTCAGAACTTTGTCAACAATACGATGATGTTGCTCGGCATGGGCATTTATACGGGTGCAACCCGCGCTGAGGTCAATGCCCCCGTATCTATCGCAACCGTAGGAATCGTGTTGCTCGGCTTCGTACTCTATCTGCACTTCCTAAAGAAAAAGCTCCCTTCTTCTGAAGAACCGCTTACCGAAAGCACATATTCTTCTTAGAGCAGGCACAAAAAAAAGCAGGGTACATTTCCTGCTTCCATATTTCAAACCATACCATTCAGTTTTATCCCAATCCAATAGGCAGTAAGAACCCGATACGCACAACGAGCCATCAGTAGGGGGATGAAGAAAATCCCCCTCTGATGGAAATTTTGTTTTATTGTGCTACGTACTCTCTTTCCTTTTCTACAGGGAAAGAAGTCGGAGGCCGAATTGATTCTTGGTGCGGACGGGCTTGCTGCTTCTTTCCCCTTCTTAACAAATAAGAGAAAACAAACCAACCCTGCGCTGCGTAGAAAACCAGAAAGTGGGCATCTAAAAGCAAGTGAAAATATAAATTACAAAGAAGGGTATATGTAGTAAAAGCAAAGAACAAAAAATATAGCGAACGCAACTTATTTCTCATTGTGTTATGATAAAAAATACCCAGAACGATAAAAGAAATTAGAAAAAGTCCAAGATAACCTAAGTATACTGCCATATCACTTTCCCCTGTCGTCCAAAATATATAGTTCCACTGTCATTGTATACAGTGAACGACTAGTTTTATTGTCTCTACAAAATCAAGATTCGCTTCTATAAATGTATCTTAAACTCCCAGGCTTCACGAGGGACTTTACGCTTATTTATGTAAGTATTCCTCAAATTAAATACATTTTTTGTACATTTCCACACTTTCAATGATTTGAAACCAACTTACATAAAAAAAACGCTCTTATCGAGCAGTTTTTTTTCCAGAAAACAACCAGACATATTTATTCAACTGATGGGAAGCAAAATCTAATCCTGCCCCTTCAAAAATGTGCTGCATGGTTGAAACTAGTGGATAATATTCTGTCCTCAAATCCTCTAGCAATGCAAAAGCTTTTTGTTCCTTTACCTTCTGATGTATTGCCTGCTTCGCTTTTTCATCGGCATAGGCTGTATCAGCAAATACAATCATTCCATCATCGTTCAGCCTATCAGTTAGCTGCTGGATAGCACGCGCTTTTTGTTCATCCGTAAGATGATGAAATGCATACGTACTAACGATACCGTCTACCCGCCCGACAGATTCTGGTACAGACAGAAAATGACCGTCTTGTATTGTAAAATTCGGTAGTTTCTGAGAGGCTATGCTTCGCATATCCGGCGAAGGATCAATTCCGAATACTTTCCACTCTTTAGAAAGCAGCAATCGGGTCAAATTGCCAGTACCAACACCGATTTCCAATACCCGACTTTCTACTGGCAGCTTCAGTTCTTGTACTACCCTATGCAGGATTTGTTCATATCCTTCGAAAACCTCCGCATATTCACCATCCCTATCAACTACCGTCTGATCGTACTCATTTGCCCATTGTTCAAATATGTGGTTAAATTGCACTTCGCGTTCTTTCATGATGTATCCCCCTTTTGCTGTACTATATGCATGTGTTCCCACAAAATCTATTAACCTGATTAAATCCATAAGCTTTATATACATTATATAAAAAAGCCTCCTCTCGTACAATAGGAAGCCTTTTCGAAACGCTATAACATACTTATGGCTAATCGATTTCTCTATTTTCTTTAACAGCTTTTTTCAGCTTTTGCAACATGTATCCAATCCCTTTACAGCCCTGTAGAGGAAAGCGATACATACAATCTTTGCCGAATACTTCTTGCACGACCTTTATATGCTTTCGGCCCGCCACAATAACAAGTTCATCGAAAGTATCCAATCCCTTTTCTTTCGCCTGCCGTTTTAATTCTTCTGTTGAAATAATATCCGGACTACCAGAGTTAAATGCAAGGTCGTAGTTTTCGGGAACAATATCTGTAGGGAAAAGAAAGCCATGCTTGGCCGAAAGAATAACCCAGTGGTCGAAGAATGTATCAGCATATGTATGACATGCGGTTCCGAAGGCACTAATATACGCCTCCTTTGCTGGAACGCCTCCCTGCTCAGGATACCTGTCCCATATTTTAGCCGCTCCGCACGGTGTAATACAAAGTCTATTTTTCATTGTTTATTTTTCCCATCCTTTTTAGCTGTCACCAAACGAAAGTAGCAATTCTGAATATGATAACGACTAAAATTCATATGTAAAGTGTCACATCTGTTGATTATCCATAAGGTGGAAGAAAGAAGATGCACGCGTCGGCGTGTTCCCTCGTCTTTTTCTCGTAATGAGGAAACACGGCCGCTTTATGACGTCAAGTCCGGACCGGCAAAAAGCGGCCTCTACGCTTCCGTACGGGAACGAACCGACGCCCGTTTGGGGCACGGTGTGGTGGCTATTCATTCTGGATCGTACTGGATAATCAACACCCTTGATTTAGGAAATCAATTTTAGTCCTATTGCTGCACTAAGAACTACAGCAATAAATAACACCCTTCTCCACTCCTTTGATTCCCCATACCATACCATGCCTAGAATAGCCCCTCCAGATGCCCCTATCCCTGTCCATACGGCATAAGCCGTACCCATTGGTAGCGTCTCCATCGCAAGCGCCAGAAACAAGAAGCTTGCACCAAATCCAGCGAGCAGCAGCACAAGAGCCTGCCAATTTCGATCTCTGTGCAACTTATTAATCATGGCTACACCGACCATTTCAAATATCCCCGCTAATATAAGGTATACCCAAGCCATTATGATTCAGCTCCTTCCGGGTTTGACTCTTTGTCTTTGGTCACCAGCTTCAATCCAATGACACCGCCTAGCAGCAAAAGAATCAGAAGCAATTTCATCAATTTAAATGGTTCACCAAAAAACACAATCTCGGAAAACACTGTTCCGGCCGTCCCCATTCCAACGAAAACAGCATACACAGTACCGACCGGCAACTTCTCGCCAGCCATAATCATAAGATAAAAACTAATAAAAATTGATATAGCTGTCCCCATCCAGGTCCATACATCATAAGCATGCTTAAGACCTATCACCCAGAACACTTCAAAAAATGCGGCGATAAACACCTTTATCCAATCCAGATTCATTCCCCTTCTCCTCACTTCCTTATATTTATTATGTGCAATATCCCTAAAGGAAAATAAAAAAGCCCGAAAGATATCCTTTGCAACAGATATCTCCCGGGCTTTTATCCCTCCGTGACACGGCAATGCCGTGGTTTTCCCTTGGACCAGACCGATGATTGCATCGCGGAACCCTAGAAAACATGGCATATTCACTTGCTACTATTATGACTCAGTTAAGATGTTTTTTCAAGTCGGTAAAGCGCTTCAGCCTCAGACAACTATAGAATGATTCACAGAATAAGGAAAAAACGATTCTATATACATCTGATTTGATAAATCGACAAATTCTTGTGGTGAAAGGTACGAAAAGAAGGACGGGCGGTGGGCGGGAGCGGTCGGAAAAAGACACGCCGCCTTGTCTTCTGCCGGATCGCAGGGCGCATCTAACCTCTTCTTTTTCTGAATTACCTCCTTCCAACCACGCTACCCTGTCAAAATATCAAATGTAATTTATATAGTATTATGGTCTTCTCTCTAGGGCAAGCTTTATTCCAAAGCTTAACAGGACGATCCCAGATATACCTTGAATAGCACGTTGTACAGAAGGCTTCTTCATCCACACGTTAATAGAGTGAATTAAATATACATACATTAAAAACCAAATTAAAGTAAGTGCAGCATATGTAAGCCCCATAATAAGGAATTGTAAAAATGTGTTGCTCCCAGGCTCCAGAAATTGCGGCAGAAAAGTAAGAAAGAAAACAGCCACCTTCGGATTAAGAACATTCGTAAGAAAGCCCTGGCGGAAAGCGGATAAGCTTGCGTTCTTTTTTTCGCTTTTATTATCTTCTATGGCTATGCCTTTTTTCTTTATAGCCCATAATGACATGATGCCTAAGTAAATAAGGTAGAAAGCTCCAACATATTTAAAAATCGAAAAAAGAAAAGCCGACTTAACGATAATTGCGGAAAGCCCTACTACGGCAACTAAGGTATGAATGATAACTCCTGAAATACTCCCCAGCGCCGTCTGAACCCCGCCTCTTCTTCCTTGAGCAATTGTATTTTGTGTAACCAATCCCGTATCTGGGCCAGGTAAAATAATGAGCACAATCGACATCAACAAAAAAAGATAGAAATTCCCCACTTTACTCCCTCCTTATGCAAAATATAATATACCTTATTCTAGGCATAAACAATTCTTATTTTTCAATAAAATCAATCGGGAAATAAAATAAGAAAGTAATTAATAAAGCATATTATGAGAGTCAATTTCCTTTTCTTGAAGGTTTAAAATTATTTTTCTGTCGTTCTACATATTCATCTTTGCAGCCGTATTCATCCCTTTTATCTTTATTGTTACGCATAGCATTGAGCAACTCTGTAATAAACAGAATTAGCAACTACCTGCGTATAAGCTATCACCACCAATAGCGCACCAATGAGGGTAGAAACAGGTACCAGATTATCGTACCAACTACCTGTTATCCGTCTTTAATAGCACTCAGACACACTAAAAAAGACCGCCCACAAGGACGGTCTTTCTCTTTGTAAAACCTTGCAGTATCAAGGGTTTTAGCTTCATGCTCCCACGCGGAATCGAACCACGAACTGACCATTACGAGTGGTCTGTTATACCGTTTAACTATAGGAGCGTATTAAAGACAATTAATATTTTATAAAAAAACGATTTACATATCAAGCGTTTTCCTTAAGAAATTGAGTGGTAAAAGCAAGAAAAGGAGGGATATGCATGACAAACGTAACTTGTACCGCTGAATACTGTACGCATTGGGCCGAAGGAAACCTTTGTAGCGCCGATAAAATTGTCGTGAAAAATATCGAGGGTGGCCGGGAAGCATCCTCGATTGACGAAACAAAGTGCGAGACATTCATATTGCGGCAGGACGATAATGCCCCCACCGATGAAGCATCCTCACCACATGAGACAACACCTCAAGTGGCCGTTGGCTGTACCGTGGACTCCTGTGAGTACTGGGGACAGGGAGACCGATGCATAGCCAGCCATATCGATATCTCCGGCCTTGATGTTAAACATGAAGAAGGAACCGCCTGTGAGACGTTTGATTCCTAATTATCCAGAGCATAAATAGCACGTAATGAACAACAAGAGTACCCATGCCGGGTGCTTTTGTTATTTCTACATTTCAAATAGGCTTGTATTTTATCAAGTAGTATTTGTTGCAATTTTTACACTATGCTTTCACACATTTATAAACTACTATATTCATAATAAATACATAGGTAAAAAGCTCTGCTTTTATCATAGACAGTATGATGCAAATACCGTGTTGAAAGGATTTGAAGGAAAATGATGAACTGGGTAGCAGCGGGTGTCGGAAGAAAGCTTCAAGTAGCATTTATCTTATTATTATTAATTCCGAGCCTGGTAATTGGCATATCTTCCTATCATACTGCCAAAACACGTATTCAGGGAGATATGGATAGTTCTATTGAAAGCAGCACAGAGTTCCTTAACGAATTAATTAATAGCACGATTGAAAGTGAAATAAAAAACGTGGACTTTTTATCCCAGTCTATTACCGCAAGTTTATATGCAGGTAAACAAAGTCCTCAATTAATGGATATGATTCACCGTTTCCAGGACGCGCATCCAGAAATCACCTCGGCGTATGTTGGTACGGAAACAGGGATCTTAATCTCAGACGGAAACGATACACTCCCGCCAGATTATGATCCGCGTAAGCGAGTCTGGTATCAAAAAGCGATGCAGAACAAAGAAAAGCCAAGCATTTCTGAACCATATATCGATATCACGACAAAAGCAGTGGTAGTAAGCATTGCAAAACCGGTGAAGGATGGAAGCGGAGTCGTTGGTATTGACTTAAACCTTGCCAATTTGAGCGACATTGTAAAGCGAGCAAAAGTCGGTGAACAGGGATATGCCTTTATTCTAGATCAAACAAAGAAAATAATTGTCCATCCGACTTTAAAGAGCGGAGATCCTATCCAGGAACAAACTATGAGCACGTTATTTGAGAAAGATGCAGGTGCGTACACTTATATAGAGAACAGCGAAGAAAAAGAAACGGTTTTCACAACGAATAAACTTACCGGATGGAAGATAGCAGGAACGATTGCTACTGCGGAGATTGAAAATGGCGTTCAAGGCATTTTTCTTACTACAGTTCTTACCATCGTTCTTTCCTTACTATTAGGAACTGTTATAACATATTGGGTTATTCAATCCATTACAAAACCACTTAAACGCTTAAGTACTGCTTCAGACAAAATCAGCAACGGTGATTTAACAGAGAGAGTAGATTTAAAATCCAAGGATGAGCTAGGGCAGTTAGGAAGCCACTTTAATCATATGAGTGAGTCTTTGCAATCTGTCATTCACCAGGTACGAGAAAAAGTAGAAAGCCTGGCTGCCGCATCAGAACAGCTTATGGCAAGCTCATATGAAACCACAAAAGCAACGGAACATATCTCGATTACGGTGCAAGAGATCGCAGCTAGCTCGGAAGAGGAAACAAAGAACGTAGAAAGAATGTCGGGGACAATTACTGGTATGTCTGAAACGCTGCAAGAAATCGCCCAGCATACCCATGCGACCTCCGCTTCAATGGCAGAAACCTCAGATATTGCTGCAAAAGGAAACGAAGCGATCGGAACAGCGGTACAGCAAATGAATTTTATAGAAGGATCGGTCTCCGAACTTTCGCATATTATTGGACATTTGCATGAAAGCATGGAACAAATCGATAATTTCGCGAAATTGATCACAGATATCTCCAGTCAAACGAATCTCTTAGCTCTCAATGCAGCCATTGAGGCAGCCAGAGCCGGAGAACACGGTCGCGGTTTTGCTGTTGTGGCTGATGAGGTAAGAAAGCTAGCTGAACAGTCTTCGAATTCAGCCAACAGCGTGACGGAGTTAATCCAGTTAATTCGCGGCAAAATGGAAACAGCCCTTCGGTCAATGGAGAGCAGCCGCAAAGAAGTAGAAAAAGGGATAGACGTTGTAACCCTTGCTGGAGAATCGTTCACACAAATTTATGGCTCAATCAATAAAATAAATCATGAAGTTCACGAAGTTTCCGCTTCCGTGAAGCATATTACAGCTAATACAGCACAAGTCGTGACTTCAATTCGCTCGGTAACACAAACGGTAGAACAAGTATCAGCAGGTATTAGTGAAGTATCAGCCAGCACAGAAGAACAGTTGGCTTCCATGGAGGAAGTCTCTGCTACGGCAACTTCTCTGGCTAGGATGGCTGAGGAGTTAGAAGGAATTGTGAAACAATTTAAGGCATAGCTGTCTGTTAGCATTAGATTTTCTGTAGCAAATATATAATGGAAATATGAAAAAAGCGTATAAATCTTCGTGATTTACATACTATATACATCTGATTTGATAAATCGACAAACGTTTATGGTGGGAGGTAAGAAAAGAAGGAAGGGCGGTGGGCGGGAGCGGTCGGAAAAAGACATGCTGGCCTTTCTTCTGCCGGATCGCCTCCTTCCAACCACACTCCCCTGTCAAAATATCAAGTGTAATTTATATAAGCAAAAGCACCCAATATGGGTGCTTTTGCTTATATATGCATATTATACGGCTACTGTACCGTTATTCAAAATATCGTTAACATCTACATACGTATATCCGAGCGCTTCCGCTACTGCTTTATACGTTACTTTACCTTCTATAACGTTAATGCCTCGTGCCAGCGGACGACTTTCAAGAGAGGCCTTTACATATCCTTTATTAGCGATTTGCAGTGCGTACGGTACCGTTACATTAGTCAATGCCATGGTAGATGTACGGGCTACAGCACCCGGCATATTGGCTACTGCATAATGAAGTACACCATGTTTTACATACGTCGGTTCACTGTGCGTTGTTATACGGTCAATTGTCTCAATCGATCCGCCCTGATCGATAGCTACGTCAACGATGACGGAACCCGGTTCCATGTCTTTTACCATTGCTTCCGTTACAAGACGAGGCGCACGCGCTCCCGGAATAAGAACGGCTCCAATGAGCAGATCCGCTTCCTTAACAGCTTTTGCGATGTTATACGGATTAGACATTAATGTTTGAATACGGCCCTGGAACTGGTCATCTAACTGACGTAGTCGTTCTGGATTAATATCAAGCAACGTCACTTTCGCACCCATACCGAGAGCGATTTTCGCCGCATTCGCACCTACGATACCACCGCCGACAATCGTTACACGACCAGCTTCTACACCTGGAACACCAGCGAGTAATACCCCTTTACCACCTTTTGATTTCTCAAGGAATTGCGCACCGATTTGTACAGACATCCTGCCCGCTACTTCGCTCATTGGCGTCAACAGCGGCAATGCACCATTGTCATACTGGATCGTTTCATACGCAATCGCTACGACCTTCTTCTCCACCAGCGCTTTCGTCAAGGCCGGTTCCGGAGCAAGATGCAAATAAGTAAAGAGCACAAGACCTTCACGGAAATACTGGAATTCTTCCGCCAGCGGTTCTTTTACTTTCATGACCATGTCGGCCGACCACGCTTCTTTGGCGGTTTGCACAATTTTCGCGCCTTCTTTTACGTATTCCTCATTCGTAAAACCGCTTCCCACTCCAGCTTCTGTCTCTACAAGTACCTCATGACCGGCATGTACAAGAGTGGCTACGCCTGCAGGTGTAATTGCCACGCGATTTTCATTGTTTTTTATTTCCTTCGGTACGCCAACAATCATTGTTATAACCTCCTTGTAATCGGTAAAGAACCTACTGTTAATCCATGTCCTAGCGTATGAATCTCTGCGTGTATTCTATTTTATGACTTTTTCATGAACTTTTCTTTGTCTGAAAGCTTAAAATTCTCTTTGCTTATTTGTGGATTTCCACAAATGGTAGTTTCACAAACCTTTCCTACGATTTATATATAGGCTATCCAGAATAATGAAAAAGAATGCTTTTTATTGAAGAGATTATTTTATACATTATATTTTCGCAGCTTAATGTCTAAAAAGAGCATAATGCGCTCATGCGGATTGTTCAGATCAATGTCACCAACCTCACAGATACGCTTTAAACGGTATCCGAGCGTGTTAGGATGAACATGCAACTGTCGGGCGGTTTGGTTAACCTTTCCTGTATTATCCAGAAAAACTTCCAATGTTTCAAGCAAGTTTCCTTGATTTTCTTTATCATACGTCAATAAACGCTCCAGTTTGGAATTTCGATACTTCACCTGCTGGTTCCATTGCTTGAGCTTTGGCAACAGCCGGTATGCTCCTAATTCCTGATATCCTTCGATCATCTTCATTTCGTCTGGAAGCGCCTTTTTAATTTGCATAACTTCCAGTGCCTGCTGATAGCTAAGCCAAATTTCAGAGGGAGAAGTAACTGGCTCGCCGTAAGCCGCCACCATTGTCTCGCTACCAAATCGGCGTGTCAGCCGTTTACGAAGCTGATGAAGGAATGTTCTGCTTGCCTCTTCTGCCTTCTCCCGCTCCCGCTCGTCCAATCCGGCTAATACGAGAAGTTGACGATCATCAAAAGTCCAAAGCGTAAGATACCTGAATGGAAAAAACTCGCCAAGATTGCCTAATAGATAAGCAAGCTCTTTCTGCATGTTATTCCATTTTGCATCTGAACAATGCGCTTCCAAAACGAGTACAACCATTACAGGCGGCAGATGAAGGCGCAGCTGGAGCGCTGTCTTCTCAATATCTACCGATTCGTTGGCACTTCGTGACAACAGTTGCCAGAAAAATTGGTTCCTCTTCTCCTCCTGTTTTGTATGACGGTCTTTACGGTGCAGCAGACGGGGGAGCGCGAGGCGAGCCGCCCGCTTTAATACTTCAAAATCTTTCTCATCAAGCGGACGCACTGCTTCCTGCACCCAGATATAGCCGAATACTTCATGGCCACGGCGAATAGATACTGCAATACGGTTGTTAAGCCCTACTTCTTTTACTGCCGGAATGCGCACCGGTTCATCACTATGCATAAGTGCTTGGATAATTCCGTCTTTCCAGAAACGGATGAGTACCTCATCCGGCACCTTACGATTCATAATCGTTTGAATGCGCACAGGGTCTGTCGTATCTCCATGAGTGCTGTAAGCGATTACATGGTGATTCATATCTTCGATCGTAATTGGATTGCCAACCCGCTCCGTAATCATATCAGCCAGCTCCATTAAATCAGAAAACTCTTCAAATGGTTCCATATTCATCTTCACCCCTCAACCTAAGCGTATACATGGCAGCAAAGTAAGCGTAGGACATAGGATATAATGAATAACCTGTATCCTTATTTACGTTAAGAAAAACTCGCGGGCGCTTTCGCTCGTCCTTTTTCGGCAAAGAAGCGAAACGGCCGCTGTGTGGCACGAAGGTCGGAGTGGCAAAACATCTGGGCATCTCTATGGTGGAGACAATTTCCACTCTTCTTCGACCTTCACCCCGCACAGCTCCACACCGAAAAAGCAACGTTTGGCAACGCCTCGCGATTTTTTCTTTGCTTACAAAAGGAAGGAAAGTATATATCATTTTACAACAGTAAAGCGATATATACTTTCCTAACCATAAAAAAAGCCGCTTATACAGCGACTTCAATAGGAATATGTATAAAAACCACACGTACACTCAATGGTGCGGATGAAGGGACTTGAACCCCCACGGTATTGCTACCACTAGAACCTGAATCTAGCGCGTCTGCCGATTCCGCCACATCCGCAATAAAAACATTGAACATTTGGCCTATTTTAATGGTAAAATAGAATCAGTTAGCATATAAAATAATACAAAATCAATGTAGAAATAATATATCACGGGGCAGCTTGCTTGGTCAAGAAAAGGTTGAAAGGATGTGAACAACTTGGAAGGACAGAATCGTCGACAATTTTTCCGTTTGCCTCTTCCCCGCCCTCTTAGCTCCGATGTTACGATTATTCAAGTCAAAAATAATGCCATCGAGACCGGGAAAGCGCAGGTACTAATCGAAGACATCAGTCCTGGAGGCCTACGTTTCGTCTCTAGTGTGAAGCTACCAGCAACGCCTCAAGTCATCCTCGAGTTCGAAACGGAAATTCTAAACAACAATCTGCAGCTTCCTGGCTATATCGTCCGTAAAACTCCTAGGGATAAAGACACGTATGAATACGGAGTCAAATTCACGCTCGAAAACAATGTTCATACGGAATTAATTCCGCTGTTGCAGTTACTGTCCATTCGCTTGCGCCGTACCCCGATTGTGGGCGGCTGTCGGTTCGCTACAAACGAGGAACTAGAACAGTTGAATCGAAACAGTAAATCATCATAATCATTTTTTTCAAGCTTTTATAGAAAGGAGACTTCTGCTAAGAAAAGCCTCCTCTTTTCCGTTTATCGGGCAACCATAGGTGTGTCATTTGGCCGCCGTGAACATAAGAGTAATCCACTCCTCATCCACTTGCCGCTGTTCAAGCACACAGCCTCTTTCTTCGTAGGCATGACGTACATCCTCTTCAGCCCACTCTACGATGCCTGAGACGATTAACTTTCCGTTCTTCTTAACGAGATGTACACATGTATCAGCCTGACGAATGGCTTCCTCTCCCCCAATGTTGATTAAGATTACATCATACAATGATTCTCCAAGCAGTGCATTGCCGTCCCCCACATACACTTCCGGAGCTCTTACTCCATTCAGTGAAGCGAGATATTCAATTTCAGATGGTGAAGATGGATTGATATCCACGGCCAGAACAGATGCCGCTCCCCGTATCTCGCAATAAACGGATAAAATACCAGAACCTGCACCAACGTCCAATATATTTTTTCCTTCTACATCAACCTGTTCGATAAAGCGCAAACAACTTTGAGTTGTTCCATGCTTACCAGTACCAAATGCACCACCCGGTTCAAATATCATCCGGTACTTTTGCCCATACTTTCCTTCCGCTTCTTCCTGCTTCCAGGTCGGAATTAGTACTAATTCATTTGAGACTTCCTCAATGTCAAAGTGCGCTTTCCAATCATCCGCATGCTGTAAATCCGGCTCTCGCCAGCTGCTCTCCCGCATACCGAATGAAGCCAGTTCACGCTGTAATGTCGCAAGCGAGCGTACCGCCTCTTCTTCCATATCCACTCCATCTTCAATTGATTCATATGTAATAATCGTAACGTCTGTATCTTTAACCTTGTAATCGTAGCCATCCGGTATTCTAAGAATCTCTACGGACTCGTCTACCCAACTGTTCGCAAATCCCTTCTCCCCGAGTAAGTACATAACGGATTCGGTATCTGTCTCAGACGGAAATACAAGCTGATATTCAATCCATTGCATGGGAACCTGTCTCCTTTCTTCTTTATCAGTATACTCTTCGCTTTACATATAAAAAACCTCTTATCACAAGATAAGAGGTTTTTTATTAATCATCAAGCAAATTATGAATATCCTTGACAATCTGTTCGTTATCCATACTGCTTCCCATCTTATATATCGCACGGATATTCTCGCTTCCATCCACGAGGAACAGATTGTTTGAATGCATGAAAATTCCATTTCCCTGATCTTCAGCAAGCACTTTAAATCCTTGTAGGACTTGCTCCGTTTGTTCAGGCGTGCCACGCAGAAAACTCCAGCCTTCAGATTTGATCCCCTGGGATGCCGTATATTTCTGCAGCATCTGCTCAGTATCCCGTTTTGGATCAAATGTAATCGTCATAAGCAACGCCTTGTCGCCTAGAACCCCCTGCTCCTTCAGCTTCTGCTGAACCCGGATTAAGTTGAAGTTCGTGGCCTGGCATATGTCCGGGCAATGTGTATAGTGGAAAGAAACAAGGCGTACTTTGCCATCGGAATCACGTAACGAAACCGGTTTTCCATACATATCTGACATTGTAAAAGAAGGGGCCCGATCAAGCGTCGGAAGCTTATTAGACCCCCACCACAATTGATAAACAATCGTAAGGAGAACCGCCGCAATTAACGTGCCGGCTACAACGATAAACCAATAGCGTTTCATAAACGAAGCCATGGCTCCCCCAACTCCTCCTGTGCAATCCTACTCCCTCGTGGTCAACTTGGAAAGGTACATAAAGATGAAAAATAGGATAAAGGGAAATATGACATATCCCAACGCGTATAAAATAATACCCATGTCTATCCCTCCCTGTTATAGCTTGCCGAGCTGCGAAAGCTTAATTCCGCACCATTCGGCAAACTCCCCAATTTCGATTAAATCGCATTGGATAAACACAAACAGACCCATAATCACCGTATACATCCAAACTGCTGTCGCCCCAGGGATGAAGCGATTCAACGACTTTTCGTTCTTCCGCATCTTGAAGTAAAAAGCACGGAGGTAGAGCACGATGCAAATAAGAACGAGAATTTCCATAATCGCTTGCACAATCACATAGGCGGTCCAGGCTGCCGGGCCGAGTGCCCGATAGCTCTGGATAAGGGACCAGTCAATCACAACATAGCCAATAGCTGCAATCATCGCTAATGCAAGCAAGCCGAATGCAATACCATCCTTGCGTTTCTTATAGCTAATGCCGCCTGCCAGTGTCAGCACGCCAAGTGCCACAAGCAGCAAAACATTGTAATTGACCAAATCCTGCACGTTCGCCGGAAGTGTAACGTTAAATACATCCGGCGACCAGCCGCGCAGGTAGACATTCGATACGATAAACACGGCGAACGTAAACGTAAAGGAAATCAAGCCGAGCCATACGCCCAACAAGCCGCTGTCTTTGATGCCTTTCTTAGGGACGTGCTCTTCTCCTGCATGCACAGCCATGCCTCTACCCCCTCAATCCCGTTTTAATAAAGCGGAATTACACACGGTCAATCAAGACTAATATCGTAAACAACATCAAATATACAAGTGAATAAACAAACGATTTACGGGCAAACTTAATATCATCTTTAGCAAAAAAGCCTGTCATATTAATAATCACATAACCGATGCCTAATACAGACATTCCGATTAGATATACCATACCGACTTCACCAAGTGCATATAGCATGATGGAAACAAGCACCAAAGCTGCAGTATAGCGAAGAATGTGACGCTTCGTTACTGCAAAGCCGCGAACAGCTGGAAGCATCTGGAATCCCGCAGCACGATAATCATCGGCACGGCGCATCGCAAGCGCCAGGAAGTGAGGGCATTGCCAGATAAATAGAATACCGAACAGTACCCAAGCAGTCATGTCGATTGTACCTGAAATCGCCGCATAACCCATCATCGGCGGCATCGCGCCGGAAATACCACCCACAAGCGTATTTAGCGTCGTTGTGCGTTTTGTCCACATGGTATAAACAACAACGTAGAAGACCAGGCCTACCAGCCCAAGAACGGCCGTCAGCGCATTGATAAGAAGCAGGATGATCGTACCCGCAATCCCGAAAACAAAGCCCATAATCATAACGGTTTGCGGATTTAATCTTCCTTCCGGCAATGCTCTGTTCTTCGTACGCGCCATTAACTGATCAAGATCACGGTCAATGTAGTTGTTCAAGCAGGTTCCTGACATAATTACAAGCGCGGAACCTAACATGGCCATAAGCACCGTTGGTATCGGAAGCGGGCCATCAGCAGCAAGCCAGACGCCCGCAAACAATGACATTAAGTTAGATACTACAATACCAAGCTTTGTTACTGATACATAGTCACGCCAGTCACCCTTCGGTTTCGCTTCAGAGAGCGGACCCGGTTCCATTACGCGGCTGGCTGGATTTTCGTACACATTTTTTTCAGAAATAGGCGTACCCATTTCAAAACCCCCCTGCATTTATAATAGCATTAGCCAAGATTTACGATAGATTGCTCCTTGCTGGATACAGCGCTGCTTTTCTTGTCATTCGTATGGAGCAGATTCGCCCCAAGCTTTGCTTCTGTAGCTATAAATGCCGCAAGAGCCATCATTAAGGCGGCAATAGCCATATGGATCACATTTGTAACGACGGCAAGCCCTGTTACGATTGTAACGAAACCTGTAACCGGCTGTAATGCCAGCAGGATTAGCATAGCAATTGCCTGACCTTTCAACACCTTGCGTAAACGGGCATAGAAGAAAAGCCATAAGGATGAGAATACGATAAGCAAAGTAGCAAGCACGTGTATATACATCAGCGTTGTCGCGATAGCCGGTGTAGAAATAATGTTATTCAACAACGACGTTTTGCCGTTGACCCATACCTGACCAGCATCGCTGTGTTTAATAAAGGCACCCAGCACATAGTCTGCATATATCGCAATCGCAACAATCAGAGCAGGTTTGAACATGGAGCGAACCTGTCTGTCTTCCCTGAATTCGTTTTGCTTTTTACGAACATTAGCCAGCGTTACCCCTGTCAATACAACGAATGTAGAGAATAGAAGAATAGCAAAGCTCGTATCCATCGCTGTGAATCCCGGCGGAAGCTTTTTCAACACATTAATTCCACCAAGAACTGCTACGAATAAAAGCATAACGAATGAGAGCACAACCAGCTTCAGCACAATAGGGCTTTCCTTTCGTTTGCGCCACGCTAAATATAGATTGGCCAGCATAAGGAACCCCACTCCAGTGGATAACATGCGATGCGTATATTCTATGATGATTTTCCCTTCCATGGGCGGGATAATATGCCCGTTGCACAACGGCCAGTCGGAGCATGCCAATCCAGCGTCAAATCCTACAACGAGGGCTCCGGCAATCAACAGCAGGAAGGTGGCGATAGTCGTTACGAAAGGTAAGCGATATCCCATTGTTACACCTCTTCTTTACGCTCCAAATGACTTTTTGGGCGTATATTGTTCTTCTGCTTCGCCGAATTCATACGGCGGAGCGGTTACATACGGCATTTCGATAAAATTGTGTTCAGGCGGCGGTGAAGACACCGTCCACTCAAGCGTTTGTGCGCCCCACGGATTTGCGGGTGCTTTTGCCCCGCTTCTTAAAGAAACGATAATTGTAACCACCATCATGATTGCTGCTGCGCCAACAAGATACGAGCCGAAGGACGCAATCTGGTTGGCGATTTGCATGCCGTTTGCCGGATCATACTGGAATACGCGGCGTGGCATCCCCATCATACCGATGTAATGCATCGGGAAGAACGTTAGGTTCGTACCGACGAAATACATCCAAAACACGGTTTTACCGAGCTTCTCACTGTACATACGGCCGGTCATCTTCGGTAACCAGTAGAAGAGACCCCCAAGGACTGCCATCATGCTTCCACCAAATAGTACGTAGTGGAAGTGGGCAACGACAAAGTACGTGTCATGCATATGAATGTCAACTGGTACCGTGCCAAGGAAGATCCCGCCGAGTCCGCCAATCGTGAACATCCCAATAAATCCAACAGTCACGAATAGCATCGGCGTAGTAAACCAGTTCGAGCCCCTCCACAATGTAGCAAGCCAGTTAAAAATTTTAATGGCTGACGGCACTGCGATAATCATCGAGGTTACCATAAAAGGAATCCCAGTTGCAAGCGGCATGCCCGCCACAAACATATGGTGAGCCCAAACCAGAAAGCCTAGGAAACCGATCGCTATGGATGAGTAAGCAATCGCATGATAACCGAAAATCGGTTTTCTTGCAAATACCGGAATAATTTCAGACACAATTCCCATCGCCGGAAGCACCATAATATACACTGCCGGATGGGAATAAAACCAGAACAGATGCTGGTATAGCATTGGGTCGCCGCCTGCGGAAGCATCATAGAAATGCGTTCCGAAATGCCGGTCAAATAACAGTGTCGTAATCGCCCCAGCCAATGCCGGCGTACCGAACAACTGAATAAATGCCGTAATAAGCGAAGACCATACATATAGCGGAAGACGGTTGAACGTCATACCCGGCGCGCGTAGATTAAATACCGTTACGATAATGTTTATCGCACCGAGAATGGAGGAAAGACCTAGAATATGGACACCTAACACCCAAATATCAAGGCCCAATCCAGCTGACTCAATACTATAAGGCGGATACGCGGTCCAGCCGATATCCGGCATCCCGAAGTAAAGACTGCTCAGAAAAACAAAGCCGCCGAGCACAAACAGCCAGAAAGCCAGGTTATTCATCCGCGGAAACGCCATGTCGTGCGCTCCAATCATAATCGGAACAAGATAATTCCCGAATGCCGCAGTGAGCATCGGAATCATAAATAGAAAAATCATGATGGAGCCATGCATCGTGAACATCTGGTTGAACATATCGGCCTGTGGCACTACGTCCGGCATCCCGGGTGTCAACAGTTCAGTACGGATAACCAATGCTGCTGCTCCCCCAAGAAAGAAGAAAAGCAAACAGACAACGCCGTACATAATCCCGATTTTTTTATGGTCAACAGTCAGCAGCCAGTCTCTAACAAACGACGGCTTTTTCACATCGGCAGTGGCAACAGTCCCCATGCGATCCACTCCTCCCTATTTCAAGGTTTTGATGTATTCAGCAATGGCCTTGGCTTCTTCTTCTGTTACCTGCTGCGGCGGCATTGGTGAATATCCTTCAGGAGTTTTCGCTGCAGGATCTATGATGGATTCTATGATGTATTTTTCATCGTACTTTACGGTACTGCCATCAGACAACTTTACGTCTTTTCCAAACATGCCGCCCCATCCCGGGCCGACAAGCTTATTCTGATCGGTAGCGTGACAGCTTAAACAGCCTTTCTGTTCAGCGAGCGTCTGACCTTCGCCGCCTGCGCCATCCGCTGCGCTACCACCGGCTTTACCACCGGATTGCACAAATTTATCAAATTCCTCTGTACTTACCACGTTAAGTTTTGCTAACATCATTGAGTGCATTGTCCCGCAATATTCTGCGCATACAATTGGGTATTCGCCCTTTTCGGACGGGCCGGTCCAAAACTGCGTTTGGCGTCCAGGTACCGCGTCCTGCTTAAGCCGCATCGAAGGTATCCAGAAACTGTGAACAATATCACCGGACGTAATCTTGAATAGGACGCTTTTGTCCTCCGGAATAACTAGCTTATTCGTAGTCTTGAAGCCTTCCGGATAATCAAAATCCCAACGCCACTTGTAACCGGTAACATTAATCGTGTACACGTCTTTCGGAGGGGTCTGAATTGCGTATGTCATTTGCGAGCCAAACACTCCAATGGCAACCAAAATGAGCGCTGGTATGAGCGTCCAAATGATTTCCATTTTTGTGTTCCCGTGCAACGCAATTCCTTGTTTGTCCGGTCTTTTTCTTCTGTAACGAACGAGGAAGATAAATAAAAGCATTTCAACCAGGACAAAGATGAAGACGGCAATAGATGCGATAAACCAGAACAAGGAATCGACCTGCTTCGCCATATCATTAATGGCCGGGGGAAACAACCAACTAAAATCCACACAATACACTCCTTTCTTCTATCATTTGTTCTAGAGGTCAGCAGAACAAACGAAAAAAATTTTAGATATAAGAAATAACATCTACATGGTAAATACCATATAAATGTTATCAATTTTCATCTCGTTTGTATAGTGTTTTGAACATATGCGACGCTCGGTAAAATTATGTATGGAAGCGCTGAGAATGCTTGATAGAAGTGAAAAAAGTACAGGCATTGAGTTGTCTTTATCCATACCCAAATTTCATATATTTGACACACTTTCTTCTATTTTTGTTCACTATTATTTTACTAGCGAAATAAACTCATAGAGAATGCGCGCTGTTAACCCCCATATAATCTTTCCGTCATATTGATAGAAAAATTCCGGGAGTCTTGCACTGCGCCATTTGTAATCCTTTCCCTGCGGAATGAGCTCGAATGGGAAATTTTCTTCGGGTTTTACTGCAAGATGAATGTAATGAATATCCGGTTCTTTTTCCAGAAAGAAATCAAGCGGCACATAAAATACCTCGTCCACCTCGTCCTGGTTTGGGGTAATTTTTTCATGGTCATGTATTTTACCCACAAAGGAATAAATGGAAGATGAATAGGGAGGTATCAAAATCCCCAGACTTTCGATAACCTGAATATTTTCTTCCTTCAGCCCCAATTCCTCGCATGTTTCGCGAACGGCCGCTGCTTGCTCGTTTTCATCGGTCTCGTCGATTTTTCCACCCGGGAAGCATATCTCCCCGGGCTGCCGCTTCAAAGTTTGGGCTCTTACTTCGAATAGTACGTGTAACTTGCCTTCTTTCTCTACCAGCGGAATCATAACCGCCGCGCGCATGAGCGGGGCGAACCCAAACAAATTAAAGGTTCGCTGACTTATCCGACTCTGAATCTGTTCTATCATTGATGTTTCCACTACTCCTTTACTGCTTACAAAATGACGGCCTTATTTACTTCAATATGGGCGTCACGCAGAATTTTCATTAAATATTCATATGGCGTACGGGCAATCTCCGTATAGCTCCTTCGTGTATATAGATGATATGCATTCGGAAATTCATGCTTCAGTTGGGAACGCAGCTTTTTGCCAGACGCATCTTCATCAACAAAGATATACACATCAGAATCACCGGTACGGTAATGGATGTCCTCCAGCTTTCTTGTGCTTAGTGTTCCGTGTGTGCAGATAATTTCCACAGGCTCCGCGATAACTTTCTCCAGACGTTTCTTATCAGTTTTCCCTTCCACGATAATGACCTTACCGATAATCATTGCCTATCACCTCGCAGCGAATCTTCCTGTCAATTCTGGAAAACGTAGAGGTACGGTCAGAAAACCGTCTCATTTTGTCCTATTCTTACCTTTATTATATGGTGCTTTTGGATTTTAGTAAAAAGAAAACACATTTTTTTAATGGATCCTAAAACTTGCTCCGTTTAGCGAACGAATTTGTTCTTTCTCCCCCTGCTTATTTACCCATTCCATCAGGCGAAAAAGCGCATCATCTTTCTTCTTCGCTTCCACCATCATGTCAAGCTGATCAGTATAATTGGCGACCTGACGTAGAAAAGGAAACATATCTTCAGGTGTAACATAATCAGCATGGCTTCGTCTATCCTTCTCGCTGCGCGGACTGGAAATATGCATCTTAACCGGAAGCGGAGAGTCTTTCCATGTGTCAATAATACGAGGCAAAAGCGCTTCGATCTCTTCTTCGTTCTCTTCATAGTTGCAACGATGATGATGAATGTCGAGCACCATCGGTACCCCCAACGCTTCACATAATTCCAGTGTCTCTTTTGCAGTGAACACTTTATCATCATTTTCCAGCAACAGACTTCCCTTTATTTCTTCCGGTACAAGCTCCCAGTTTTTAATGAATTGCCGAATGGCTTTTCCTTTATCTTTATACGCTCCCCCTATATGCAGAACACAGCGATGATTTGGCTGGATGCCTAGCGCCTTAAGCATCCATATATGATGCTTAAGTGTATCGAGTGATACCTGAAGCACATTCTTACGTGGCGTATTAAGCACGACAAAGTGATCTGGATGAAAGTCGAGGCGCACTCCATCTTTAGCGGCCACATCACCAAGCGTACGAAACTCGGCTTCGAGATGACCACGATACTCCCAGCCCTCCGTGAGCTCATGGCCGACAAGTGGAATCAACTTGGATGAAAGACGGAAGAATGTAATGTCATACGCCCTATTGTGATAAAGCAGACGCAAACAATTTCTCAGATTTTCCTGAGCGATCCGCTCCAGTTTCCGAAGTCCTGCTTCCCGATCCATAATGCCTGTAAATTGTTTGGCGGTCATTGTCTTAGAAGGCGAAGCGTTCGTTACATGCACGCTCATGGCAACGTATCCGAGACGTACGTCCATAGTGACACCCCCCTTTTTCTATTAGGATTCCACTTCGCTTTCTTTTGCATGCTTTGAAAAATCAGCAGGCATGTACTAAGCTAAATACATAACAGATCGCAAAAAACGAAGATGAAGGGAAGGATGAGCAGGCATGAATAACGCCTATCGTACCTACTTTAAAAACCACCGGGATACCCACCTTAAAGAAATGAAGGAATTATTGAGCATTCCAAGCATCAGCGCACTTTCCGCCAATAAGCCGGATATTAAACGCGCTGCGGAATGGCTTGTGGATGCCCTACAGGCAGCTGGATTAGAAAATGTAAAAATGATGCCGACCGAGGGCAATCCGATTGTATACGCTGACTGGTTACATGCGGACAGCGATATTACGGCACTGGTGTACGGGCATTATGATGTACAGCCGGTCGATCCGCTTGAGTTATGGCAGACACCGCCGTTTGAACCTGATATTCGTGACGAAAAAATATACGCGCGTGGTGCGACCGATGATAAAGGTCAAGTTTTCATGCATATTAAAGCCGTGGAAGCGTTACTGAAAACGGAAGGCAAGCTACCGGTCAATATAAAGTTCTGCATTGAAGGAGAAGAGGAAGTCGGCAGCCCAACACTGGAGCCATTCGTGGAACAACATAAAGATTTGCTGGCAGCAGATGTACTTGTTATCTCTGATACACCGATGTTGGAGAAGGGTAAACCAGCCATTTGCTATGGTCTGCGAGGATTATGCGCGATGCAGATTGATGTAAAGGCGGCAACCGGAGATTTACACTCCGGCATTTACGGTGGCGGGGTCGCCAATCCGTTGCACGCCCTTGCAGCCATTCTCGCCTCCATGCATGACGAAACAGGGAAAGTAGCAATCGAAGGATTCTATGACAAAGTGCAGCCGCTCACGAATGAGGAGAGGCAGGCATTCCAGGATTTGCACTACGATGAAGAAGCGCTTAAGAAAGAGTTAAATGTAGGCGAACTGTACGGCGAAGCAGGCTATAGCTTCTTAGAACGCACCTGGTCCCGACCTACACTGGAGATTAACGGAATGTACGGCGGATTCCAAGGAGAGGGCATCAAAACGGTATTGCCATCCGAGGCACACGCCAAGCTATCCTGCCGCCTAGTTGCCGATCAGGACCCGCAAGAAATTCAAGATATAATTGAGAAGCACATACAAGAACATACGCCGCCGGGCGTCCAAGTCAATATTACCCGTATGGATACCGGCCGCCCGTTCCAGATTCCGTATAACCATCCTTTCATTCAGGCAGCCATGCGTGCGTACGAGAAAGCATACGAAGCAACACCTGTGCTAACAAGAATGGGCGGGTCTATCCCTATCGTGGAAGGCTTTGGCCGTCTGCTGAATGTGCCCGTCATATTGATGGGCTTCGGTCTGCCAGGCGAAAATTTTCACGCACCGAATGAACACTTCCATCTTGAAAACTTCGACAAGGGTCTCCTGACTATTTGCGAATACTTAAAAGAGCTTGCACAAACAAAATGAAAATAAACGATAACAGAAAAACGGAGACATAGCCCAAGGCCGCTCTCCGCTTTTCTTTATTTTTGTGCCGATAATCCAAGGTTAGACTGCTCATGTATATATCTGGTTAACTCTGCTGTCATCTGATAATAGAAGAACGGTGTAATTAAATAAATGCCTTTAAAACGATCCATCGCCATATCAACCAGCTCGCGGGCAATTGATATTCCTTCACGGCGGGCTTCTTCTCCTGGTTCATACCGGCTCATTCGCTCTCGCGCTTCATCCGAGAGCTTAATGCCTGGCACCTCGTTATGAAGGAATTCTGCATTACGCGAACTGGTCAGCGGCATAATTCCGATAAAAATCGGAATATTGAGATGCTTCGTTCCTTGGTAAATTAGCTCAATCGTCTCCTGATCATATACCGGCTGTGTCATAATATAGTCAGCACCGGCCTCTACCTTCTTTTCCAGACGACGCAGCGCTGCATCAAACTGGCGCACATGCGGGTTGAATGCCGCGCCCACCACGAAATTCGCCCGCTGCTGAAGCGGCTTTCCAGAGAATGAGTAGCCTTCATTCAATTGTTTAATCATGCGGATTAAATCAAAAGAAGAGACATCAAACACGGAGCTTGCACCTGGCAAATCTCCGAACCTCGCCGGGTCACCTGTAATAACTAGCACTTGGTTAATACCGAGCGCATGTAGTCCCATCAGGTGCGACTGCTGCCCGATTAAGTTACGATCGCGGCAGGCGATATGCAGCAGAGGTTCAGCACTGAGTTTTGTTTTCATAATCGAACCGAGCGCCAGATTGCTCATACGTGTCGTCGCCAGGGAATTATCTGCCAACGTAATCGCATCAGCGCCTGCATCGCGTAACTCCGCCGTTCCCTGAAGGAACTTCTCCGTATCCAGATCACGTGGCGGATCCAGCTCAACGATCACAGTATGACGCTGTGTTACTGTGTCTACAATCCCCTTCGGCCGAACCGGAGGAACAACGCGAATCGGGGTCTGTGCTTCTTCGATTTGCACTTCGGGGTTCACCCGCGGAAGCGGCTCACGCTCTGCAAGCACCTGTGCCATCATGCGGATATGTTCAGGTGTTGTTCCACAGCAGCCACCGATAAGACGCGCGCCTTGAGCGCGGAAACGCAGCGCACTATCCCCAAAATATTGCGGAACCGAAGCATATGAGTATTCGCCATCCGACATTGCAAGCCGGCCGGCATTTGGAAAGACCGACAATGGAGTGTCTTCCGGCACAACCGCCCCCTCAATCGAGCGTAGAACCTCCGCTGGGCCCATTCGACAGTTCAAACCGACTATATCAGCCCCGGCTTTCACTAGCTCTGCGAACGCACGGGTCAACGTATGACCATCACGTGTTCGTCCGACTTCAATCGTCGCAAGCTGGGCGATAATCGGCAGATCGGTTAGCGGACGAATAACATCAAGTGCTAACAATAATTCATCCACATCAAGGAACGTCTCAAGGAGAATCGCATCCACATTTTCCGACAGTAGAGCTGAAGCCTGCTCCTCATACTGGTCGCCATATGTGCCTATCTGTTCCATATTCCGTACACGTCCTGCATTAATTGAACCGATGCCGCCGACTACATACGCATCGTCTCCGACTGCCCGCCGGGCTACCTGTACCGCTGAACGGTTAATACGTTGGACCTGATCTTGCAAACCGTGTCTAGCTAGCGCATCCCGATGCGCCCCATATGTGTTAGTCTGTATAAATCGCGCTCCAGCTTCATAATACGAGCGATGAACCGTTCCAATGATCTCGGGATTCGATAAATTCAGCTCTTCATAACAGACACCAATCGGAACACCCAACCTATAGAGCCATGTCGCCATTGCGCCATCGCCAATCAGCAAATTATCTTTCAGATACGTCTTTATGTTTTCTTGTGGCATGGACATTCTCTCCTTTCTTCGTTTATTCCCCGACGTTGAAGTAGCGGGCTTCCGGATGAGAGAACACCATAGCCGAAACGGAGGCTTCTGGTTCCATCATACAACCTTCGGTCAAATGTATGCCGATGTCTTCTGGCCCTAATAAATCAAACAACAGCTTCTGATCTTCCAAATCCGGACAAGCCGGGTAACCAAACGATACGCGAATCCCTTGATAACGAGCTCCAAAGCGTTCCAGCATCGTCATCTCTGCCGAGTCCGGGAAGCCCCACATATCCCGCAGCATATGATGCGTGCGCTCTGCGAACGCTTCGGCCAGTTCAAGCGCCAGCGCCTGTAACACATGTGAACGGAGGTAATCTCCCCGCTCTTTCCACTCCTCCGCTTTTTCACGTACACCCTGGCCTGCGGTCACGACCAAGAATGCTACATAATCCATCACACCACTCTCTACTGGTTTCACGAAATCAGCAAGACAAAGGTATGGTTCTTTTTTCTGGCGCGGGAATAAGAATGTTTTAAGAATCTTACTCTGATCCGCCGGATCATAAATATAAATCTCATTTCCTTTGGACTGTGCCGGGAAAAAGCGGTACATCCCGTTCGCTTTTAGCAGTCCGTTCTCCTTCGCTTCTGTTAATAATTCATCGACGATTTCTTTCAATTCAACCGTCTTGGGGTCACCTGCAGTGAGCAGCGCATCTACATTACCGCGTATCCCTAAATGTTTGCCCAGCAGCATGCGCAGGTTCACATACGGCTGCAGGTGCGCAAGCGGATAATCGCGCAGAATATGCCGTTCGAAATCTGGTGGCGTAAATACCGGTACATCTACACTTACAGAGGAGCGTTCCGGTACAGCCGACTCCGTCGATGCTTCCACTACTTCTTCAGTTACGGCAACCTGCCGCTCTTCTTTTGCTTGAGCAATCGTTTTCTCCAGTTCGTCTCTTAACTTCGGATTCATCAGTTTGTTAGCCATATCCAGTCCGTTCATTGCGTCTTTGGAATAAAGCACAAGACCATCATATTCCGGTGCGATACGATTATCAGTAAACTTACGAGTTAACGCCGCGCCACCGACCAGTATTGGTACATCGATACCGACAGCTTTCAAATCTTGGGCTGTCGTTACCATCTGCTGTGCAGATTTGACGAGCAGACCGGACAATCCAATAATATCGGGCATTTCCTTGCGGCAAGCATCGATCAACTGCTCTGGCGGAACCTTAATGCCCAAATTGACGATTTTGTAGCCATTGTTGCCAAGGATGATTTCCACAAGGTTTTTACCGATATCATGCACATCCCCTTTCACCGTAGCCAGCATGACTGTACCTTTGGCGGCTGTCTCCGACTTCTCCATACGTGGCTCTAAATGAGCAACTGCAGCTTTCATTACTTCCGCGCTCTGCAGCACCTCTGCAACGATAAGTTGGTTATCATTAAACAGTCTTCCGACTTCATCCATCCCTGTCATTAGTGGTCCATTGATAATATCGAGCGGAGCATATTTCGTAAGCGCCTCTTCCAAGTCTGGGATAAGCCCTTCCTTCGTTCCTTCAACTACATAATGAGCCAGCCGCTCTTCTAAAGTCAGGTTGGAGACTTCTTCAACATTCTCTACCTTTTTCTCACGATAGAATGCCGTAAATTCCGCCAGTGTTTCGTCAGTCGTATCGAACAGCAACGCTTCCGCCATCTTGCGCTCCTCTTCCGGGATAGAAGCAAATCGCTGCAGCTTTTCTGTATTGACAATTGCATAGTCAAGTCCAGCTTTCGTACAGTGATATAAATATACTGCGTTCAGCACTTCCCGACCGGTTGCTGGCAGACCGAAGGACACGTTACTCACCCCGAGAATCGTCTGACACTCAGGAAGCTTTTCTTTGATTAATCGAATGCCCTCCACTGTCTCTTTTGCCGATCCGATGTACGCTTCATCTCCTGTGCCCACCGGAAACACTAGCGGATCAAAAATTAAATCTCGCGGAGAAAGACCGTACTTGCCTACAAGTAGCTCATATGAACGCTCGGCAACTTCAAGTTTCCGCTCCCTCGTAACGGCCATTCCTTGCTCATCAATCGTACCAACGACTACTGCACCGCCGAACTTTCGAAGCAATGGAGCCACTTCCTCGAAGCGCTCTTCGCCATCTTCAAGGTTAATAGAGTTAATAATCGCTTTTCCCTGTGAATATTTCAAAGCTAATGCAATGACCTTCGGATCGGTAGAATCAATCATAAGCGGCACTTTCACCTTGCGCACGACAAATTGCAAGAATGCCTCCATATCCTCTACTTCATCACGGTCAGGATCGGCAAGACAAACATCGATAATGTGAGCCCCTCGTTTTACCTGGGCACGTGCAATCTCTGACGCTTCTTCATATTTTCCTGATTTGATAAGGTCACGGAACTTTTTGGAACCGATAACGTTCGTACGCTCGCCTACCATAAGCGGTCTGTTATCCTGCTCAAGATACACAGGTTCAATGCCGGAGACGGCATGTGTATGCAACCCCTGTGGCTGACGCGGCTTATATTCCTTCAGCTTCTCTGCAATGGCTCTAATATGCTCAGGCGTTGTTCCACAGCAGCCGCCCGCTACGTTAAGCCATCCTTGCTCGGCGAAGCCGGCCAGCTTCGTTGCCAGCGCCTGGGGCGATTCATGATAATGTCCGTCCTCATCCGGTAGACCCGCATTCGGATAGCAGCTAACCGCACAACCAGCCATATTGGATAGCGTACGAATGTGATCACGCATGAATTCCGGACCCGTTGCACAGTTTAGGCCCATAGAAATTGGTTGCAAATGTTCAAGCGATATATAGAAGGCTTCAATATTCTGACCTGCAAGTGTTGTTCCCATCGGTTCAATCGTACCGGAAATCATAACTGGAACTTTATAGCCAAGCTTTTCAAAAGCACGTTGGATACCGATGCCGCCCGCCTTGACATTCAAGGTATCCTGTACTGTCTCAAGCAACAGAACATCAACGCCACCTTCAATTAATGCCAACGCCTGTTCATAATACGACTCTACCAATTCCTCAAATGTGACACCGCCAGTTACGGACAACGTTTTAGTGGTCGGCCCAATAGCACCTGCTGCGTAGCGAGGCCATTCCGGGGTCGAATATTTTTCAACCGCTTCGCATGCCAGCTTTGCGGCAGTGAGATTAATCTCCCTTGCCCGCTCTGGTATATCATATTCAGCCAACACAATTGATGTCGCACCGAACGTGTTCGTTTCAATAATATCGGCTCCTGCCTCCAGATATGTCTCATGAATGCTGCGAATTACGTCGGGTCGCGTCAAGTTCAGTATTTCGTTGCAACCTTCATATTGTTCTCCTCCGAAATCAATCGGACCGAGGTTTTCCTGCTGCAACATCGTTCCCATCGCTCCGTCAATAATCAGAATCTTATTCTTCAACTGAGTTTCTATCGGTAGCTTTTTTATCGCTGTTTCATTCATCGCAATCGTCCCCTTCCAACTTCACTAATTTCCAATAATAAAAAAGACCTCCTGAAAGAAGGAGGTCTCTGAGTTCGGTCAAAGCACGGGCACCCTTATCTTTCAGGATAAAAATCCTGCTGGAATTGGCACCGTATATGAATACATACCGGTTGCCGGGCGTCATCGGGCCAGTCCCTCAGCCTACTCTTGATAAGAAAGAATGTAGTTTTTATTTTTCTTATTATTAAACAATGCCGGAAAAGAGTCAATAGTTAAATTATAATTATTAGAGCGTTCTTGTAATGATAATGTTGTTATGGTTTCGTAAATCCATCTCATATGGAGAGCTTAGAACGGTGCCGTCACGTTCCTGAACGATGCGCACTGTCGGCCTGTGAACGGCTTCCGGATCAACATAGGAAACGACCCCGACTTGTCCGGTATTCAACACAACAGTAGATGCAACCGGATATACGGCAACATACTTAACGAAAAGACGAACAAGGTCCAGGGCAAATAATGTATTCCCCGAGGCAAACAAATATTCCGTCGCTTCATTCGGCGTATAATGCTGACGATAGGAGCGGTGTGATGTTAGAGCGTCGTATACATCAGCTATGCCGACAATCTGGGCGTATTCATGAATTTGCTTTTTCTCCAGTTTGCGAGGATATCCCGATCCGTCATACCGCTCATGATGCTGCAGCGCACAATGCGCAGACAGCAGTGAGATATCATACTGATAACGAAGAAGGTTAAATCCATCTTCCGTATGATTCTCAATCCTTACACGTTCCTCCGGATTAAGGGCCCCTTTCTTGTTCCACAAATCCTTCGGCAGCATAGTCATACCGATATCGAATAGCAACGCTCCTACCCCCAGGTCGAGCAATTGGTTGCGATTATACCCTTTAGCCAAGCCTATAATTCCTGCGAGCACAGCTACGTTAACCGAGTGATGGAACAAATATCCGTCAAGCGAATGAAGATTAACCAAATTGACTAGCACTTCTTTCCTTCCGCTTAAATCTCCGATAATATCGCCGAATATATTCCGAAACTCTTTTCCCATATCCGGCACAGCCGCCCTCCCTTTCACCTTCGGCTGATCCATAAGGCTGGTCATCGTCTTATATACTGTCTCTACCGCTTTGCGTCGAGTTATATCGCTAATAACATCCTCAGGCACAATATCGTCCGTATTTTTATCCTCAATGTAAACGATATCAATTCCCATGTTTTTTAAACGATCGATATAACGCTGGCTCAATTCGAGACCTGCGCCTAAAAGAACATGACCTGTTTCTGAAAGAATCGTCCTTGCTATTTTATCTCCTGGCTTTACAGAGCTGATGTGCATTTTTTTCACAAGTAAACCCTACCTTCTTGGTCTTTTCTTTATAACCGCTAGCCCCCTCTAAATTTTAACACAGGATATTAGATTCACTACTAAAAACATACAAAAAATTCTTACTCTGGATAATAGTACCCAAATACATTTCCTGTCGACTAATGACTATCATGCTATACATCCTATGTTTGTTTTACCAGAGAGAAAAATAAGTTGTAAAAAAATAAAAATCACCCTTATTTAATAAGGGTGATTTTTAACTCATCAAGCGTACTATATTTTTGTCAGAACCAATCCAAGTAAAGCCGTACATATACCACATATCTGATATAGCTTTAGTTTTTCTTTAAACAAATAACACCCGGCTAGTACGACAACTAGGCAATTTAAGCTGACAACCGGGAAAACAATACTAGCCACACCAGTCTTAAGCGCATAGAAGTAACAACTGAAGCCAACCGTGCTCAGGATACCTACTAGCGCGCCAATTTTAGCTTCCTGCAATCGGACCCGTTCCCGACCCATCCAGATAGCCAGATACAGGGTACCTCCTCCATACATCGCCGCGAGCATATCCATCGAGCTAATCTGTAAGTAAGAAGACTGCTTCATCAGTACACCGAGTAAACCAAAAGAGAAGAACGCAAACACTACGCGGCCAAGCCAAGGCAAATATTCCGTATTGCTCTTCGTTCCCGGTGTATATTGTATGACTACAGCAGAACCCATCATGCATAAAATTCCAAGCCAGTGCAGATAGGGAATCTGCTCATGAAAAATGACTCCGGCGGCCAGAACAGGAAATATCGCATTCGCTGCAATCAACGGAGATGTTAGGCTGGCCGGCCCTTTTTCAAATGCACGCGACATCTGGATATTACCGTTCGCATTCAATATACCGATGATGCCACCAAGCATAATAGATGTAAGATTAGGATGAAGCGAATGAGACGCTATTCCCGCACTTATAATAATCAAGAAAGCCGCAAAATAAAAGAAGAATTGAATATTAATCTTCGACAATCCCCGGGAGGTGCCCCACTTAAAAATCGTATTATTCAGCCCGAAGCACCCTGCCGTGATTAATGCCGCCAAAAGCCACATAATACGTTACCTTCTTTACACATAAAATAGTTCTTCTCAAATAATTCTTGTTGTCCTATCCTATTGCTCGTCAAACTCTTCCAACAAAACTTCATATGTAAATATTTCGCCGTCCGCCGGACAGCGGACGGTTACTTTTGTCCGCTCATCGTCCGCAGGGGTAAGCTGTACCATAATATTATGCTTCCCGTCTGTCTGACCGCATGCGTTAAGCAACCATGCTAAAGCTTCTTCCGTGAGCGGCAAACCAACAACCTCTTCTCCAGCCACCGGTACATGGAGTAACTTCTTATTATCCACAAACCCACGAACCGAATCCAGCAACACCTCTATTTGCAAAGGTGTTAGAGCAAGTTCATACGCCTTTTCCATGAATACCCTCCTTTCCTACCTCTTCTTTTTATTTTAACATGCTTCCCATACGTTTCGCTGCTACCATGACATAGGGAAGATTCTCCTTCATCCTCTCCAGCGTGAGCCGATTAGACGGACCCGACACTGATAATGCGGCCACCAGATGGCCCCTTCGATTAAATAACGGAACAGCAACTGCTGCAGCTCCCTGCTCGCGCTCCTCCGAGCTGGTCGCATATCCATTTGTACGAATTTCTTCGAGTTGTTCCATGTACGTTTGTTTATCAACAAAAGAAGGCCACGACGGGTCGGAAAGAATTGCTTTTTGAGTTTCAGGCGGCGCATATGCTACCAATACTTTACTCGAAGCACCTACTGAAAGCGGTAAATGTGCTCCAATCGGAGCTACTCTGCGGATGGTTTCATTACTCTCTACCGCTTGTATGCGTATGCGCTCGTTCTCATTTCGGACGTATAGGCTAATCGTCTCTCCCACCAGATCCCTGAGCCGGACCATCTCTGGTAGCAGGATCGTCCCTGGATCGCCCCCTTGAGGGAGATTTGCCGATAACTGCCAGACTCGAAAGCCGAGCTGATATTTCTCCGTATCTGGATTACGCGCAAGAAAATCCTTGTTCTCCAATGATCCCAATAGTCGATACACAGTGCTTTTGTTTAGTCCTACTTTATGGGAAATTTCAGTAAGTGTTAGCTCTTTTTCATCAATAAAACATAACAGAATATCCATGGCACGATCGACTGCCCGAACGGTCATTTTATTATCGGAAGACTCCATTTCTTCTGTTCACCTTCCTATTTACTATAAGTTTCATTTGGCGAAACCGTGTTGCAATATGTGACATTATAACTTATTACTATTTATCTCGTAAACTATCATCACTCATTCGAAAAAAATTGTAAAAATGTATGTACGTTATACAAAAAAAGCGATATAATATTATCGAAAACAGAAACGCAGTTTCACTTGATGAAACCGTTAATGAAACACGAAGGAGGTCTTCAACTTGGCAAAGAAAGATAACTTCTCTGTACGTTCATCTTTGCAAGTGGGCGACAAAAACTATGCCTACTATTCCCTTAAAGCTTTGGAAGATAAAGGACTTGGTCCGATTTCTAAACTTCCTTTCTCCATTAAAGTTTTGCTTGAAGCGGCAGTACGTCAATTCGATGGCGTAGCGATTACGGAAGACCATGTGAAAAAAATTGCGACTTGGACGGAAGAACGTGATCCGAATCAAGAAATTCCGTTCACACCTGCCCGTATCGTATTACAAGACTTCACCGGCGTACCGGCGGTTGTTGACCTTGCTGCTATGCGTCTGGCAATGAAAGAAATGGGCGGTAATCCTGAACGCATCAACCCGCTCGTTCCGGTTGACCTCGTTATCGACCACTCTGTTATGGTAGATGACTTCGGCAATCCGAACGCCCTGCAAAATAATATGGACCTCGAATTCGAACGCAATGCAGAACGTTATCGTTTCCTGCGTTGGGCGCAGACGGCGTTCAATAACTTCCGTGCCGTTCCTCCGGCAACTGGTATCGTTCACCAGGTAAACCTGGAGTACCTGGCATCCGTTGCGGCTACAAAAGAAGTAGACGGTCAGCTTGAAGTATTCCCAGATTCCCTTGTTGGTACCGACTCTCACACTACCATGATCAACGGTTTGGGCGTTGTCGGCTGGGGTGTTGGCGGTATCGAAGCGGAAGCAGGTATGCTTGGTCAACCTTTGTATTTCGTAACACCTGAAGTTGTCGGTTTTAAACTGACAGGTACACTGCCAGAGGGCGCAACAGCGACTGACCTTGCACTAACAGTAACCAACATTCTCCGTAAGAAAGGCGTAGTTGGCAAATTTGTCGAATTCTATGGCCCTGGCCTGAGCAATATCAGCCTGGCGGACCGCGCAACCGTTGCTAACATGGCCCCTGAATACGGTGCAACAATCGGCTTCTTCCCGGTTGATGAAGAAACTCTGACCTTCCTGCGCGCAACAGGCCGTAGCGAAGAGCAAGTGGCACTTGTTAAAGCATACTACCAAGAACAAGGTATCTTCCGTACAGATGATACTCCGGACCCTGTGTTCTCTGAAACACTGGAGCTCGACCTCGGCTCTATCGTTCCTACTCTTGCAGGTCCGAAGCGTCCGCAAGACCGTATCGAACTGACTGCCATGAAGGAAGCGTTCAACGATGCACTGCGTACTCCGATCGATAAAGGCGGTTTCGGTCTTGATGATGCGCAAATCAGCAAAAAAGTTTCTGTTACACATAAAAACGGTAAAACATCCGAGTTTGGTACTGGTGCGGTTGTTATTGCAGCAATTACTAGCTGTACGAACACTTCCAATCCAAGCGTAATGCTGGGTGCGGGCCTTGTAGCCAAGAAAGCCGTTGAAAAAGGATTAGTAAAACCTGAATATGTAAAATCCAGCTTAACTCCAGGTTCCCGTGTTGTTACACAATATCTGGAAAAAGCTAACTTATTAACATCGCTTGAAAAGCTTGGCTTCTATATCGCGGGCTATGGCTGTGCAACTTGTATCGGTAACAGCGGTCCGCTGCCGGAAGAAGTGGGTAATGCGATCGCAGAAAACGACTTAACGGTAACATCTGTTCTGTCTGGTAACCGTAACTTCGAAGGTCGTGTGCACGCACAGGTGAAAGCGAACTACCTTGCTTCTCCTCCGCTTGTTGTCGCATATGCACTAGCAGGTACGGTAGATATCGATTTGACAACCGAACCAATCGGTACAGGCAAAGACGGTCAACCGGTATATCTGAAAGACATCTGGCCGACAAACGAAGAAATTCGTGAAGCCATCAATGCAGCGGTGAAGCCGGAAATGTTCGAAGAAGAATATGGAAATGTATTCACAGCTAATCCACGCTGGAACGAAATCGACTTCCCAGAAGGCCAGCTGTATGAGTGGGATGCAAAATCCACTTATATTGCACATCCGCCATTCTTCTCCGGTCTCGGTGCCGAAGCTGGAAAAATCGAAGAAATTATGGGTGCGAAAACTCTGGCTCTGCTTGGCGACTCCGTAACAACGGATCACATCTCACCTGCGGGTAACATCGCTCCTGCTAGCCCGGCTGGCGTATATCTGGCTGAACATGGCGTAGAACGCAAAGACTTTAACTCTTATGGTTCTCGTCGTGGTAACCACGAGATTATGATGCGCGGTACATTTGCCAATATTCGTATCCGCAACAAAATGGCTCCGGGTACAGAAGGTGGAGTAACGACTTACCTACCAACTGGTGAAGTAATGCCAATCTACGATGCAGCCATGAAATATCAGGAATCCGGCACTCCGCTGGTCGTTATTGCTGGTAAAGAGTATGGTACAGGAAGCTCCCGTGACTGGGCTGCAAAAGGAACATTCCTTCTGGGCGTTAAAGCGGTTATCGCGGAAAGCTTCGAGCGTATTCACCGTAGCAACCTGGTAGGCATGGGCGTGCTACCGTTGCAATTCGCTGATGGTACTAGCGCTGACAGCCTGGGTATTACAGGTAATGAGACTTTCGATATCCCTGAGTTAAACGACGATATCAAACCAGGTCAAACAATTAAAGTAACAGCAACTCGTCAGGACGGCACAACATTCGAATTTGATGTATGTGTTCGTCTGGACAGTGCGGTTGACATTAAGTACTACCGCAATGGCGGTATTCTGCAAACTGTTCTGCGTCAAATCGCCGCAGAAGCAAAAGCAAGCGTATAATCGAACAGAAAAGGAGGGCTTCCTTATGGAAGAACCCTCCTTTTTTTAATGGATTAAGAAAGAACAAGCGGTGAAGCCTGCGAGTTTTTCTTATTTATTTCACTGGAACCTTGTCCCGTCCCTTTGGCTACTTACTCTTTATCATCTAACATATCATCGATCTGGCTAAGCAGTTTACGAATCGATTCATCATCAAATTTCTTCTCCTGTTTAAACACGTCAAGCATTTCTGAGATTTCTTTTCCTTTTGTGTCATCGTTCAAGTCCTCTGATAAGCCTGACGGATCAAACCACACATACGCATCCTTATCGCTGCCACGCAAATATGTTTTCGTCCACCTCTCTGGATACGTATAATCCTGTTCATCGAGGACAATGGCAAGGACATCATCCGTATCGACCGGGAGTAGATGGTCAAATACTTCCTCAATCCCCCCTTCCATTAAGTTGAGATGATGTTGAACATACCGAACATAATGTTCTCCCGTAACAGTATCTTTCCACAGCGCATAATGTTCGTTCTCTTCTTTGCGCAAGTGCCGCACTTCTTCAAGTCTCTTTTCTAATTCTTCATGCAAGACGATCTGCAAGTTCTTCAGAGATGCATCCATTACGTCTCCGCCCTTTCCTTTATCTTCTCTCATACGATATCATAAGTAATGGCAGGCTTGTCATTTGAAATACACTTTTTACAAGGAGGGAATAGCATGAAAGCTGTACTTGTAGAAGAAAACACCCACCGCCTATATATCGGGGAATCAGATGAACCTATCATGGGTGATGATGAATTGCTTGTTAGCGTTCAAGCAACTGCTCTGAACCGTGCAGACCTTCTCCAGAAACGCGGCCTCTATCCTCCACCGAAGGGTGCTTCTGATATCATGGGCCTTGAGATGGCTGGTGTCGTCGAAAAAGCAGGCAAAAATACAACAGGCTTCAAACCTGGTGATCGTGTCTGTGCCCTTTTGCCAGGCGGTGGATATGCAGAGAGAGTGACCATTCCAGCCGACATGGCCATTCGGATTCCAGACCATTTTTCGTTCGTACAAGCAGCTGCAATCCCTGAGGTATTCTTAACAGCATATCTAAATCTATTCTGGCTCGGTGGCCTAAGAAAGGACCACACCGTACTTATTCATGCAGGTGCTAGTGGGGTAGGCACAGCTGCCATCCAATTGGTACGGGAAGCGGGAGGCACATCGATTGTAACGGCCGGAAGCGAAGAAAAGCGCAGAACATGCCTAGATTTAGGGGCCAGCCTGGCGATCGACTATAAAGAAGGTCCGTTTAAGCCTAAGGTTAAGGAGGCGATCGATGGACAGGGTGTGAACATCATTCTTGATTTTATCGGCGCCTCATACTGGGAACAGAACCTTTCCTGCCTAGCTATAGATGGAAGACTTATTATCATTGGCACGATGGGCGGCAGTAAAGTCCCCGAGTTCAATCTAGGTCAGCTTCTGAGCCGGCGACTACAAGTTATCGGCACAGCATTGCGTTCCCGTTCTGTGAAGGACAAAATCGCTCTAACGAAGGAATTCGTCGAGTTCGCCATGCCGCGCTTTGCAGACGGACGACTGAAACCTATCATTGATTCTGTCTGGGATTTGGAACAAATACAAGAAGCGCATACCTATATGGAAAATAACAAAAACATCGGAAAGATTGTAATACAAATTCAAAAATAGTTTCTCCCTTCCCTTCTTTTTCATTAAAAAAAGGAAGGGATTTTAGTTTCAATACACAATTCTATAGAACTATAAATCACAGGTTATGTTATATATTTATTCATTAGGTTAATTCCTTTTATTCCGAGAAAACGATATACTGTTATTGGTCTAAAGACCTTCCATCTTCACAAAATAAAACGAATAACGGTGATAAGTGTGCGTCATTTGAACCGAAGAAAAGAAGAACGACAGGTATTCGAAATTCCTCTTTGTTCTGAACTAACGATTAGTTCTATCAACAAACAAAGCGTTTCCTCTGGCAGGGTAGAAATCTGCATCAAGGACGTGTCGATTCATGGATTACGCTCCATCTCTTCTCTCCGCTTTCCGGTAAGCGAAAATCTCTTATTAAAATTTCAAACCCGGATTATGGATAATCTTATTACTCTGTCCGGAAAGATTGTTTGGCGCAACTCTTCTCCATTAAAACCCTCCACTTATGAATATGGTGTACAGCTTCTTCATGACGAATTTACTCGTTCATTATTTACTAAGTTATATAACGATATGGGTGTGTGGCTCAAGAAAATGCCTTTTATTCCCGGATGTCGCTTCTGTAATACGGAAAGCTGCTCTCTTTATCCTATACACAAACAAAAACCCCAATAAAAAACGCCTCGTTTTAAAAAACGAAGCGTTTTTCCACAACTACTGATTACTCCGCAGTTTTTTTCTTGCGCTTATCGCGTGGTACTTTACGGGCAACACCAGTTTTGATTGCCGCATTGACAACAGCATCCCGTACATTCTTCACGACCCGATCATTAAAGACGCTCGGAATGATGTACTGTTCATTCAATTCTTCCTCACTGATAATGGAAGCGATGGCGTGTGCAGCCGCGACTTTCATCTCTTCATTAATATCCGTAGCCCGACAATCGAACGCGCCACGGAAAATACCCGGGAAGCATAGCACGTTATTAATTTGATTCGGATAATCAGAACGACCGGTAGCAAGAACGCGCACTACACCAGCCGCCTCTTCAGGATCGATTTCCGGATTCGGGTTAGCCATGGCGAATACGATTGGATCCTTCGCCATTGTCTGCACCATTTCTTTGGATAGAATATTACCGCGTGACACGCCGATAAATACGTCAGCACCTATCAGAGCATCCTTTAATTCACCTTGAAGATTATCAGGATTGGTAATATTCGAAACTTCTTCCCAGATCGGATTTTCATACGTAACAGAGCGGGACAGGATACCATCGCGATCTACACCGATGACCTGTTTAGCGCCGGCACTCAGCAGAATTTTAGTGCAAGATACGCCTGCGGCACCCATGCCGGTTACGACAATTTTGCAGTCCTTGATATCCTTGCCGACAATCTTCAGCGCATTCAACAAACCGGCCAGAATAACGACTGCTGTACCGTGCTGATCATCATGAAATACTGGGATGTCTAAACGCTCACGCAATGCTTTTTCAATTTCAAAGCAACGCGGTGCCGAGATATCTTCCAAATTAATACCGCCAAACGCTGGTGCCATACGCACGATCGTTTCAATAATTTCTTCCGTATCCTTCGTATCCAAGCATATCGGGAACCCGTCTACCTTTGCCAATTGCTTGAATAGCATCGCTTTCCCTTCCATTACCGGCATCGCCGCGTAAGGACCGATATCACCGAGGCCGAGCACTGCTGTACCATCGCTTACGATAGCGACTGTATTGCTTTTAATGGTCAGCTTGTACGCTTTAGACTGATCCTTCGCAATCGCTTCACACACACTGGCTACACCTGGAGTGTAGACACGAGACAAGTCTTCCCGGTTTTGAATCGGACGTGTAGCACGCACTTCAATTTTCCCGCCAATATGGCTCAGGAAGGTACGGTCCGATACCGTGATAATTTCTACGCCTGGTAATGCTTCGATATTATTGATTACGTCATCTATTTGTGGTCTGCTTTTCGTATTAATTGTATAATCGCGTACCGTAACTTCATTGGATGACTGTACAACGTCCATCGCTACGATATCACCGTTCGCTTTACCTACTGCTGTCGCTATATCAACAAAATTCACTTTACGCACGTCCATTTCCAGACGCAAAATGATGCTCGTTCCTAAAGATGTAAATGGCTTCATGGTCTCCTCCTTTTTCCCGAAAACCTCCGTAAAAGTATCAGAATTGTGGATATATGTACAACTTTTTATTTTAACCGTAACAATAGAAAAAAGGGAAGCCTTAATAATGCTTTTGCAAAATTCCTTACCTTCTCTTAATGAACAAACATGGACAATTTAATGAAGCACTGCACTGGAGTGCTTTCTGCTACCTTATATCTCCACGATCATTAATCGGATTCATGCCGGCTTCTTCCGCTTCGTGCGAGAGCGAGTGTAGGCTGTCCATGATAGAAGTCAGACGAACGAGATGTTGCTGTACCTGATCAGGAGATTGCGCTTTTTCTTTCAAGCTTGTAGCGCACTCCACCAATTGGTCAGCGAGTCTGTGTGTAAGTGTAATATCAAACGGTTGATGCATCTTCTTCACCTCATATTGTGTTTTTTTATAGTATGGAAGAAATAATCGAAAGCATACTATGTCCATATCCAGCCGCAGAGCTTTTTTCCTTTACCCGTTTAACTCCCTAAAACAAGATGTTATAATGGAAGGCAATGAGGAGCTAACGCTCCCGTTGCATTTTTGATGCATGGAAGCAGGCAAGAAAGGAGATAAGGGATTCATGAAAGAAATGAACGCACAAGAAATTATCGAATTTATCCAAAAAAGCGAGAAAAAAACTCCGGTTAAAGTACATATTAAAGGGGATATCGAGGGCATCGACTTCGGAGCCAATACCAAATCCTTCATTACAGGAAATGTAGGGGTACTGTTCGGTGATTGGAAAGAAATCCAGGCAACTTTGGAAGAAAATAAAGCAAAAATCGAAGATTACGTGGTGGAAAATGACCGCCGCAACTCTGCTATTCCGCTGCTGGATATGAAAAACATCCAAGCGCGCATCGAGCCGGGTGCTATTATCCGTGACCAGGTCGAAATTGGTAACAATGCCGTAATCATGATGGGTGCATCAATTAATATCGGAGCAGTCATCGGCGAAGGCACGATGATCGACATGAATGTAGTTGTAGGTGGCCGTGGTACGATTGGAAAAAATTGCCATATTGGCGCAGGTGCAGTTATTGCGGGTGTTATCGAACCACCGTCCGCACAGCCAGTTATTATTGAGGACGATGTCGTGGTAGGCGCCAATGCGGTCATCCTAGAAGGTGTGCGCGTAGGCCAAGGCTCCGTTGTCGCTGCAGGCGCGGTAGTTATCGAGGACGTTCCGTCGAACAGCGTAGTAGCAGGAACCCCTGCTCGCGTTATCAAAACAATCGACGAGAAAACAAAGTCTAAAACAGAAATCAAGCAAGAGCTTCGCCAACTGTAATGACAGTACAAAACCGGCGCTCGGCCAGGACAAGCATTGGTCGAGCGCCGGTTTTTCTTAATGGATTAAGAGGTGATAATTCATGAGTATAAACGCAAAACCATTTATTGAAATCCGACGAGAGCTTCACAAAATTCCCGAGCCTGGATTCGCCGAATTCAAAACGCAGCGCTTTCTGCTGGATTACCTGGCTACATTGCCACAGGAGCGGATAGAAATCAAAACATGGCGGACCGGCATCCTAGTGAAGATAAAGGGCTCCAACCCAAGCAAGTGCCTGGGATACCGTGCTGATATGGATGGACTCCCCATATCTGAAGAAACCTCCTATGAATTCCGCTCGACCCATCCCGGTTTTATGCATGCCTGCGGTCATGATATGCATATGTCGATCGGTCTCGGCGTGCTAACTCACTTCGTCCATAATCAAGTGAAAGACGACTTAGTTTTCATCTTTCAGCCTGCAGAAGAAGGGCCAGGCGGTGCACAGCCGATGCTTGCGAGCGAAGAATTTCATGAATGGCGTCCGGATGCAATATTCGCCTTGCATATTGCGCCTGAGTACCCGGTTGGCACGGTCGCGTTGAAGCCGGGCATCCTCTTCGCCAACACATCGGAGCTATTTATTGATCTCACCGGCAAAGGAGGGCATGCAGCCTTTCCCCATACAGCGAACGATATGGTTATCGCGGCAGCCCATCTGGCGACACAGCTACAAAGCATCGTCTCTCGCAACATCGATCCGCTTGATTCGGCAGTAATCACCATCGGTAAAATTGAAGGCGGCACCAAACAGAACATCATCGCCGAAAAAGCACGGCTAGAAGGAACCATCCGAACGCTGTCTATGGAATCAATGCAAAAAATTAAATCACGCATCGAAGCATTAGTTCGAGGTACGGAAGCCGGTTTTGAATGCAGTGCAGCTATCGACTACGGCTCCAATTACTGTCAGGTATATAATAATGAAGACCTGACCCGCGAGTTTATGGACTGGGTACAGAAAAATGATAACGCCACCCTAATCGAGTGCAAGACAGCGATGACAGGCGAAGACTTTGGCTACTTCTTAGCAGAGATTCCGGGATTTCTATTCTGGCTTGGGGTCAATACGCCGTACGGGCTGCATCACGCCAAAATCGAACCGAATGAAGAGGCGATCGAAGTAGCGATTCGGGTACTTACACGGTATCTTACATGGAAATCTTCATAACAAGGGTGTTGATTATCTAGTACCATCCAGAGTGGATAGCCACCACACCGTGCCCCAAACGGGCGACGGTTCATCTCCCGCACCGAGAGGCCCGGATGTTTTGCCGATCCGGCCTTGGCGCCACAAAGCGGCCGTATCCCTTCCTTGTGAGAAAAAGACGAGGGAACACGCCGACGCACGCACCTTACAGTTACCGATATATGGATAAAGAATAAGTGTGGCTTCATAAGTTTGATGCCCTCATGGGAAATAGTTTGCCTGCTGTTCCTCTCACACAGGAAGTATTCAATCAGCAGATTTCAATATTTTAGTATGTGGTACTAATACTTTGTGTTATAATGATGCTGGTTGTACAGTATTCGAAAAGCAGGTGACATTGTATATGCATTATCCCGATTTTAAGGAAATTATTCTAGGGCGCCGAAGCGTGCGGAAATTCACGGATCAGCCCGTCGATATGGAAGATATAAAGGAAATTATCGATTGCGCCCGCTACGCGCCTAGTGATACGAACTCACAAACATGGGAATTTATTGTGATTTTGAATAAAGAGAAGATTAACGAGATCTCCGAAATGACATGGGAGGAATTGCACAAAATTGCTGATAGTGCAAAAGAGCGCGGCCTGGAGAAGGAAGCTCGCCTTCTGACGCGCTCCTTCGGTCCATACGCGACGGCATTTACTGGTGCGCCAGCGCTCATCGTATGCCTGGCACCTCCATACACATCGAAATTCCGGGAGAAAATCTTTGACCCGATTATGATTAGCGAGCCTTCTTTCTGGGACGAGGAAGGGATTAAAAGCAGTTGTCTCGCATCACAGAACCTAATGCTGGCTGCACATGCTAAAGGATTAGCGACATGTGCCATGACAGGTCCCGTACTGCTTGCTCAGCACCGGATGCGAGAATATCTCCAAATCTCGCCTGAAAAGCAAATCAACATGGTTATCGCGCTGGGCCATCCGTCCGAGACACCGCCTCGCCTACCACGCAAACCAGTGGAAGACATTCTTCACATTATAGAATAAGGTAGTTTTTAAAATGACAAAAAAGGGGCGAAATGCCCCTTTTTTTATCAATTTACTCCTGGTATCAGCTTCACTGTTACTGAGCCCAAACCTTGTTGTAATTGCTGTATTCTCTCATTAATCAACTTTACCTGAGAATACAATTCTATTCGTTCAGCCCAGTGTATAGGCTGAATGATCTGTGCTTTAATGGCTTCTTTTTTTGAACTCAATACGTCAATGTCATAGATTGCATTAATTTCATTAAGGAATGATTTCATTTCACTGCATCCCCTTTCGAATTAAAAACTATTTATTCATTATTTTTAGATAATTATACTTGGTATTAAATTAAAGTAAAGTATTACAACCACCTCAATTGTGAGATGGTTGTTTGATTTAAACTTCATTAGTTTTTTATTTTTGCCCATGCTTGTGCATTCTTTATTTTTGCTTCTATGACACTAATATGCTTTTTCTCTGGTGCTTTTTCTATTTCTGGTGTCATTATACTATGTAACACCTTAGGTAATATAGTTAGCATACAAAAAACAAGAAGAGTAAAGAACAGCATAACACCCTTCGTTTCTGTCTTCCTAACTTGAACTGCATTCATTTGATATTAGCTCCTTTTATATACATCTGATTTGATACATCGACAAATGTTTATGGTGGGAGGTAAGAAAAGAAGGAGGGGCGGTGGGCGGGAGCGGTCGGAAAAAGACACACTGACCTTTCTTCTGCCGGATCGCAGGGCGCCCCTAACCTCTTCTTTTTTCCGAGTCTCCTCCTTCCAACCACACTCCCCTGTCAGAATATCAAGTGTAATTTATATAGTATATATTTGTCACTATTTCACACGCAATCAATATACCAAAAGCAAAATGCTATACAAATGCTTAAAAACAGAGAAAAAACCTATTCAAAACTACATAATTATCCATTAGTGAATAATTGCTTAATTGAAACCAAAGGTGTTTTTCATACCAGAAATGGATATCAGGTCCGTCTTATGACGGAGGGAGCAAAGAACAAGGATTGATACAATTATAAGGTAAAATTTAGAACAGGAGGAAATTATATGGTTTCTGAACAAACGGTAATTCAAATTCGAAACCTCACAAAAAAGATAGGCAGAAAAAAACTGGTAGATTCATTAACATTTGATATTAAAAGAGGAGAAGTATTCGGTTTTTTAGGCCCAAATGGCGCAGGTAAAACGACAACAATTCGAATGATGGTCGGGCTTATGTCCGCTACAAAAGGTGAAGTCATCATAGAAGGAAAAAGCATTGCGCACGAGTTCGAACAAGCGATTCAACATGTGGGAGCCATCGTAGAAAACCCAGAGATGTACAAATTTCTCACAGGCTATCAGAATCTTGTTCACTTTGCCAACATGGTTCCAGGCGGTATAAAAAAAGAACGGATTAAAGAAGTCGTCGAACTGGTAGGCTTGGAGAGCCGCATTCGCCATAAGGTAAAAACATACTCCCTGGGAATGCGACAGCGCCTCGGAGTAGCCCAAGCTTTGCTTCACAAGCCTTCCGTTCTTATTCTGGACGAGCCAACGAATGGATTGGATCCCTCAGGTATTCGCGAGCTACGGGATTATTTGCGTAACCTAGCACAAAACGAGGGAATCTCTATTATCGTATCAAGCCACTTATTGTCCGAAATGGAACTCATGTGTGATCGAATTGCTATTATACAAAATGGAAAACTTATAGATGTAAAACGAATCACTGAACTTGTTCAAAATAACGAAGAAGAAATAACAGCTATATTTACAGTTGATCAATCACAAATAGCAATCGAACTAGTGAAAAAACATATGGTTAACGCCTACATCAGCATGACGGAAAATGGCTTTCAAATAATGATTGAGAGAGAAAGAATACCAGATATCATCACCCTCCTTACAGATAATTGTGTGCGTATCTATGAAGTCAAACACATAACAAAAACATTAGAAGACAAATTCCTTGAAATGACGGAGGGTGAAAAAATTGTCTAATCTAATTCGCCTCGTTCGAAACGAAAACATGAAGATGTACCGACGTATCAGCTCCTGGATATTAATTGCTGTCCTTATTCTTTTAACAGTCGGTGTAGGCCTACTCTTACGATACGATAGTTCATCCGGAAACAATGAACAATGGAGGAGTAAGCTTGCTTCAGAGAGTAAGGAAATACAGGAAGTGTTACAAAAGGAGCAAAACATACCGCAATTTCAAAAAACACAGATGGAAAAAGAATTGAAAATCTATCAATATCGCCTGGATCATAATTTCGGTCCTAGTGTATGGAATGGGGTAAAGGCGACATCTTCTCTTATGTCATTTGTGACTCTCTCTGCTGTAGTCATTGCTGGAGGGATTGTAGCTAGTGAATACAATTGGGGTACGATTAAACTCTTGTTAATTCGGCCGCAAAACCGGACAAAAATTTTATTATCAAAGTATGTAGCAACAATGGGATATGCCCTACTCATGATTATTATTTTACTTTCCACGTCTTTTATAACGAATGGCCTCTTGTTCGGATTTCAAGAAATAGAACAACCTTATCTTTATGTAGCGCAGAATGGTACCGTTCAGGAAGGAAACATGCTTGTTAACATTCTACAAACGTATGGCCTTTCCTCAGTTGAAATGATTATGGTTGTTACATTTGCTTTCATGATGTCTGTTGTGTTCCGAAGCAGCGCTTTGGCTATCGGACTATCATTATTTATCATGTTTATCAGCCAGCCGTTAATTCAGTTTTTAAGCAAATTCAATTGGGTCAAATATTATCTTTTCGCAAATACGAATCTCTCTATGTATCTTGAAGGAACTCCACTGATTCCCGGAATGACACTCACGTTTTCACTTATCGTACTAGCGGGCTACTTCCTTGTGTTTATCTTTATCTCATGGTTTGTTTTTAAGAAGCGGGATGTAGCCGCCTGATCTATACATAGTAACCATAGGTCCCATGTGAAAGAAGGTAGGGTGCCCCTCCCTTCTCCTACATGGGCAATGAACAAATTTGATTTATGATATAATTTTTGTTAAGAACAAAATGGTTAAAAATAAGAAAATGAACAGGAGATGCTGCCCAATGACTGAAAATAGTCATGCAGAAGAAGACTACGAACAACAAGCTGTGCTGCTGTTTGATGGTGTATGCAATCTCTGTAGCCAGGCTGTGCTCTTCATTATTCCGCGTGATCCGGAAGGTACTGTCCATTTCGCCTCCTTGCAATCCGATACCGGACAGCGTCTGCTGACCTGGCACGGACTTTCCCCTGATAAGCTCGATACAATTGTCCTAATCGAAGCAGGTAAATCGTATATCAAATCAACCGCCGCGCTCAAAATCGCTCAGAAGTTGTATCGGCTCTGGCCCTTGCTCTACGTATTCATCATTATCCCCCGCCCTTTACGGGATGCAGTATATGATTGGATCGCACGAAATCGTTACCGCTGGTTCGGCAAGAAAGAACAATGCCTGATGCCAACGCCTGCAATTCGGGAGCGATTCCTGAACTAGTTGCTCTTATGCCGTATTCTGACCTGCGCTTCGGGATTCAAAGTATGGGGTAAGCCGCTCAGCCACATCTCCGCCGCTAATGACTACCGCTTCAATACCAGGCCCATATCCGACGCCTGCTCCGGTCAGATACAGCCCTTCAATCGGAGATTTTGCATAAGGGAATTCACCGTCCATCATTTGCCGCTTTATGCTATAAACCGAACCTTCATATGTTCGCATATATCTTTCCATCGTTTTCGGCGTAGCAACTTCCGAGAATAAAATATTGGACGCCGCCTCCCTATCAATTTGCTCAAGAATTTGACGACATATCGCGTCAATCTCACTTTTTAGCGCCTGGTATTCTTTTTCCGTCATTGCTACATAGATGCCGGCTTGCGCTTTCGTAATAAGATTAATGGTGACCGTGCTTTTTCCATAAGGCGCAAGCGAGGAATCCAGTGATGAAGCAGAATGAACGCCTGCTCTCTCAAAAACAATATCCATGCTTGAAAGTCGAATGGGCTGTGGAAGTGTATAATGAATCAGCCGATGCGTGCAGAACTTCGTATCTACCGCCGCGCTCCATACAAATAAAGACATCGAAGGTTCGAGCTTTCCTACCTTCTCTCTATAGGCCTGGGGTAAACGCGATAAGCCAACAAGTTGCTCATACGTTACACGTGGATCAGCATTCGAGATAACGATAGGAGCTTTGTAAGCCCCGTTTTTCGTTTGAACGCCGGTGACCCGGTTATCTTCTACTGTAATCTCTGTTACATCTGTAGAAATCCGTATGTCGCCCCCATACTGCTTTAACTTCTCTGCAAGCTTCATCGCCAGCTTTCCTGAGCCGCCTGCAGGTCGATAGCCTCCTACGATGAAATACCCCATCAATGCGATCATACTATTCGCGGATGTTCTCTCTCCCTTATCACCAACATATCCTGTCAGTATTGATACTTGCTGACGTACTGCTTGATTTTGAACAAACGCATCGAGCAGCTCACGCCACTCCCTGTCCTTCCAGCGTAAGTAGTGCGGATTCTGTTCGGCGTATGCGTTCATTTCCTCTACTGTTTGTGGAATATGTGGAACGATCCGATCCGGCATAAAAACGGTGTACATCTCTTCAAAGCAGGCTTTCAATTCCGCAAATAAAGCATAAATGCCTTCCTTCTCCTCTGGAAACCGCTCAGCTAATTGATCACGCCAACCGGTATAATCATGCGGAATGATAAAACGTTCACCCCCTTCCCGAAATTCATACGTATTTCTCAACCATGTTATTTCTTCTTCCAATCCATGTCGCTGTAGCAGGTGACGTAACGGGCCAGTCTCTCCCAGTCCGCTAATCGACTCTACACCTGCTTCGAACTTAAAGCCTCCCCGACGGGTATATGTAGTACACGCACCACCGATTAAGTAGTGCTGTTCCAATACGAGCACCTTCGCCCCTTTTCCCGCCAACTCAACTGCCGCCGTTAATCCACCGATGCCTGAACCGACGACAAGTACATCGTATTCGTTTTGTTCTGCAGGCGTTTGCGGAGCTACAAAAGGCTCCCATTTCAGCTCTGGTGCTTCCGGCTGCTGCATTTTTGCAGCGTATCTCTGCTGCATATACTTTGGCAGAATCATGTTGGCAGCCACACCAATAATCGACCATATATTCGCTGTTACTATGCCGATTTCCAAAGGCAATATCCTCAGTGCAGTGAGGATGGCGAACAGGGTCGACAGCGAAAAAAGAGAAGCCCATACACCGGTAAGAACACGATTAATCGTCAGAAACAACGGATGGCTCCATACCGCTTCCGGGGTGGTTTCTTTAGCATACTGCAATGTAAAAGGCTGCGAGGAACATATAGACAGCACCGTAGAAATGGCAAGAATAAGATAGATGGTGACCTGGCCGTATTCCAATACGGGTACCCCCGGAACGAGAAAGATAACAATTGCAGCCGTCAAAAAATAAATCGTATTGATGAGGGTTAACGTCTTGACTCTCTTATGCCGTACCTGAATAGTCAGCAAAAGCACCGCAATAACCAGAGCAACAGTGCAGCCAAGCCAGCGGGGACTGACAAGCAACGCTACAATTAGCGGAATAAAGTCAAGCAGAATCAATCCTAATGTTTTCATACTTTTCGCCTTCACTTTCTTATCATTTTCTGCTCAAATCTTAACATACCGACCGTCGGTTTGTAAATGGTTTTGACAAACCGACGGTCGGATTGTAGGATGAAGTAAGTAACATAGTAAAGGAAGGTTGTCTATGACACAATCTGTAAACACAAATCCGAGCTTTCAACTCCTCCTCTCGGTTACTGAGCAGACCATTCTGGAGCTTGGATGCAATAAAACAACACTACAGGAAATTATGAATCGCACTGGCCTTTCCAAAGGCGCCATTTATCATTATGTTAAAAGCAAGGACGAACTTTTCAGCTTTATCCTAGAAGCCAGGATGCAGGGCATAAACGAGAGATTTCACGCAGCTGTAAATCAGGCAAAACTCGGTGAGTTGGCAGGACCCTTGCAAGCCATTACCGAAGGTCTTATTCCACAAATTACCGACGAAAAAGATGTTTCCAATATTGTCTTCGTTTATTTGCTAAGCAGACGGGACGACCCGCATATTCAAGAAATATTACAACGAATCCATCGATATTCATTAGATCTGGCTGTAAAATGGATTGAAATCGGACAACAGTACCAGGCGATTCCTGAGCATGTAGACGCGTATGCGGTTGCTTCTTCTTTCCTGCTCTATGTCTACGGACTGCGTGTTCAGCGAATAATCGAACCAAACGCTTCAAAAGTAGATGACAAGCACCTGTTTGAACTTTTCTATCAAACCTTACGTGTTACTCAAAACGAAAAGAATTAAGAAAAAAGGAAGGAAAGTACATATCACTTCACAACAGTAAAGAGATATGTACTTTCCTAACTATCTAGAAAAAGCCTCCTGCACTATCCGCAGGAGGCCCTGTTATGTCCCTTCCGTTCTGTCCTCTGTCATCCCGATCCTTTTTGCTTCGAGCCACTTAATCTGCAGCCCTTCCATCTTCTTAATCGTAAACCGCCACTGAGCGCATTCGATATACATGCCTTCTCGAACTTCACGTATGCGGGCGGCAACCCATCCTCCTATCGTGTCGAAACCGTCTTCGGGTGTAACCCCCGTCAACTCCGCCACTTCTGAAAGTAATACCTTATTATCCAACAAGTAATGATGGGGACCGAGTTCTTCTACAGGCGAGCGCTCATGCGAATCGAACTCATCATGAATCTCGCCTACGATTTCTTCTAGAATATCTTCCATTGTAACCATGCCCGCCGTCCCACCGTATTCATCGATGAGAACGGCAATCGAAGTTCGCCTCTCCCGCATCTCTTCCAGTAGCTTCTCCAGTGGAGCCGCTTCATTTACGAACAAGGCAGGACGCATCACATCCATAAGCATGAGGTTCCTGTCTTCAAGATATTTGATAAATAACTCCTTCGCATGCACCACGCCAAGAATACGGTCTTTGTCTTCGCCTGCAACCGGGTAACGTGTAAAGCCTTCTGTCCGAATCGTAAGCAGACTCTCTTCAAGACTCTTGTCCGCATACAGACATACCATCTCTGTACGTGGCACCATAATCTCCCGCGCCACCCGAGCGCCGAATTTAAAGATATTGTTCACATACGCATATTTCGTAGGATTAATTTCGCCATTATCTAGGCTTTGCGCCAGCATAAGGCGAAGCTCTTCCTCCGAACGGATGTGCCTGTCCGCAGATTTTATGTTAAACAGGCGAATAGCCAATCCCGCTGTGGTGACAAAAAGCAAAGCGACAAGCAACCAACTTATGACACCATCCATCCGCTCCCCGAAGGGCCACCTCCGTCAAGCAATTTTGCTTTTAGGAATTATTCGTCTCCGCCGCCAAACATATCACCAAAGAAACCACCGTCTCCGCCGCCTTCTTCACCGCCGTCAAATGCACCCTCTGTTTCTTCCGTATCACCCATCATTCCATCCATCAACTCTGACAATACCAGACCACCCAGTATACCAGCTGCAAATCCACCCATAGCTCCTCCGAAACCGCTATGACGATGCTGGTGTCCGTGCCCATATCCCATCATATGACGCTGCTGAAGGTACGCATTCGGATTTTCGATCATTTCCTCCATCATTTGCTGTAAGTAGTCCCGTAAACGCGCAACATCAGCTAGCAATTCATTAGACAAAACAACTTCCCGCTTTACTTCCATTTCCCGACTAAAGGAAGGTATATCCAGCTCAAGCAACAGGCGGATTTGCTCTTCTTCGATAGCGGCGATGAATTCTACTTCCCTTACGCTGCCTTGCAGGAATGCTGTGGGGAAAAACTCGAACTCTTGCGCATATCCATCAAATGCACGTGAGTCATGCTTTTCTCGCAGACCCAATTCTTCAAAAGCTGTAATGATGTTAGTAAAACGTGTCGGCGGATTAACACGAATATAATCATTATCCTGACTGTCCACTCCCGCCGCGATATCCAGATTTGTCGTAAAATAATAGGCCACCGCGTGACTGGAAATAAGTAAATCCTTCGGTAACTGGTACATGAATGGAAGTGTCTTTCTTTCACCTGCACCAAGCATAAAACGGCAGTCGAAAGGAATCGTAGCCATCGCCCGTCGATGTTCATTTTTCTTTGTGCGCAGTGCCAGCATGAACTGTACATCAACTTTGTTGATGTATTGCTCTACAGCTCCGCCCTGAAGCACCAATTCACCCTCTATAGCATCGCCCAGAGTATATTCACTTCCACGCAACACCAAATCGACCTTTGCTGAACCGATTCCTATCTTTGCCATGAATTTTTTAAACATCTTTTACCTTCCCTTCTTTTATCATCAATAGCGTAGAATACTCCCACCTCTACAGGTAGTAAGAGGAATGCGCTTCGGACAAAGGAGGGCTAACGCCCTCTCGTAAGTCCGACTATATGACGCGTAATCCTTTGCCATACCGGACAATTTGAACCCCTGCTGTTTTCACAGGTTTGCTCAATCCCTCTATCTTCACATACGCTCCCTTATTCTTCACACCCTTCACAAGATAGACCTTTCCTCCATATTTCACTTCGTCTTTCGGTTGAAGAGGATAGCTACATTTCGGCTGCCAATCATAGAGAAAACTTTCTTTTTGATGGTTCGCAGGTGTGTGGCACTTATTGCACAATGTAATCAAGTTTGCCGAACGGCTCCTGTTTGTACAGGGGGCTAATCAACCGGACTTGTCTGTTCTCACAAGCCCCCACTTCAAGAGCGAGTATACTCTACGTGATGAGTGGTTGACGTACCTTAACCATTCAGTAAAACGTTATGGTTTATATTATCTATTGTATACGCTAATAAGCTATAGCAGTTGCACTTTTTATAAGAATATTCGGTTATATAAATTACACTTGATATTTTGACAGGAGAGTGTGGTTGAAAGGAGGAGAGTCAGAAAAAGAAGAGGTTAGATGCGCCCTGCGATCCGGCAGAAGAAAGGGCAGCGTGTCTTTTTCCGACCGCTCCCGCCCACCGCCCTTCCTTCTTTTCTTACCTCCCACCATAAACATTTGTCGATGTATCAAATCAGATGTATATAGATTATTTCTCTACTTTTCGATCTGGAAAGGCCTCCTTGATATTCTTCCATACTCCACGCTCTGCATTCCTCGCTTCCGTTTGCCATTTGCGAATTTGTTCTACATATTTCACGTTAGGCGGGAAGGTGGCCAGACGCGCCAGACCACTACGCACGAGCGTACCATTAAAAAATTCTCCTTTCCCTCCGTCTACATCCACATATACATAACGCAGCCATCGTCCATATCGGTCGTTGGATTGCACATCCTTCTCAAGCCATACTTCTTTTCCTTCCAGGCGTTCCATCGTATACTGCTTCGCTTCTTCGCCTAGATAACCTTTCGGGCGGTTGGGCGCTTTTGATTCTGGAGTATCTACAAGAATCAGGCGAACCTTATGCTCTTTTCCTCCTACTTTCGCCACGAACGTATCTCCATCTACCACTCTCGTTACGGTCGCCTTTTGTAATTTTTTCCCACTTATATCTACCAGAGCCCTCGTTTCCTGTTTTCCATCCTCCTGTATGGCACAGGCAGTTAATGCCCATACCGTTACAAGAAAAACAGCAAGTATCCATCCTATTTTGCGTTTCATCTCTCATCAGCCACCATTTCTATTTTTGTTTATCCCAGTTTTAGGGGAACGATAAAAACCAGCCTATTGAATAGGCTGGTCATGTAATCGCCGTCTCTGTCGTTATCTTCCAGCTTGTAAACGCGCAATCCGATCATCCAAATCCGGATGGCTGGCAAACAAACCGAGGAACCCACCTTTTTTCCCGCTGATTTTAAAGGCGGCTACTGACTTCTGTTCTGTATCCACTAATTGAACTGTATGCTGTAATGATTGCAATGCATGAATCATCTTTTCTTTACCAGCAAGTTGTGCACCGCCTGCATCCGCGCGATATTCACGATATCGGGAGAAAGCCATGGCAACCATGCTGCCCAATATCGAGAATAGAATATCAAATATGATAACGGCAATAAAATGAACGATCGGTGCCACTTCTTCCTTAACAAAACGAGAAGCGATATACGCACAAATACGGGACAGGAACACGACAAACGTGTTGATTACCCCCTGCAGCAGCGTCATAGTAACCATGTCGCCGTTGGCAATATGGGCGACTTCATGTGCCAGCACGCCAGATACTGCATCATCATCCATCCGCTCAAGCAAGCCACTGGATACAGCCACCAGCGAGCGATTTTTGGATGGCCCGGTCGCAAAAGCATTAACCTCTGGTGAATCATAAATTCCCACTTCCGGCATCACTTTCAGCCCTGCTTTACGCGATAAGCTATATACTTCATCGAGCAGTGCCTTCTCGATAGGGTGCATCGGCCCATTCGGATCGATTACACGTACACCCATTGCCCATTTTGCCATGATTCTTGACAAACCAAGCGATATTAACGCCCCTGAGAAACCTACAACAGCGCTAAAAATTAGCAGGGCACTGAAATCAATCCCCTCTTTGGTAATGTACCCTCGAACACCCAACAAGCTGGTGACAATGCCAATCGTGACAATGACCAACCCGTTAACTAACAGAAACAAACCAATTCGCTTAAACATGATCTCTCCCTTTCTTTGATATACTTTTTCAAAATATATTTACTCTCTGTCTACTCCATACTGCGTCCATTTTCCTGTTCAGGGACAGCCACACGCTTAATTTCAATGCGTTTAATCTGAAGACCGTCCGTTTCCATAACAGTAAACTGCCATGCCCCGATTTTCAGCTTCTGCCCTTCCTCGACGCTGGTAATGTGTGCAGACAGCCAGCCGCCGACAGTATCAAATTCCGGATCAGCTTTCATTCCGGTTAACTCTTCTACTTCCACCAACAGCACTTTATTGTCTACAATATAGTGATTCTTGCCGATCTCCTCTATCGGAGGGCGCTCATTCACATCGAACTCGTCGCGGATTTCGCCTACGATTTCTTCAAGAATGTCCTCCATCGTCACCAACCCGGACGTCCCTCCGTATTCGTCGACGAGTATTGCCAACGAATGGCGCTGTTTTTGCATTTTCTTCAAAAGGGTCTCTAATGGTGTCGCTTCATTTACGAACAACACCGGTCGCATGATGGCTGTAATGTCCAGTTGAGGATTGTCTAAGTATCTCATAAACAACTCTTTTGTATGGACGATCCCCAGAACATGGTCCTTATCCTTCTCAACTACAGGATAACGGGTCAACCCTTCCCGACGAATCGTTTGGAAATGCTCCTGTAGACTGTCTTCCACATATAAACACGCTATCTCCGTACGGGGAACCATAATTTCTCGCGCCACCCGCTCGTCAAACTTAAAAATGTTATTCATATACGTAAATTCAGTCGGATTAATCTCCCCGCTTTCTAGACTCTGCGCCAGAATAAGCCGGAGCTCCTCTTCCGAATGGGCGTGTTCGTGCTCATTAGCCGGCTTCATACCGAACATGCGGATAAATAATCCGGCGGAACCGTTGAGTAGCCAGATGAACGGGTACATAATTTTATAGAACAAAATCAAAGGGCGAGCCAGACCCAAGCTAATAGCTTCTGCTTTTTGAATCGCCAGTGTTTTCGGCGCCAGTTCTCCAAGTACCACGTGTAGAAATGTAATGAAAGAAAACGCAAGAATAAAAGAAAGTGTATTTGCCAACTGTTCCGGCACATTATACTCAAGGAACAGTGGGTGCAGCAGATGGTGAACGGTCGGCTCCCCCAACCAGCCAAGTCCCAGTGCTGTAATGGTAATGCCTAATTGACACGCCGATAAATAACCGTCCAAGTTATCAATAATACGCTGTACGGCGACAGCTGATTTGTTTCCTTCCGTCGCCAATTGGTTAATCCGGGTCGGCCGCACCTTAATCATCGCAAACTCGGCAGCGACAAAAAACGCCGTAGCGACGATTAAAACTGCGACCAAAATTAAATTAATGATACTTTCCATCTACTTCCCCGAAGGGACACCTCCACATGGTTTGATTTTTACTCATTCTTCTCAAAATACCTACCGGGTAAACGATACAAAATCGCTGGCTCCATTACTGATTATTGTATACGGAATATCAACGGATCAGGTTTCATTTTTTCGTCACGTTTTTGTACAGAAATTGTATACACCACTTGCATTGATATAAAAAACAGCCAGGCATTGCTCCGCCGCCTGACTGTACTCTTACGTTTACCATGCTGCAACCGGTCCTTCCTAACAAAGTCCCCTGTATTCAGTCTACCCGATAGCTTATATGACAGTTTTCGCTTTCAATTCCTTTTCCAAATCGCAGTCAAGAATAAACACTTCTACTTGCTCCCCTAGCTTAGTGCTTATATCACTATGACTGGAGAGAACTCTACATCCTGTAATACTAGATATAATCGCTTCTGTTTTTTCACTATGTGACTCACGTAAAATTCGCCGCATTTCTTTCACAAGCGGCCTTCCTCTCTCTATTTGCACAAGCGTCTTTTCCTCCTGCGTTAACACTTCTTTTAGACGAATAATCACCATATCATGGATGATATACGTCTTCGTCTCTTTCGGTCCTCTACCGAGGATTTCGCGTAAGAATTTAATATATGCTTCGCTAATTATCGCTTCTATCCTGTTCTTGCACGATTGTGCCATTTTCTCCAAGCTCCTTTAGCCTTCTCTTTTCATAAAAACAAACAAAAGCCGCTAGAAGAGGAGTCTTCAAGCGGCTTTACTTTGCACAGCAAAGAAGCTGTCATACTATCATGACAACAGTCCTCCCCCTACACGCTTACGAGGTTAGCTGACGGATTCGGGCGTAAGAGTCGCCCTACCCGGGTCATCCCGGGATTCACCCCATGCAGTATATGGAAAACATACCTGCGTTTGGTTCCCCCGCTCCCTTATCAGGACTCAGCGATCCAAATGGAAATATTATTCATTTCAAGTAAAGATGGATTCATCTTACGTTTGCATCTCATTCTTTGTAAAGCAACAAAATATGCTTTAAAACTTAATTTTCATTACTCTATCTTATTTTTTCTCCTATTCTCCCTCTTTTACGCACTTTCTTTTTTCTATTCTTATCTGTATCTTCGTAGTGAATTCGAGTTAAAAAACAAAGAAAATCAAAGATAAAATCCGTTTTAGTATGAAATATGCATTTGATAACGCTTACTCCTTCTTTTTTATCCGAAAATACCGTGAAATCCCCCAAATTCCCGATTTTGTTTTTCTATGAGGACGCTCTTATAATAAATCACATACAACAACCGCATACCTGGCCTAGTCCCGGTGCACCCGGGAGCGGAGGACCCACTTTTTTTGGGGTTAATCCTTATGTTATGTAAGGAGGGATGAGAACAACTCTTTCGCCATCCTACCCGTCAGCTAACTTCGTCGGCTAATGCGAGGGAGGTCTAAAGACCGCCTATTTGAGGAGGCTTTTTTATTGCCTTTATCCGGTAATAAAAGAGATTTCTTCAATATTTTCAAGGTCTTTTTGTTTTGCTTACAATTTTATACTACTGTTTCTCAGAAAAAGAGCAGGTGGACAGAATGCAGGTCCGCACCCGGGGTGAGGGGGCAGGCATTCCGTAGACCGGTGGTACTTTTTCTCCGACAGTGAACCGCGTTCGCCAGCCGGACATTCCGTTTCTATGCCAGTAAGGCATGAACAGAACATCCGCATCCCTGGCTTTCTTTCCCCATGCGGTTCAACGGGAGATGAGTATCCACCGGTCTTTTTTTATAGCCATCTCAAAAAAGAAAGGAGCGTTCGTGCTCATGCTTAATGATGTGGTCATTATCGGTACATTCATTATTTCTTTTCTTATCTTCACCGGATTTACCGAATTCTGCGATCGAACGTAAAGGGGATGATGGTATGGCCGTTATTGTGTGTATTGCTTTTGCCATGATTTTATATTTATGCTTTGTCCTTATTAAACCGGAAAAATTCTAATGTCATGTCTTGCATATAGGAGGCTCGCAAATGAGTACAGGAATTGTGCAGATAGCCATAACACTACTCATCATTATCCTGCTTATCAAACCGGCAGGCAGCTATCTCGTCAACGTATTTAACTACGAGAAAACAAAGCTCGATAAGGTGTTCGGGCCTATAGAAAAAGTGTTGTACCGCATTATGGGCGTACATGAAAACGAAAGAATGGGCTGGAAGCAATACGTCATGGCCCTGCTGTTATCCAACTTCGTTATGACGATGCTGATGTATGCGGTATTGCGCCTACAGAAATATTTACCATTCAACCCGGACGGGATTGATAACATGCCGAGCGCACTCGCGTTCAACACGGCAGCATCGTTTATCACGAATACAAATTGGCAGGCCTACAGCGGAGAGAACGGACTTTCTTATTTATCACAAATGCTGGCGATTACCTTTCCGATGTTTACATCCGCTGCTACCGGTCTGGTTGCCGCCATCGCTTTCATCCGGGGGCTAACCGCTCAGAAGGACAATCTCGGCAACTTCTATGTTGACCTGATTCGTTCACTTACCCGTGTATTTCTGCCGCTCTCTTTGCTAGTCGCTCTGTTCCTCGTATTCCAGGGGGCACCGCAAACGCTAGATGGTGCACAAACGGCGACATCGATGGAAGGAGCACAACAGGTCATTACCCGCGGACTGGTGGCTTCTCTAGAATCTATTAAGCACATCGGAACGAATGGCGGAGGCTACTTTGGCATGAATGCCTCACATCCGTTTGAAAATCCTACGCCGCTGACCAACCTCGTACACATCTTGTGCATGATGTTCATTCCTACTGCACTCGTGTATGCGTTCGGCGTTATGATTAAAAACAAACGGCAGGGCTGGACGGTATTTGCTACAATGGCTGCGATTTTCCTGATTATGCTCGCCACCGTTTTCTTTGCCGAATATAAAGGCACACCGGCCCTGCAGACATTGGGAATTTCAGGCAACATGGAGGGCAAGGAGGTACGCTTCGGCTATTCCGAATCCGCTCTATTTACGACGGTTACAACTGCTGCCACTACCGGCTCAGTCAACAATATGCATGATTCATTGACTCCGATCGGCGGGTTGGTCCCGCTGGCACAGATGATGCTGAACAATGTATTTGGCGGTGACGGGGTCGGTCTAATGAACGGTCTGCTGTACGTGATACTCACTGTTTTTATTTGCGGCTTGATGGTAGGACGGACACCGGAATTTCTCGGTAAAAAAATCGAAGGCAAAGAAATCAAACTGGCATCTATTGCCCTGTTGGCCCACCCGGTCATCATCATGGTACCGACCGCGATCGCATTCCTTCGTCCCGAGTCAATGGCTTCCATTCTGAATGCAGGCTCACATGGTATCTCTGAAGTATTGTACGCTTTCACATCCGGTGCGGCAAACAACGGTTCCGCCTTTGCCGGACTATCGGCCAACACGAACTTCTATAACATGGCAATCGGACTTGTTATGCTGTTTGGACGCTATGTTTCGATCATCGCCTTGCTAGCTGTCGCCGGTTCACTGGCAACCAAACGGATGGCACCTGCGACAATCGGTACATTTCGAACCGATTCTCCACTGTTCGCTTTGATTCTGTTCGTAATTATCGTAGTTATCGGTGCGCTGACCTTCTTCCCGGCCCTCGCACTCGGTCCGATTGCGGAACAGTTAAGCATGTGGAAATAGATATTATGGTTTTCGCTTGATATAAGGAGGATGTTTTATGGCGACTGAGCAGAAAAAAACACTCGATAAAGAGATTGTCATGCAGGCAATCATTGATTCATTCAAAAAATTAAACCCGCTGACCATGGTAAAAAACCCTGTGATGTTTATCGTTGAAGTCGGCACAATTATCACACTCATTCTCTCCCTCGCACCTGACGCATTCGGTGCGAGCACGGTGAGTCGAGAATATAATATAGCCGTATTCCTTATCCTTTTCTTTACAGTACTATTTGCTAATTTCGCCGAAGCGCTGGCTGAAGGACGCGGCAAAGCTCAAGCTGATACACTGCGGAAAACAAAATCGGACACAATCGCCAAACTATTGCAAAAAGACGGTTACATTAAAGAAGTCTCATCAACTCAACTTCGTAAAGGAGACATCGTTCGCGTCGATGCGGGAGACATCATCCCGTCCGACGGCGAAATTATTGAAGGGCTCGCTTCTATCGATGAATCGGCTATTACCGGAGAATCAGCACCCGTTATTAAGGAAGCAGGCGGTGATTTCTCCTCCGTTACCGGTGGTACGCGCGTCGTATCTGATTACATTATCGTTAAGGTAACGACCGATCCCGGCGAATCGTTTCTGGATCGCATGATTTCACTTGTCGAAGGTGCTTCCCGTCAGAAAACGCCGAATGAGATTGCGCTAACTACGCTGCTGGCAGTGCTGACCCTTATCTTTCTGTTTGTTATCATTACGCTCGTTCCGTTGGCTACCTACCTGAACGTTACATTAGATATAGCCACGCTCATCGCATTGCTTGTCTGCCTCATCCCGACAACCATCGGCGGCCTGTTATCTGCAATTGGTATCGCGGGGATGAACCGGGTTACCCGTTTCAATGTGCTCGCCATGTCTGGTAAAGCGGTCGAAGCGGCAGGTGACATTGATACGATGATTCTCGATAAAACCGGGACGATTACTTTCGGAAACCGGATGGCTGCCGAATTCATCCCAATAGAAGGTGTATCAAAACAAGAAGCAACATTCGCAGCCCTGCAATCGTCGGTAAAGGACGAGACACCGGAAGGGCGTTCTATCGTCGAACTGGCCAATAGCCTTGAGGCCAATTGGTCTGAACGCGAGTACCGTGATGCGGAAATTATCGAGTTTACGGCGGAGACCCGTATGTCCGGACTTAATTTGACGGACGGAACGAAAATCCGTAAAGGCGCTGTCGATGCGATTAAGAAGTTCGTGACCGAACAAAATGGTTCGCTGCCACGTGATCTGGAAGATAAAGCGACCTGCATCGCCAAAGCGGGAGGCACTCCATTGGCTGTAGCAGTTGATGACAAGGTATTTGGCGTCATCTATCTAAAGGATACCGTAAAGCCAGGCTTAAAAGAACGGTTTGCCGAGCTACGGGCAATGGGAATTAAAACGATGATGTGTACAGGTGACAATCCGCTGACCGCGGCGACAATCGCGCAGGAAGCTGGTGTCGATGAGTTCATTGCCGAAGCGAAGCCGGAAGATAAAATTGCCGCGATCAAGCGTGAACAGGCACAAGGCAAGCTCGTCGCCATGACCGGAGACGGAACGAATGACGCCCCGGCGCTTGCGCAAGCCGATGTTAGGCTCGCCATGAATTCGGGTACTATGGCTGCCAAAGAAGCTGCCAATATGATCGATCTGGACTCTGACCCGACGAAGCTTTTGTCTGTCATCGAGATAGGTAAACAGTTGCTCATTACACGTGGCGCACTCACCACTTTCTCAATTGCCAATGATATCGCCAAGTATTTTGCCATTATCCCGGCACTGTTCATTATGGCGTTGCCACAGTTGAACGCATTGAACATTATGAATCTCGCATCGCCGCAATCCGCCATTCTGTCCGCGCTCATTTTCAACGCAGTTATTATCCCGCTCCTCATTCCTGTTGCAATGAAAGGGGCTAAATATAGGCCAATGAGCGCCAATCGACTGTTAAGCCGCAATCTGTTCATCTACGGACTGGGCGGCGTAGCGGTTCCGTTCATCGGTATCAAATTAATCGATATGATTTTGTCCGGTTTGCTGTAATCCGGCATATAAAGCGAGGAGAAAATAATGAAATCAGTACTTATTGCAATTCGCTCTTCCATGCTGCTTATGCTTATCTGCGGTCTTCTCTACCCTCTTTTGACCACCGGTATCGCACAGGTGCTATTCCCACATCAAGCGCAGGGAAGTTTAATAGAAGAAAACGGAAAAGTAATCGGCTCAGAGTTGCTGGCACAAGCTTTCACATCACCGCAATATTTTCATCCACGAGCATCGGCTGCCGACTATAATCCAACAGCTTCTGCAGCAACCAACGCTGCAGTTTCTTCAAAAGAATATGTTAAAAGCATAGAAGAGGCAGTGAATGCGGCTCGCAATGATAATCCGGCGTTATCCAAACAAGTACCGGCTGACCTGGTCACAGCTTCGGCTTCCGGCTTCGATCCTCATCTATCGCCCGAAGCCGCTAAAGCACAAATTCCGCGAATCGCCAAAGCGACTGGCCTTAGTGAACAGACTCTTCTCGCTTTAGTGGATCAGCATACCGAAAGAAGGCAGCTTGGCATTTTCGGTGAACCGCGCGTGAATATACTCGCTATAAACCGCGCGTTGCAAAAACAAATCAAATAAAGTGAAACTTCACTCAGTGGGAGTTCTTCATCCCCCACTGAGTGTTAACATGCCTGGTATGTTTTTCAAATAATACGATTGAAGAAAGTAGATGCCGCTTGCTGTCTTATCAGCGTGCGGCTTTCGGAGGTTTTTAGCATGGGGGACGAGAAAAGAAAAACACCGGAAGAGCTATTAAAAATAATCGAACGGGAGCAACGGGGATACTTGAAGATTTTTATTGGAGCCGCTCCAGGTGTCGGAAAAACATACATGATGCTGCGCGAAGGCAATGAAATGCTGGAAAAAGGCATCGACATTGTCATTGGCCTTGTGGAAACGCACGGCCGTGCCGAAACGGCCGCACAAATCGGCAACCTGCCCGTTTTTCCTCTAAAGAGTGTTCAATATAAAGGAAGAGAATTTCAAGAGATGGATGTTGATGGCCTGCTCACCCGCCGGCCACAGTATGTCATTGTCGATGAACTGGCGCACACGAATGTACCTGGCTCTAAAAATAAGAAGCGCTACGAAGATGTGATGGAACTCGTAAAAGCAGGGATTCATGTAATAACAGCCATGAACATTCAGCACTTGGAAAGCTTGAATGATACGGTTAAACAGTTGACGGGAGTGAAAGTACGGGAACGTGTGCCGGACTGGATTCTGAATGAAGCAGCTGAAGTTCAGCTTATCGATACACCGCCGGAGAAGTTGCGTGATCGCCTGAAAGCTGGCTTAATTTATAAGCCGGAGAAAATCGAGCAATCGCTGCAAAATTTTTTTCGCACAGGAAACCTGAACGCCCTCCGGGAAATCGCTCTGCGTGAGGTCGCCGATGATGTTGATGAACGGCTAGAGTCTTACAAGCAGGAGAACGGCATTGACGGTATGCGGGGTGCAAACGAAAAAATTCTTGTCTGTGTCAATTACCGTCCTAACGCTGAACGGCTTATCCGCCGTGGTTGGCGCATTGCCAGCCGCCTGAAGTGCCAGCTCTATATCCTAAACATCCCGCTGTATTCCGTACAGGAAATGGATGATGCGACCCGCAAACAAATGAGGCTATTGGAGAAGCTGGCCAAAGACTTAAATGCCGAGTTTCATATCCGTGCTTCAGCTGGCCGCAAGCCGGAACAGGTTATTATTGATTTCGTCAACGAAAAAGGCATTACTCAGATCGTTCTCGGACAGTCCGCCCGCTCCCGCTGGGAAGAAATCGCCAAAGGGTCAATCGTGAATCGAATCATGAAAGGTACAAAGTACGTTGATATCTTAATCGTCGCCGACGGCGTGGATTACCGAGAATAAATAATGAAGCGATCCCATTTCCATGAGATCGCTTTAAAATTTCACCATTAACTATCCTGCCATGCTTTTTTTATTTTCTTTTGGCGATGCAAAAAATAACTTCATCATAGGTGGAGTAACAATTGTAGTAATAAGTACGACTATGACAATAACCGTAAACATATCTTGTTGCAATAGCTTACTTTCTAACCCAATCGCCGCAATGATTAAAGCTACTTCTCCACGGGACACCATGGCCGAACCGATGCCCAACGAGCTTTTCCATGAAAAGCCTGCTACCTTGGCTCCTATTGCAGAACCGATTAATTTTGTTAAAATCGCTAAAATGCTAAGTGCGACAATCAAACCTATATGATTGGTTATACCTGCAAAATTCGCCGAAACTCCAATGGAGGTGAAGAACACAGGTACAAATACTGCATACGCTATAGTCTCCACCTTTTCAAATACTTCATGCTTGTAGTCGGTTAAGCTAATCGCAACCCCGGCAATATACGCTCCAATAATCGCTGCAACTCCAGCATACTCCGCCAAAAACGCATATAAAAAGCAAATGATTAACCCGGCAGAAATGACTGATTCCGTGACACGTAATGGAGCAAACATCCTCAAGGCCCAAGGTACAACTTTCCATCCGAGTACAATGGCGATGGCAAAGAATGCAATTTTTTTAAGGACAACCATTCCAAGATTTACATCCCCACCGGCCAGACTCATCACAAAAGCCAAGGCAATAATTACTAATACATCATCAATGACAGCAGCACCTAGAATGGTCGTGCCTTCTTTGGATTTTAAATTTCCCATCTCTTTTAGTGCCTGGACGGAGATACTTACACTGGTCGCAGACAACAATAATCCTAAAAATACAGATTGCAAAGCAGGCAATCCCATCATACTACCAGCTACATACCCCAACGATAAAGGGACAATAATACCAGCTATTCCCACATAGGCTGAAGCTTTTCCTGTTCGCTTAAATTCGTCAATGTCGGTTTCCAGTCCTGCAATAAACATTAATAAAATAACACCGATTTGGCTTAATTCGCCGAGAACATCTGTGCTTGTAATTACTCCTAATAAGGCAGGGCCCAACACAATCCCGATAAGCAATTTGCCTAGAACGGAGGGTTGCCCTAATCTTACACTAATATCCCCGGCTAGTTTAGACGCAAGCAAGATTACCGCTAATTCAAAAATAAGCATCCATCATCTCCACCCTTCTTTTAGTTGTCTTTCCATAGGCTGTGTGTTTTACAAAAAAACAAAAGGAGCCTATAACAAGGCTCCAAAAAAAACAAAAGGAGCCCTGTAATAAGGCTCCCGCAAAGCAAAAAGGAGCCTGTAACCCTTGGCTCTGAAGGCATACAGAGGCCAGGGGTGACAGACTCCTCCAAAATTACTGACATTATTAATTATTCGCTAACTTGTATTATATCAGATAAATCGTAATTACGCCACTTACTATTACTATATAAATTACACTTGATATTTTGACAGGGTAGCGTGGTTGGAAGGAGGAGATTCAGAAAAAGAAGAAATTGGATGCGCCCTGCGCTCCGGCAGAAGAAAGGCCGACGTGTCTTTTTCCGACCGCTCGCGGGCGCCTTCGCTCGTCTCTTTTCCACAATGAAATCAAACGACCGATTTGAAAAAACAAAAAGCCGGAACCTGGCCAATAAGGCTGAATTCCGGCCGTTACTTTTATTGTAAAGTCTGATACGATGTACTTTCTTTCAGTAAATTATAAATTTCTCGTTTATCCTCATTTTGCAGAATTTGCTCGGCTGTTGTTTGGCTAATATGATAATAGTTGACAGTGGCGCCCTCTGCATTCTTTTGCTCTCTAACAAAATAACCTTTATCCGTTTTTACCAGATCACGAGACCAATCAAGTGCACCAAGCTGTTCAGAATGGAATAAAACTTCTTCCTCCGTAATTGTCAGGTGTGTCTTATCCATATACCTATCAAATACTCGAATTTGCTTGCTCATATTGATCCCTCCTTAACCTTATTGTACCGTTTACAATCCTTTCCTTTTATTACATTTCCTTGACAATAAAGGCTTTTTTGTGAACACTCAGTCTTTTACAGCTTGGTAACTTTTCCTTCTTCGGCAAAACGCTTTATTCTTACTTCAATCTCGTCACGTATACGCTGGAAAACAGCCCACTTCTCCTCCTCTGTACCAGTGGCTTTCGCAGGATCATCAAATCCCCAGTGATCGCGCTTTATATGAGGAGGCGTCATAGGGCACTTATCATTGGCATCCCCACATAGTGTTACTACATAGTCAGCTTTATTAAGCAGCTCTGGATCGATAATATCAGACGTTTGATTTGAAATATCGATGCTCTTTTCAGTCATTACCTTTACAGCATTTGGATTTAAGCCGTGTGCTTCAATCCCTGCGCTATAGACATCATATTCGTCCCCTAAATATTTTTTGCCGAAGCCTTCTGCGATTTGACTGCGACAGGAATTACCTGTGCAAAGAAAATAGATGATTTTTTTGTTATCTGCCATAATCATTGCTCCTTAGACTCTTGTTTCTTAAAACTGCCTAGGTTTCCGAACTGAATCTCAACAGGTTCAGGAGCGCAGCAAACGCCTCCAACGGCTGGATCACCTGCGGATTCAAATTCAAAGTCTTCTTTTGTACAAAAAATCTCCCAGGCGTTACCTTCAGGGTCATGAACCTAAATTTTATCCTGTACAGCATAGCAGCATGTTGTACCCATCTCACCGATCGAAACAAGTCCTGCTGCTTGAAATCGCTCCTTCATTGCTACTTATGAAATCACTGTAAGCCATACATACAGCCCAACAAGCGTAATAAAGAGGGTCGGTACGGTTAACAAAATTCCAATTTTAAAGTAATAACCCCACGTAATTTTTATCCCTTTACGAGACAATACATGAAGCCAAAGTAGCGTAGCGAGAGATCCGATAGGAGTAATCTTTGGACCCAAGTCACTTCCAATGACATTGGCATATATAAGAGCTTCACGGATAACTCCTTCTGTTTGCGTGGCTTTAATGGCTAATGCATCAATCATAACGGTAGGCATATTGTTCATAATCGAAGACAAAATAGCTGCAATGAATCCCATTCCTATCGTAGCTGCAAATAATCCTTTGTCTGCTGTCGCTTGAATCATCTGACCTAACAGATCAGTGAGCCCCGCATTGCGCAGTCCATAAACGACAACATACATACCGATAGAGAATACAACAACAGCCCACGGTGCTTCTTTAATTAATTTTGCTGTCTGAATATCCTGGCTTCGTCGTGCAGCAATAATAAAAATGATGGCTACAATACCTACTATTACTGAAACCGGGATGCCAAGTGATTCACTAAACAAGTAACCTACAAGCAGAACACCAAGAACGAACCAAGATAAGCGGAACAGCCCTTTATCTTTTATTGCCTCATCAGGTTTTCTTAGCTGGGATACGTCATAGTCTTTCGGAATATCCTTACGAAAAAACAGATACAACACAAGTAAACTTGCTCCTAGTGAGAAGAATGTAGGAATAATCATTCGACTTGCATATTCCACAAATCCAATACCAAAGTAGTCTGCGGATACAATATTAACCAAATTACTTACAATAAAAGGAGTTGAGGTTGTATCAGCAATAAAGCCACTTGCCATAATAAAAGGTAAAACCATTCTATTATCGAACTTAAGCGCTCTAACTTGGGCGAGAACAATCGGCGTAAGAATTAAAGCCGCACCATCATTTGCAAAAAAGGCAGTAACAGCAGCTCCCAGCAGTACTACATAAACAAACATCCGCCTGCCGCTTCCTTTCGCTAATCGTGCCATATGTAGCGCAGACCATTCAAAGAATCCGATTTCGTCAAGAATTAATGAAATAAGAATAATGGCTACAAATGCTAGGGTGGCGTTCCAAACAATTCCTGTAACAGTCACAACATCACCAAATGTAACAACCCCGAACAATAAAGCTAAAGTTGCACCGGCAGTCGCTGACCACCCGATATTTAGCCCTCTAGGCTGCCAAATCACAAACACTAAGGTGATGGCAAAAATAATAAAAGCACTCCAAGCTTGCATGTTTTGCCTCCACTTCTATTTGTTTTCTTCTTCAACAACACAACAATTGTTCTGCCGGGTCATCTCATAGTTCCTTAAATTAGTGGTTTGTGAAGGGAGAGCATCAATGATTTGAGCAAGATAAGAGTCAAGCTCTGTATTTAATCGGAAGTATGCCCACGTGCCTTCTCTTCGCTCGTGGATGATACCAGCTACGCGAAGCTTTTTCAAATGCTGACTGATACCAGGTTGTGACATGTCTAATAAATCAACCAGGTCGCATACACACAGCTCTTTCTCCTTCAAGTAACCAAGAATCGTAAGGCGTGTTTTATCTCCCACGATTTTGAGTAAAGAAGACATTTCTTCAATCGTATTTTTCCTCATACATACATTCCCCTTCACTTATATAAACTTATAATTATATTATTGTTTACTTATATGAAATTCAATACTTTTTTAGCCTTGTGCAAGTGTCTCTAATAGCCAATATCTCCGCATGTGAGCTCGAAGCATTTATGGCATGAACACAATTGACGCTAGTTCCTGCGACTTCCTAAGTCATCCGATGTATACAGCTATAATTGCCCCTGTTACTAATAAACATAAAAAAAAGGACCATGATAGGAATAAACCGATCAATAGTCCTCAAAATTTATTATGCTTTTGTGTTTCTTCTTCTATAAACCATAATCCCGATTCCAATAAGGATCAAAGTGATACCCGCAAATTGTGTACCCACTCTCGCCTGCTCTCCCGTTTGAGGCAACACTTCGTCCGCTTCCAGTAAAGGTGCTTCATCAACATCTGGCTCCCTTGAAGCCTTAGGATTATTCACATCTGCTCGCTCGCCTGGATTGTTTGAATCCTCTTGATTATTCGGTTCGCCCGGATTATTTGGACTTCCAGGATTGTTTGGTTCACCCGGGTTATTTGGATCGCCTGAGTTATTTGGACCTCCAGGATTGTTTGGTTCGCCCGGGTTATTTGGACTTCCGGGATTATTCGGTTTGTCCGGGTTATTTGGACTTCCAGGATTATTCGGTTTGCCCGGGTTATTCGAATCTTCTCGATCTCGCGATTTGTCTCGGCCGCCTGAACCTCCCGAACCACCAGAACCGCCTGAACTATTCTTGTTGTTTGTTTTTGTTAAATCTAACACTTTAATTTGTTCTTTCTCGATGATAAATTCGATCGGCTTACTATCTAGCACATAACCTGAAGGAGCTTTTACCTCAATAAGCTGATAGTAGCCTTCGGAAAGATTCTCTTCATAAATTACGCCATTTCCGTCTGTCGTTAATTTATCTTTCCCTTCAACGGGTTCATACTTGTCTGTCTCCAACTTCTTATACATTAGTTTAAATACAGCATCTTTTAAACCAATGCTTGAATTATTTGTATCAACTTTTTTCAATTTGAAGGCACGAATAATTTTATTGTTTTTAATCGTTACATCATTTTTCTCTTTATCGATTTTAACGGTAAGATTTCCTTCCGTTTTATCGATTGCATATCCTGTTGGAGCCGTTACTTCTTTTAATGTGTATTGGTCATAAGGTAAGTTTTCAAAGGTTGCTTTTCCATCTGCACCAGTCGTTTTTGTTGCAACTTTCTCTTTCTTACTATTGTAAAGTTCAAACACAGCACCTTCTAAGAAAGCCTTTTGGTTTGCTGCATCCACTTTAGTAATTGCAAGGCTGCCTTTCCCTCTTTTGTTTTCTTTTTCTACTTTAACTATAGAGGTTTGGTTTTCCTTGATCGTAAACTCTACTGGCGTATTGTCTAGCAAATAATGTTCTGGTGCCTTTGTTTCGATGAACCGGTATTCTCCAGCTTTAAGATCAGCAACAACAATTTTTCCATTGTCATCAGTTGTATGTGTACCTACTTTGACAAAATCTGATCCTTCCTTACGCTGAAGCTCAAATTCTACGCCTTTAAGTTTGAAGGCTTTGCCATCCTTATCTTTATCATCACCAACTTTTGTCAACTCAACTGCTTGCTTAATTTTTTCATTGGCAATTTCTACTACGTTGTCTACTTTATTAATTTCAACCGTTTTTGTATCATTAATTCCTACAACATATCCTTCAGGTGCTTTGTCTTCTTTTAAAAGATACTCGCCGTACAGAAGCCTATCAAACGTTACCTTACCTTCAGCGTCAGTTGTCGCTGTCTTAATAACTGCCTTACTTTCTGAATCAATAAGCGAGAAGGTTGCACCTTCAAGCTTTTTCTTATTACCGTTTTCATCAGCCTTAGCATCAACCTTAATTACTTCCAATTTACCAACCTCGCCACTCCCAGTACCAGAGCCTGTCGTTCTTTTTACTGTAATAGTGGATGTAGACTTTGTAGTTTCAGTGGTAATTTGGTCACCTGTAAACTCAATATCGTTATTAACCTTATCTCCTACTTTGGCAAGAATAAGAGATTGATACTCTAAAATATACGGTTTGTCAATATCTTCTTTGAAGGCAAGCTTAAAGCCAGTGTTGTTAAACTCAAGTGTATAATCGACATCTTTTTGTAGCTCTTTTCCTTTCGTCACTGTTCCGTTCTCAACTACTGAGGTAGCGTACAGATGGAAAGACTGTTCAAGAAGTGATTGGTTCTCACTTGGTTTGTCGATTACTTTAGCATTTGACACTTTCGACTGTCCGAAGTTGATATTAACCTTCCAATCGATAATTTTTCCATTTTGTTCGCCTGATTTTGTTGTATACTCGCCACCATGTGACACAGATACACTTGCAGTCAACTCGGTTACTTTTTCTGCTCCGTTATAAAGTGTCGCTTTATTATCGTATTTATCTTTAACTAGCTTATCTTTCAGGCTTGTTTTATACTCGATTAAATACGCAGAATTAATCTCTTTTAGAAAGCTTACTTTGAAGCCTGGTTTGCCATTAGGGTCCCAATCAATTTTATAGTCGGTATTTTCAATGGCTTCTTCCTGCTTCGTACCATTCGCCCCACCTGTTAAGGTCATTTTAAAGACCTTTAAGGAATCACGGTCAATTACTTGATCACCTTGAATATCATCCTCAACAGATGCAGCGGAAAGCGTTTTAAGATTGTAGTTAACCCCAATATTCCAAGTGATTTCCTTGGTAACAGCGTTGTACTTACCATTCTTAAAGCCGTTGGATTGCGTATAAGAATCTGGAGTGAATGTCGCAGTTGATTCTTTTGTTTGCTCCTTACCATTCTCATCAATCCATGTAATAACTGCCTTATTGTTTAAATAATTTTTCGTTTTATCTTCTCGATCTTCATAATTAAATTTTGTTTTATAGCTAATATAGTGTAGTTCTTTAATTTCGTGTAAAAACTCAATTTCAAAACCGTTTTCACCTTTATCGATCAACTTATAATCTTTATCTATTTCTAATTTCCCATTGGTTTTTTTGTTTATGATTGTAAGTGATTCAGGGAGTAATGTAAGCCCCTTATTTGGAAATGTATCTGTTAGCTTCACATTTTTCATCAAGTGACTGTCTACATTGAAAGAGATACCCCAAGTTGTTATTTTCTTTCCATAATCTGTTTCAGGGTAGTCTTTATAATTCGCTTTGTATAAGATTTGTTGATAAATCTCTTTCGTTCCTGTAGCCTTTTTGCCGCCTGTTTCTACTTCGTTTGTGATTTTTTCACTATCAAAAACGCGATCTTTTGCTTTTGTTTGATAAGTAATTTTATAAGCTTCATTAATATCTTGATTGAATTGAAGCTCGAATCCATTTTTATCGCCTTCAGATTTTGGAGTAACTGTGTAGTTTGTAAATAGTTCTCCTTCCCCGCTTTCATTACCATTTTCATCAATCGTTATTTTTTTCACCACAAAAGAACTGCCTACAAGCTCTTGCGTATTATTAAAGAAATCCTTCAACAAAGCATCCGCTTTAGCAATCGCCTTTTCATTATAGTTGTATTGAATTTCCCATGTGATGGTTTGGGTTACTTCATCATACTTTGTTGATTTTTTCGCTAAAGCAACGCCACGTTTAACGCCTACTGATGCGGTCGCTTCTTTATCTGTAAAACCATCCCCTGATAAAATCGCTTTGTTGTCAAACTTTGTCGCGTCTTGATCTGCAAGCTTCGTTGTGTAGACGACGCGGTAGGCTGTTGAAATATCTCCGAAGTTTATCTGAAAATCTTTATCATCTGTTTTTCCAATCGTAAATCCAGAGGTAAGCTCTTCTCCTAATGTGACATTGCCATCCAACTGCGTAATTAGCTTATAAACTTTAATCGAACTCGCTTGTAGCTCTTGGCCGTCTTGAATGGGGTCACGTAAGACAGCGTTTTTGATCGCGTCTAGGCTTTTGTTGAAATCAACAGTCCACTCAATACTTTCCGTATTATAGGATTTATTTGGAATTCCCTTCTTATCAATAGTCGAGCCATTTGGGTGGAATGTAATCGGTATTTCCTTTACTGCTCCACCTACAATTGGAATTACTTTAACTATTTTGTCTTCTGTTACAACAACTTTTTCGCTTATTTTTGATAAAACTTCAAGTGTACCGTTAATCTTTGAGTGCTTTTCGATGAAATCATTAAAAACTACTGTAACTAATCCATTCATGTCAACAGTGAATGTCCCTATTCCCTCACCATTAAATAACAACGGTTGGTTTGTAATCGTCTCATACACTATAAGTTCTTTTGGAAGGTTGAATTTGAAAGTTGCTCCAGCTTTATAACCATGATTATTCGGAAGGGCCCATTTATATTTTACTGAAATGATCGACTCCCGATCGACGCTATTAACTGGGTCTCCGTTCGTATTTTCAAAGGTTAGTTCAGCATCCGTTAAAATACTCTCGGTTATTTCCGTACCAGCACCTTGTACAGCAGGGTCTACTTGTACAGGTAAATCTTCCACTGCTTTCGGTTCTTCCGGATTTGAACCGCCTGGCACCGTATTACTATCTTCTTTAGAATCCGGTTTTTTTGCACCATCAGGTTCAGTTGTACCGTTACCTTCTTTAGAGTCCGGGTTTTCTGCACCATTAGGTTCAGTTGTACCGTTACCTTCTTTAGAGTCCGGGTTTTCTGTACCGTTCGGTTGT